>NZ_VXCZ01000012.1:0-189275 GCF_052850795.1 Pseudomonas sp. 910_23 | reverse complement strand
TGACCGTAACTTAATTACGGATATGTACTCAGTCTGATCCAACATCCTGGTCGGCCCTGAGGCCGCCATCGGGAGCAAGCCCCCTCCCACATTTGGATCTCGATTTGTCAGGTAGATATGTGCTGGCTGTCCGACCGTCACGAGAGCAAGCTCCCTAGCCACAGGTATGGCGCCGAGACCATCAGGTCCAGGCCACCACCAACAACCCGGCACCCAACACCAGGCACAACGGCGAGTACAGGTACGTATCCAGGCGTGCAAACCGAGAGTTGCCGACCTTCTTGAAAAAACCTACCAGCTCCGAATCGCCAATCGCCCGGGCAAACATCAGCACCGCAATCGCACTGATGCCCCACTGCAACGCGCCATGGGACACCGGCGAGAAATACAGCCCGGCGCGCAGGCAAACCAGCAAGGCAATCGCTACCAGCCCCATCGCGACCAGAAAGGTGCCCAGCGCCGACGGCTTGAAAGCCGGTCGCGGCCCGCTGGCAAATTCGCCAGGCAGTTGCGGAATCGCCGCCAGGCTGCCGAATTTGCCGCCAGCCGCCCAGTAAAGATGCACCATGCTGATAAAGGTAAAAACCCCGACAATCCATCGCGCAATGACAAAACTCATGGCGGACGCTCCCGAAAAATGTGGGAATCAGGATAGTCGCCCTGAGATTTTTTGCAGGCATTTCGTCGGCGGCTGATGTTAAAGTGCCGCCCCATGAAACTCGCCCGTGCCGACCGCTCGCTCATTGCCTGGATGCTCTACTGCTGCGTCCTGTTCAATGTATTCGCCTGCAGCATTGGTCATGGGCAGATGGTGGGGATGCAGCTCAACGGCATCAGCGGCCAGTTCTGTACGGTGGACCCGCGCACCCAGGCGCCCCTGCCCAGCAATTCCACGGATGAAAGTCTGCCAACCCTGTCGAAGGCCTTTGGTTGCCCGCTGTGTTCTACCGGCGGCATGGGGCCTGCGCTCAACTCCCATCTGAATGTGGCGGTACTGCCACAACCCCATGCGCCACCTGCTGCGGTGGTGCTCGCCGCGGATATTCCTGCCCGTTTCACCTGGCCCACGGCTAACCCGCGTGCGCCACCTGCCTACGCCTGATCCCTGCGCTTTCTGATCTGCATTGCCGACCGTTTCCGAGAGGAAGGACCGGTGGCTGTGCGTTGTTTTCAAGCCAAGTTTTCAGGATTCAACCATGAAACATCTACCCCTGTTGGCGGGCCTGTTCGGCTGCCTGCCCGTTTGCGCCTGCGCCCTTGAGTTGGCGCCGACCACCATTGAAGGTGATCAAAACATTGAGCCCGGCCTGGCTCTGGATCAATCCAGCGGCATGGCCTCGCGCCTGGGCCTGAGCGTGCGGGAAACCCCGGCCTCGGTGGCCATTGCCAACCGCAACGATATCGAGCGCCGTGGCGCCAGGACCTTTCGCGAGGCGGCCAATACCCTGCCCGGCGTCAGCGCCAGCGCGCCGCCCGGGTTTGGTGGTTTTGTCTCGTACCGCGGGTTTACCAGCAGCCAGATCACCCAGATGTTCAACGGCATCAATGTCGCCACAGGCCTGGCGCGGCCGGTGGATGCGTGGATCTACGACCGTGTGGAACTGGTCGGCGGCCCCTCCTCCCTGATCAACGGCGCCGGCTCCGTGGGCGGCTCGCTCAATTACGTGACCAAGTTGGCGACCCGTGAAGAACAGGCCGCAGAAGGCCAACTGACCTACGGCAGCTACGAGACCGCCGGCATGGCCTTCGGCCTTAATCACGCGCTGACCGAGCCCGGCGCCGACGTGCAGCATTACGCGCGACTGGATGTGAGCCGCAACACCAACCACAGCCACATCGACCGCGCTCAACGGGATGCCTGGAGCGTGGCGTTTTCCCTCCTCAGCGACCTCACGCCCAACCTTTCCCACACCCTGGCCCTGGAATATCAGGATGAGCATGAAGACAGCCCGTATTGGGGCACACCGGTGCTCAATCCCAAGGCCGGCGAACTGAAGATCGACAAGCACAACCGCTTCAACAACTACAACGTCGCCGACGGACGTTATGAGCAGCGTACAATCTGGGCCCGCTCGATCATCGACTATCGGATCAACGACAGCACCACGCTGAAAAATACCCTCTACCACCTCGACAGCCAGCGCGATTACCGCAACCTGGAGACCTACCAGTACAACGCCGACAACAGCGCCGTTAACCGCTCCACGGCCTATCAGGTGCGGCATCAGGGCGAACAGAACGGCAACCAGTTTGAACTGCGCCATGACACCGGCGTGTTCGGCCTCTCCACCACTTGGTCTGGCGGTTTTGAGTACAAGATCAACAGCACCACCAATAGCCCCTTGAACGTATCGGGTCAAAGTACCGTCGACCCGAACAACTACAACCCGGGACACTTCTATGACATCCCCGGCACCCGACCGGGCTTCATCAAGGACAAGACCAACCAGGTCACCACCAAGGCACTGTTCGTGGAAAACCGCCTGGGGCTCACGGACAAGCTGTCACTGCTGACCGGCCTGCGTTATGACGCCATCGACCTGGACGTGACCAGCCACCGCACAATCACCGCTACCAACCCTCGGCACTTCAAGCGCAGTTGGGAGCCAGTAACCGGCCGTGTGGGGCTTACCTATCAGTTTGTTCCGTCGGCCAACGTCTATGTGCAATACAGCACCGCCGTCGAACAGCCCAATACCACCACCCAGGTGTTCGACGTATCCACCGGCAAGCAGTGGGAGATCGGCAGCAAGTTCGATTACCTGGACGGTCGCGGCTCGGCAACGGTCGCCGTCTACAAGATCGAACGCGAAGACTTTGCCGTCACCGACCCACAGGACCCCACCAACAGCATCCCGGTGGGCGCGCAGTCGTCCAAGGGTATCGAACTGGCCAGCTCACTGCGCATCACGCCAAGGCTGCTGGCCGAAGGCAACTTTGCCTGGGTGGATGCCGAGTACGATGAATTCAATGACAAAGTTGCCAGCGGCGCCGTGGTATCGCGCAAAGGCAATACGCCGACCAATGTGCCCAAGCGCGTGGGCAACCTGTGGTTGACCTACGACTTCTCAGAGGATTGGCAAGGGGGGGTGGATGCGCGCTATGTCGACCAGGTGTATGTCGATTATGCCAACACCCAGACAGTGCCGGCTTACACGCTGTTCGGTACGTTCCTGCGCTACAAGCTCGACGCCCGCACCTCGGTGACCGCGCGCGTGCGCAACTTGACCAATGAGGTGTATGCCGAGTTTGCGCATGTGTCGCCGGCGTATTACCTGGGTTCGCCGAGAACGTTTGAGGTAGCGGTGCAAACCAAGTTCTGAGCCTGAAATGCAGTCAACTGTGGGAGGGGGCTTGCTTCCGATAGTGGTGGTTCAGTCGATGCATATGCAAGCTGATACACCGCTATCGGGAGCAAGCCCCCTCCCACATTAAGACTATCGGTTACTTGAGACTCGCCTCAACCTTCTGGGCTACATCCGGCGTCAACCACGCCTTCCACACCTCAGGGTGCTCCTTGAGGAACGCCTGGGCCACGTCCCGTGGCGCGGTGTGGTTTTCGCTCATCTTCGCCAGGGCCTTGTTAAGCGGCTCGATGGGGAACTCGACTTTTTCGAAGAACTGGGTGATCTGCGGATATTGCTGCTGGAACGGCGTCGATACGCCAATGCTCAATTTGGATGCCAGCGAGCGCGTAGGCTTGGGGTCAGTGTTGTCCGCGTCGGTCAGGGTCTTCCATGCATCGGCATCAAACGGCGGTTCTTCCAGCTGGATCAATTTATAGCGCCCCATCAACGGGGTGGGTGACCAGTAATAGAACAGCACCGGCTTGCCCCGGCGGATCGACGAGGCAATCTCGGCATCCAGCGCTGCGCCCGAGCCGCTGCGGAAGTTCACATAAGTGTCGTCCAGGCCATAGGCCTTGAGCTTCTGTTTGTTGACCACTTCGGACGTCCAGCCGATGGGGCTGTTGAGAAAGCGCCCCTTGCCCGGGGATTCCGGGTCTTTGAATACATCCTTGTAGCGCACCAGGTCCTGTACGCTCTTCAGGTCCGGCGCCAGGGCCTTGAGGTTTCTGGACGGGTCGCCCTTGACCACGTATTCCGGCACCCACCAGCCTTCAGTGGCGCCTTTGACTGTGTCTCCAAGCCCTACCACTTTGCCTTCGGCTTCAGCCTTGACCCAAACAGGGCTGCGGCCCGCCCACTCTTCGCCGATCACCTGGATGTCGTTCTTGGCCAGGGCGGTTTCCAGGGTGATGGTGGTGCCAGGCAAGGTGTCGGTGGGCAAGTCATAACCCTTTTCGACGATAAAGCGCAGTACTTCGGTGATCAGGCTGCCGCTTTCCCAGTTGAGGTCGGCAAAATGCACCGGTGCCTGTGCAGCCGATACCGGCAGTGACAGACTCAGGGCCGTCAGCGACGCTGCCAGCAGTGACTTCAATCCTCTCATGCCTTTGCACCTCGCGTTCTCTCAGTCATGGCAAACGGCTTTGCCGCTAATGCGCGAAGCCTCTGAATAGTTAAGTCAACTCAACTGTAGTAGAGGTTCCGAAAGACAAAGGTGCACAGCGTATTTATCGGTTATTCGCTGGCCTTGAACGTCACCAGTTCACCCTTGCGCCACTTGGCGGCCTTGCCCGTCACGGCCTTGAGGGTTTTGGTCAGCCCTTCCTGCAATTGTTCATGGGCGGCAAATACCAGCATCACGCTATGGCCTTCCTTGAACACAATGCCCTGGCCTTCGTTCGACGATACAAAGGCGTAGTCGCCGAGGCCGTAAACGGTCAACTTGATATCGCGAAACTTGAGTTCGAACTTTCCACCTTCGCGGCTGGGTAAAACAGCCGCACGGAAATGGTCGCCCACCTTGAGTTCCAGGCGTGGCTTGTCATCCACGACCAGTGCCGCTTCGGTATCGATCTCGGCGATGTAGATGCCTTCCGGCGTCTGTTCAGTGACGTAGACAAACCGGGATTGAAACTGTTTGACCAACTTTGCGCGCAAATCACCCAGCACGAATAACGCGTGCATATCCAGATTACTGACTGCCAAGGAAACGCCCCCACATCAAGAAAGCGCTGGCCGCCGAAGCGGGCAGCACAAAAAAACGGCCGTTACGGCACGATCACACATTCATCAAAAACCTGAAGATAACCCGCAGGACTCGTACACCCAGCCGCGGTGGACCTAAAGCAAGGTCAGCCGGTGGCACAGCAAATCACAGGTTCAACGACCCGAGAATACGAGTCGACCAACTTCAGAGAATAACCCAGTCAAAAGTGCACTTTCCGACACCCGAAACAAAAAAATACACGGGCATGGAACCAGTTGCGAACTACCGACGACAATACTAAAACAGCAAGCCGGGTCAAAACCACCCGAAACGCCAAACACAGGCTAACAAGATCGATCGACAGGAGCTGAGCATGCAACGACGTCAACACAATGCTACGTCCTTCCACACTCGTTCATCATGTCCAGACGAACGCCAATACTACTGCTTGCATAACCTTGATGGGTACTCCCATTCGGTTATTTACCAAGTGGTACCGGCCGGAAAGAACTTTTTCCACATTCTTGAAGTGCCCAGTGGCAGGATCAAGGGGTTTCGCAGCGACCACAATAAAGCCTGTGAATTGGCCAAAATGCTTGAAGCCAGGCTGCATGCCCTTTGCGGGGGACTCGTTTCGTCACCTGGGTGACTTTACTGCGCCTGCGCCCCTCAACAACTGCCATACTGGCCCGTCCATTGAAGTTTGCCCCGTGCGGGTCAGGTTTCATCAGTGCAGTTACCTTGAAGGGAAGGCTATACGTGACGGAATTTGATATTGGCGAATTTTTTATCCACGGCGATGCCAGGGAAGTAGACGGAGAGTTTCAAGCAGTCATTATCATGCGGGCCAAACCACCGCTGACCACTGTGACCGCGCACCAGGTAGAAAAAGACCGTTGGTTCAAGACTGTAGACGCCGCTGCCTTTGCAGCAAAAGAAGCCGCAAAAGCCCTGAAAACCGCCGTGGATTCGGGTGCTCTCAATTCCTGATACCTCGATAGAACTCTAACGCGCCTCAAGCCTCCCATACACAACGATCCTCACTTTGTATGGAGTACCCAATGGACGCGCCAATCCCCACGCTCGAAACCCTGTTTGAACAACTGGGCCTGGACTCAACCCCTGAGGCCATTGATGCCTTCATCGTCGCGCATCCGTTGCCGGAAGGCGTGAAGTTGATCGATGCGCCGTTCTGGACGCCCCAACAGGCGCAGTTTCTTAAGGAAGAACTGCGTGAAGACGCTGAGTGGGCCATCCCGGTGGATGAGTTGAATCAGCGCCTGCATCAATCTCACTAGCACGGTCTCAATGCAGGCTGTCTGACTGTTCCATGCGCAACAGCGCTTGCCAGGCAGCCTGACACTCCTGCGCCTCATCGCGACTGGCAAAAGCGGTGCCGCGCTGTTCACCATTGAGCAACACTACCCAGCAGGCTTTCTGACCCAAGGCACGCAGGGTCTCAGGTACACCGCTGCCGATCATCACGGCCACATCGACTTTGTTTTGCATGGAAGTTCTCCGTAGCATTAGTTAGCTGCCTAACAATGTTGGCCATGCTACGGTTTTATTCCAGTTGGAAAAAGCTATCCTGGGAATAGCTTCATTGCATAAACAGCAACAATCCATCGCGCCAGACGCGGGCCGGATGATCTCGGGAGGTTGTTGCAGACGGGGCAGCCAGCTCACTGGCAGGCCCCCCATTCAGCACATCAGGCTTGACGCTGATGCTTGTCGATCTGCTCGTGGCGCTCTTGGGCTTCGATGCAGTACTTGGTGGTCGGGCTGATCAGCAGGCGCTTGAGGCCGATCGGCTCGCCGCTGTCATCACACCAGCCAAAAGAATCTTCCTTGATGCGCTCCAGGGCGCGCTCAAGTTGCGGCAGCATACGCTGGTCGCGGTCAATGGCATTTACCAGCCAGGTGCGCTCTTCTTCGACGGAAGCCGCGTCAGCCGGGTCCGCCGGGGTGTCCAGGCTTTCAATGGCGATGCGGTTCTGTTCAATGCGCTCGTGGTGTTCCACCTTCATGTCTTGCAGCAACTTCTCGAAAAAAGCGTGCTGTTCGGCATTCATGTAGTCATCCGCCGGCATGGCCAGCAACTTTTCCTTTGTCATTGATTTCTCTATAAAAAATACGTGCATTAAGGCGAATAAGGGAGCGTTCCGCAAGGCCTGTGCAGGTCTCGGAAGGGCGCCGTCCATTTCAAGCGCCACCCGGCACTCAATTTACGAGGGGCGGCAGTCTAAGGCCGACTTGAGAGCGCAGCAACTGAAAAGACAGGCATTTTTTCCCAATTAACCCCCAAAGGCACCAGGACGGGCTTGGCGAACGGTCATCGGAGTGCGTTTATAGCAAGAAATTCAAGTTTGTGGAGCTATATAGAAGACAAACGGTTGAAAGTGGCTGATCCCGGGCTAAATGTGGGAGGGGGCTTGCTCCCTCCCACATTTGATCTGAGTCGGCCCTTGGATTCACTCAGCGCTTGAGCTTGCGCTTGTTGCGGTACTGGTCGATCACCACTGCCACCACGATGATCAGGCCCTTGATGATGTCCTGGATATACGCATCCACCCCCACGAAGGTAAACCCGCTGGCCATCACGCCGAGGATCAGCGCGCCGATCACGGTGCCGGTGATGCGCCCCACCCCGCCCGCCAGGCTGGTGCCGCCGATCACCGCGGCGGCAATCGCATCCAGCTCGTAGGACATGCCCATGCCCGCCTGCCCTGTCGCGGCACGGGCCGAGGCCACCACGCCGGCCAGGCCCGCCAGCAGCCCGGCGATGCTATAGACGATGATCAAGTGGCGCTTGACGTTGATGCCCGAGGTGCGCGCCGCCTGCATATTGCCGCCGATGGCGTAGGTGTACTTGCCGTACTTGGTATAACGCAGAGCAATATGGAAGATCACCGCCACCACCAGGAAGATGATCACCGGCATGGCACCATGGCCGATGGCCGTGTAGGAATCCGAGAGCATGCTCACCGGCTGGCCTTCGGTGTAGTAACGCGCCAGGCCACGGGCCGAGACCATCATGCCCAGGGTCGCGATAAACGGCGGGATGCCGGTCACCGCGATGATGCTGCCATTGATCGCCCCTGCCAGCAGCCCCACGCCCAGGCCCATCGCCACCGGGATCCACACCGGCAAGTCGGTCAGGGAAGGAAACACCGCCCGGGAAAAATCCGAGGTCTGCGCCAGGCTGGCAGCGATCATCGCCGACAAGGCCAGCACCGAGCCTGACGACAAGTCGATCCCCGTGGTGATGATCACCTGGGTCACGCCGATAGCCAGCAGGCCGATGATCGAGACTTGCAGAATCATCAGCACCAGGCGCTGGGAGTTCATCAAGAAGCTCTGGTCGCGCACGATCCAGCCGAACAGTTCAAACACCAGGCCGATACCGATCAGCACCAAAAAGATGCTCAGCTCGGTGGGCATGCGTCGACGATTCTTCACCGGTGCCGTCGCCGGCTTGTTGTCTGTTATTGCGTTCATAGCCCATCACCTTCTTATTCTGTAGATCAGTGGACCGCAGACATGCCGGAGGCCAACTGCATGACTTTTTCCTGGGTGGCCTCGGCACGATCCAGGGTGCCCATCAGTTCGCCTTCGTGCATCACCATCACCCGGTCGCTCATGCCAAGCACTTCGGGCAGTTCCGAGGAAATCATGATCACCGCCATGCCTTCGCTGGCTAGAAAGGCGATCAAGCGATAGATCTCGGCCTTGGCGCCCACATCGATACCGCGGGTCGGTTCATCCAGGATCAGCAGCCTTGGGTTGGTCATCAGCCAGCGTGCCAGCAGTGCCTTTTGCTGGTTACCGCCCGACAAGGTGTCGATGCATTGCTCCAGGGACGGAGTTTTTACTCGCAGCTTCTTGCACATCTCTTCGCACAGGCCGCGCAGGGCCTTCTGCTGGATAAAGCCGCTGCCCGAATAGTGCGGCAACACCGCCATCTCCATGTTTTCCAGCACCGACAGGCACGGGAACAGGCCGCTGAGCTTGCGATCTTCGGTCAATAGCGCAAAGCCTTTCTCGATGGCCATGTGCGGGTCGGTAATGCGCACCGCCTTGCCGTCCAGGGTGATTTGCCCACCGGTGCTTGGGGTAATGCCAAAAATGGTTTCCGCCACATTGGTACGCCCAGAGCCCATCAGGCCGGCGATACCGAGAATCTCCCCGGCGTGCAGGTCGAACGAGACGTCCTTGAACACGCCGTCCAGGCTCAGGTCGCGTACCGACAGCAGCAACTCACCTATCGGCGTCTCGCGCACCGGGAACAACTGGCTCAACTCTCGCCCCACCATCATCGAGATCAGGCTGTCGCTGTTCATGCTGTCGGCACGTTGCAGGCCTATGTACTGGCCGTCGCGGAACACCGCCACTTCATCGGCGATGGCGAACACTTCGTTCATTTTGTGCGTGATGTACACGATGCCTTTGCCCTGTGCCTTGAGGTCGGCAATGATCGAAAACAGGTGGGCCACTTCCTTGTCGGTAATGGCCGAGGTGGGTTCATCCATGATCAGGATGTCGGAGTCGTACGAGACCGCCTTGGCAATCTCGACCATCTGCCGTTCGGCGATGCTCAGGTTGCCCACCTGCTCTTCAGGGTCGAGGTTGATGCGCAGGCGCGCCAGCAACTCGGCGGTGCAGCGATGCATTTCGCGGTGGTTGACCATGTGCAGGCTGTTGAGCTGCTCGCGGCCGATCCAGATGTTCTCGGCGATGCTCATATGGGGCATCAGGTTGAGCTCCTGATGGATCATGGCGATCCCGGCCTTTTGCGCCGCCAGCGGCGTTTCGAAGGTAATAGGCTTGCCACGCAGGCGGATTTCCCCGGCGTCGGGCTGGTAGATGCCGGCGATGATCTTCATCAGCGTCGATTTACCCGCGCCGTTCTCGCCCATCAATGCCAGCACCGTGCCGGGGCGCACCCGCAGTTGCACATCGTCCAGGGCGACAACACCGGGAAAGCCTTTGCTGATGTTGAGAATTTCCAGCAGGTAGGGTTCGTCCAGCGGCAACGGCTGGATGCCCGGGGGCTGCGAGGCAGCGGCTTGAGCAAGCATAGGGAGGCACTCCATCTGCAGGGCGGCCGTGACCGCCCTGCCGGCTTATTGTTGTTGTGTCAGGGCTACTTGAAGTCTTTGACGTTGTCCGGGGTGATCAACTGGAACGGGATCACCACGTTCTGCTCCACCGGCTCTTTTTTGGCCATCTTGCGCGCCGCTTCCACGGAACCCACCGCCTGGCCCTTGGCGTCCTGGAACGCCGAGGCGGCCATGTCACCCTTGGTAATCGCGTTCAAGCCATCCGGCGTACCGTCAACACCGGCAATCAGCACGCTGCCTTTTTCCTTGCCGGCCGATCGCAGGGCCATGGACGCCCCGATCGCCATCTCATCGTTGTTGGCCAGCACCGCATTGAAATCACGCCCCTGGGTCAGCCAGTCGTTGACCAGGGTCATGCCCCGGTCACGCAGCCAGGCGCCGGTCTGCTCCTGCTCGATCTTGATGTCCGGGTACTTGGCCAGCACTTCCTTGACCCCCTTGGTGCGGTTGGTGGTGGAGTTGTTCGCCAGGTCACCCAGCAGGATCACGATCTTGCCCTTGCCGCCGAGTTTTTCGGCGATGTATTGCATTTGCAGGCGCCCGGCCTCGACGTCATCGGAGGTCACGGCCACCACGTCCTTGGGCAAGTCTTTCTGGTCCGGGCGGCGGTTGACGAACACCAGCGGAATGCCCGCCTTGGTCGCAGCCGCAATGATGTTCTTGGTCGAAGCGGTATCGACCGGGTTGACGATAATGGCGTCGACTTTCTGGCTGATAAAGTTCTCGACCTGGCTCAATTGCTTGACCACATCGGCCCGCGCGTCTTCAAACTGCAATTGCACGCCATCGCCCTTGGGGTAGGACTTGGCTTGCTTGTCCATGTCTTCGCGCAGGTAGGTGAGGAAGGTGTCATCGAACGCAGACATCGTGACGCCCACCTTCAGATCGGCGGCGCCGGCAACGCCACTGGCCAGCAGCATGGACAGGGCCAGCGCGGTAAAACGGATCGGGGTCTTCATGAACGGTCTGTCTCCACTTTCTTGTTGGTTTTTTTCGACGTTGCGTTTATCAGGACTCGGCTGTCAGTCGCACCACTGGCGCCCCTGGAATGCAGCACACCAGCGCGCCCTGGTTTTCGACGCACAGCACGTTAAGGAAGGAGAAGTAGAACGGCCGGGCGCGGGGCAGTCCGCGTGGCGCTTGGGCGGGGCGTAAAACTCGAAGTACAGCGTTGAAGATTTTCATCTGACGGTACCTGGTTGTTTTTGATCTTGTTTTTGTTGAGTCGCCCGCTGGGTCCGGGACGTACTTTATGCAACCTGGAAACGACTGTATTAGAAAATAATTTCCATATCAACCTGTTTTAGAATTTTATTCTATTTTTGTCGAAACCACTTGCTGGCGCTCGGCGCTCAGGCGTGCGGCGTCCAATATACGGGTGGTTTCCAGCGCGTCATAGGCACTTACCGGCAGCGGTCCCTGCCCTTGCACCGCCAACTGCAACTGGCGATAGAACTGTGTCCAGCAGCCCTTTTCCGACGGCACCCGCTCACGCTCCGAGCCTTGTTCGAACCAGCCCCAGCGTCGATGCTCCTCCGCGCCCCAGTGCTCGCCTTCGGTCTTCGGCGATTTACCGGCGATCAGCGCTTCTTCCTGGCCATCCAACCCTTCGACGGTGTAGCAACCCAAGGTGCCACTGACACGAAAGCGCGGCGCCTGGCTGTTCTGCAAGGCGTTGCCCCACAGGTGTGAAATCACGCCGTTGGCGTGGCTCAGGGAAACAAAAAAGCCGTGATCCACGCTGGGGTGTTCAGGGGTGTAGTGCAGTTGGGCGAACACTCGGTCCACCGGGCCGAACAGTTGCAGCGCCTGATCGACCAAGTGGCTGCCCAGGTCACGCAGCCACCCGCCGCCGCTGGCATTGCCCACGGCTTGTGGGCTGTAGCGTTCTACACGAGATTCAAAGCGGGTGATGGTACCCAGGGCACCGGCATCGATGAGTTTGCGCAGAGTCAGGTAATCCGAATCCCAGCGCCGGTTCTGGTAGACGCTGAGCAGCGAGCCCTGGCGCTCGGCGGCGGTGATCAGGGCCTGGGCCTGTTCAGCGTTGGCGGCAAAGGGTTTGTCGCTGACCACCGCCACGCCGTGTTCGATGGCTTCCAGTACCAACGCCGGGCGACCTTTGAGGGTGGTGGAAATCACCAGGGCGTCGACGCCGGCTTCGACGATCTGGCCGATGGAGTCGAAGGCCTTCACGCCTGGTAGATCGGTACTTAATTGCTGGCGACGCTCCGGCGAGCGTGTGACAACGCCCACAAACGTCGCACCAGGCAACGTCGCAATCAGCGGCGCATGAAAGAAGCGCCCTCCGTGGCCATAGCCGACTAGTCCAATTCGCATGATTCACTCCTGCTTTGAAGTGCAAACACTGTTCAAATGTGGGAGGGGGCTTGCCCCCTCCCACATTGACCAGGTTCCACCTGTGAGATTGGGATCAGCCGTAGAAGTGTGGGCGATCCGGCAAGCTCACCGGCACAATCTGCCCACTGCCCTGGGCTTCAATACACGCATCCGCCGCCACCGCCGCCGCATACCCATCCCACGCCGACGGCCCGCCGACCTGCCCAGCCCGCACGCTGTCTATGAAGGCCTGCAACTCCACGTCATAGGCACCGATAAACCGATCCTTCCAATCCATCAGGATCGCATTGGACAGCTTCGCACCGCTGCGCAGTTGCACCTGGGACGGCTCCGGCAACTTGGCGATGCCGGTCTCCCCCACCACTTCGCACTGGATGTCGTAGCCGTATTGGCAGTTCACAAATACCTCCACGTCGATACGCGTGCCCTTGGCGGTTTCCAGCAGCACGATCTGCGGGTCGCGCAGGTGGGCCAGGGCCTTGCTGGTCTTGCGCGGGAAGACCACCTGCACGGACACATAGTCGTCATTGAGCAACCAACGCAGCACGTCCAGTTCGTGGATCAGGGTGTCGGTGATCGCCATGTCGGTGTTGTAATTCTCGCCCACCGTCGGGTTACGGTGCGCGCAATGCAGCATCAACGTCTCGCCGATCTGGCCGCTGTCGATCACAGCTTTCAAGGCCCGATAGCCTTCGTCATACGGACGCATGAAGCCCACCTGCACCAGGCGCTTACCGCAGGCCACTTCGGCCTCGACGATCTTGCGGCAGCCTTGCGCGGTGACCGCCAGGGGTTTTTCACAGAACACCGGTTTGCCAGCGGCGATGGCGGCCAGCACGAATTCTTCGTGGCTCGGGCCCCATGAGGTCACAAGGATCGCTTCGACCTCTGGCGAGTTGATCAGCGCATGGCCGTCAGGGTACACCTCGGCGTCCAGCTTCAAGTCCGCCACCACCTGCGCGGCCTGCGCAAGGTTGATATCGGTGACCGCCACCACCTGGCTGTTGAGCAAGGTCTGGCTGCAACGACGGATATGGTCCCGGCCAATGGCGCCCGTACCAATCACTCCAAGCTTCAAAGACATGTAAACACTCCTCTTGTTATTAGTACTGCCGGGCCTTGGCCAGGTGCTCATTGAGTTTTTTTGCCGCTGCATTCGTGCGTTCACTGGTGGACACCTGCGCCACACCTACCCGCCACCACGACAGGTAGCCGTGGACCATGGTCTTGGGCAGCACTTTGATATCGATCAGCGTCGAGACGGTTTGCGTGCGCGCGTCGGCAAGGGCCGCTTCCAGCTGCTCTAGCGTGCTGACCTTGTAGGTCTTGCAACCATAGGCCGCCGCACTCATGGCGAAATCCACCGGCACCAGGCCGCCGTCGAGCTTGCCGCTCTCGGGGTTGCGGAAGCGAAACTCGGTGCCGAAGCTGTCCATGCCATTGCCGATTTGCAGGTTGTTGATGCAACCGAAGGCCATGTTGTCGAGCAGCACCACGTTGATCTTGCGCCGTTCCTGGATCGAAGTGGCCAGCTCCGAGTGCAGCATCATGTAGGAGCCGTCACCGACCAGGGCGTAGACCTCTTTGGTCGGCTCGGCGAGCTTCACGCCCAAAGCGGCATTGATCTCGTAGCCCATGCACGAATAGCCGTATTCGACGTGATAGGTATTGACGCCCTTGCTGCGCCAGGCGCGCTGCAAGTCCCCGGGCAGGCTGCCGGCGGCGGCGACGATGATCGCATCGTCGGCCAGCGCCTGGTTGAGCACGCCCAGTACGCGGCTTTGGGTCAGGCAGGAGCCGGTCAGCTCGATAAACTCGCGCAGTACGGCGCGGTCCAGAAGGTCGTCAACTTCCGGCACGAAATCATCGTCTGAGTATTGCACCTGGTACACGCGATCCACTTCGGCATTCAGTTGCGCCTTGGCGTCAGCGATCTGCTCGCCCCAGCCGGAACGGTAATCGCCGAGGGCATCGGCCAGCGCTTCAAGCGCGACTCTGGCATCCGCCACCACTTGCACACCGTCCAGCTTCAACGCGTCGCAGGCGCTGACATTGAGGTTGAGAAAAGTCACCTCGGGGTGCTTGAACAGCGATTTTGACGAGGTCGTGAAGTCGGTATACCGCGTGCCGATGCCGATGATCAGGTCCGCCTCGGGGGCCAGCAGGTTCGCCGCCAGGCAGCCGGTTTCGCCGATGCCGCCGACGTTCAGTGCATGGCTGGAGACCACCGCGCTTTTACCGGCCTGGGTTTCGGCAAAGGGAATCTCAAAGCGCTCGGCAAAGGCTTGCAGCGCCGCATTGGCGCCGGAGTACTTCACCCCGCCGCCACAAATGATCAGCGGTTTGCGCTTGCCGCGAAACGCCGCCAGCGCATCGCCGATCATCGCGGCGGTGGCCGGGCGCCGGTCGATACGGTGCACGCGCTTTTGCAGGAAGTAGTCGGGATAGTCCCAGGCCTCGGCCTGCACATCCTGGGGCAAGGCCAATGTCACCGCGCCGGTTTCGGCAGGGTCGGTGAGCACGCGCATGGCGTGGATCGCCGCCGTCATCAACTGTTCGGGGCGGTTGATGCGGTCCCAGTATTTGCTCACGGCGCGGAACGCGTCGTTGGTGCTGATGCTCAGGTCGTGGAACTGCTCAATCTGCTGCAGCACCGGGTCGGGCTGGCGGCTGGCGTAGACATCGCCGGGCAACAGCAGCAGCGGTATGCGGTTGGCCGTGGCGGTGGCTGCCGCAGTGAGCATATTCGCAGCGCCAGGGCCGACCGAGGCCGTGCACGCATAGATCTTGCGGCGCAGGTGCTGCTTGGCAAACCCAATGGCGGCATGGGCCATGCCTTGTTCGTTGCGGCCCTGGTGCACCACCAGGTCGCCGCTGTCCTGCTCAAGCGCCTGGCCAAGGCCCAACACATTGCCATGCCCGAAAATAGTGAACACCCCGGCAACGAACTTGCTCTGTACGCCGTCGACTTCGATGTATTGGTTATCCAGAAACTTCACCAGGGCCTGGGCCATGGTCAATCGTGTGGTGCTCATGTCGCGCCCCTTATCGTTTTTGCAGGTGGGCGATGCTTGCCCCCAATGCCTGCCGGATATCCGCCAATCCATGCACGCTTTCGGCAAACGGCTCGAACGACAGATAGCCGCTGTAGCCGGTGCTCAGCAAGGTGTCGATCTGCGCCGCATTCCCGAGAATATCGTCCTCGCCCACCAGCACGCGGTGGCCGTCGCGGATTGAGTCAAGCGGCGCCTCGCGGTCTTCCACCCCGGAGATATGCACCAGCCCGGTCAGTTCCGGGAAGAACTCATGCTCGCCGGCCAAATGATGGTGAAAGGTGTCATGCACCACACGAAATACATCCAGGCCACCGATGGCCTTGATTGCATCCACTGCCACGCGCTTGCGGCGCAGGGCGGATACTGCGAAGCCCAGGGGTTCGATGAAACCGAGAATCCCGTACTCACGCAGGATCAACGCCAGTTCGCTCAACGCGGTGCGCAAACCAGCGGCGCGCTGCGCGTCGTTACGCGTATCGCCAGGCTGATTGAACGGGCACATCACCAGGCCCTGGGCCCCGCACTCACGGGCGTAGGTGGCCAGTTCGATTGCCTGAGCGCGGCGTTCGTCGTTCCACACATCAAAAGGGTACAGCGCGTTGATCGACAGCACCTTGATGCCCTGCGCCGCGCACAACTCACGCACGCGGGCGGCGGACATGCCGTATTCGATGTCGCGGTTTTTGAGGTCGTTGCGAATCTCGATGGCATCGCACTGGAGGGCTTTGGCCAGCTGGATAAAATCCGCCAGGGGCAAGTCAGGCGCGACCATACGGTTAAGGGCAAAACGTAGCGGCGACTTCATTGTTGTTGTTCTCCGTCCAAAACCGTCTAAAGGTCCAGCAGCCAACTGTGCTGCGGGTCGTTATGGAAATGCCAGGCGCGCTTGGGGCCGGCCATGACATTGAGGTAATAAGACTCGTAGCCATACGGCACGCTGACCGGGTGATACCCCTTGGGCACCACCACAAGGTCGCTGTTTTCCACGGCCATGGCCTGGTCGATGCTGCGGTCGTCGGTGTACACGCGCTGGAACACAAAGCCCTGGGGTGGATTGACCTGGTGGTAGTAGGTCTCTTCCAGAAAGCTCTGGTGCGGCAGGTCGTCGGTATCGTGTTTGTGCGGCGGGTAACTTGAGGAATGCCCCGACGGTGTGCGCACTTCCACCACCAGCAGCGAATGGGCCGGCTCGCTGTCGGGCAGGATGTCGCAGACGTAGCGGGTGTTGGCGCCTTTGCCGCGCACACTGCGTTTGCACTGCTCGGGGCGGATCAGGCGCGGGGCAAAACCCGCCGCACCCGGCGCCGCACACACGGCGATCTGTACATCGCTCAGGGCCGTGACCTGGGCGTCGGTGCCCGGCGGCAAATAGGCGGCGAACGGTGATTTGTCTTCGAACACCGACTGGCGATCACCCAGGTTCTGCCAATTGAAGCCTTCGCCTTCGATATTCACCCGACCGCTGAGCAGCACCAGGCACAGCTCCTGATCGCCCGCGCTGACCGGCAAGGTTTCGCCCAGGCTCAAGCGGTAAGCGGCGAAGCCTACGTACTCCAGGCGCCCCGCCTCCAGGGCAACCATGGTTTGCCCGCGTTTGCTGCTTTTGACCAACAAGCTCATCACTCAAACCCTCTCGTTGAGAAGCGCACGCAAGGTGTCATAGCCCTTTTTCGCGTAGATATAACTGGGCGCCACGGCCGGGTCCTGCTCGGCTTCCACCACCAGCCAGCCTGCGTAGTTCGCAGCCAGCAGCACGTCCAGTAACGACGCAAAGTCGATATCGCCGTCCCCTGGCACGGTGAAAGTGCCGTTGACGATGCAATCGGGAAAACTCCACATCTGATTGCGCGCCAATTGCACCACGGGTTTGCGCACGTCCTTGAAATGCACATGGCAAACGCGGTCGATGTGCTTGCGCAACACCTCGATGGGTTCGCCGCCGCCCATGTAGCAGTGGCCCGAATCGAACAACAGGCCGACTTCCGGGCCCGTGCGCTTCATCAACTGGTCAATGTCTTCGGGAGACTCGACGTAGGCACCCATATGGTGGTGATAGGCCAGGCGCACGCCTTGAGACAAGGTGAAACGCGCCAGCTCGGTGAGCTTGTCGGCGTACGCCTGCCAGGCCTGTTCGCTATGAAAACGCGGACGTTCTATCAGGCGAATGCGTGAACCCTGGATCGAATCGGCGACTTCGCCGTACACCAGGACGTTGGCACCGTTTTGTTTGAGCAGTTCGACATGGCCGGCAATGGCCTCGATCTCCTCGGCCACCGAACGACGGGCCAGGCGGCTGGAGTACCAGCCCGAGACCAGCGCCAGGTCATAGGGACGCAGCACGTCGCCGACGCCCTTGGCATCCTTGGGAAACTTGCCATTGAGTTCAAAACCTTCGTAGCCGATGTCCTTGCCTTCACTCAGGGCCGTGCTCAGCGGGGTTTCACCGCCAAGGGCCGGGAGGTCGTCGTTGCTCCAGGAGATCGGGTTGATGCCAATTCGGATTGCGGGCATGGCTGCACCTTTTATTGTTTTCTCTAGAGATCACTGAGATCTGCTTTATGTGGGAGGGGGCTTGCTCCCTCCCACATTGGATTGCATTGCACATTTGGAATGTGTGACTAAGTTCGAGCACTGCGCCAGGCGTTGATGAGTTGTTCGAAGGTAGCCTGTACCTGCTGGATCAAGGTCTCATCATCGATCTCCCCCGCCATCCACGCCCGGCTCGGCTCCTGGAAGATCGTGCGGCCGACGGCAAATCCGCGGCAGGTGGTGCTCAGGCGGGCTTGTTGAAAACCGTCGGCAAGACATTCAGCCGACGCGTTCAGGCCAAGCAACACCACGCCACGGCAGTACGGGTCACGCTCCTGGATCAGTTCGTCGAGCTTTTTCCAGTCGGCGGCCGACTGCGCTTCGATCTTCCACCAGGCCGGGTAGATGCCCAGGTTGTACAGGCGCTTGAGGCTGCGATACAAAACGTCGGGATAAGTGGAGGGGTGATCCTTGGGCGGGATGACTTCCAGCAGCAGTTCATGGCCGCTGACGATGGACGCCTCATACACCGCCTTGAGTTGCGCTTCCTGTTCCAGGCGCAGCATCGGCTCGTCATCGGGGTGAAATTGCACCAGGCATTTGATGATCTGTTCCTGGGGCCAGGCAATCAGGTTGCTGCCCACCGAGCGACCGTGTTCGAACGCCAGGGGCCGTGAGTTCTGCACTTCGACCGGGCGGGCAATCCACCAGCCTCGGCCACTGGCGGCATTGAGGGCATCCTGGCCAAAACGCTGATCGGCAAGCAGGCCCACGTCGGCCTCGATGCCCTGCTCGGCGAGCTTGGTCTCCACACGTTCGATGGCCTGGATAAACAGCTGCTTGATGGCGCTGATTCGCGTCAAGTCCTGGCCGCCTTTTTGCGCCAGGTCCACCAGCTGCCAGCGGTGGTCGAAGGCAAACACGAACAGTTGCTTCCAAGCCTTGCGCGGCACCGTGACGCGGTGCAGGCGCTGCAGGGTCGCATCCTGGTCGGGACGGGTGATCGGCGCCGGGCTGTTGAACAGGTAATCGAGTTCGGCGGGCGTGGGCATGGCCGGCGCACAGGCGTGCCGCGAGACCACCAGGCCGCCACAGGCATTGGCCAACTGGCTGCAACGCTCGTCGCTGGCGTCGTTGAGCCAGCCACTGAGAAAGCCTGACATGAAGGCATCGCCAGCACCCAGCACATTAAGCACTTCAACGCGCACACCGGGATAGATCGCCCCGTCCTCCAACCGCGCAGGGATCTCGCCGTGGATTACCGTGCAGCCTTGCGGGCCGAGCTTGACCACCAGGGTGGCGGCCGTCAGTTCGCGCACCGTGCGCAGGGCGGTGAGCAGGTCTTCACTACCACCGGCGATGAGGAATTCTTCTTCAGTGCCGACGATCAGGTCGAAACGCGCCAGGATTTTCTGCACATGCTGGCTGACATTCTGGTCGGCAACAAAACGGGTTTCGCCATCGGCCTTGCCCGCCAGGCCCCACAGCACCGGGCGGTAGTCGATATCCAGCACCCGTTTGACGTTGTGTTTGGCTGCGTAATCCAGCGCCTGAATGCTGGCCTTGTACACACCGCCGGTGGAGAAATGCGTGCCGGTGATCAGCAGCGCCTTGCTCGATGCAACAAAGGCTTCGCTGATGTCTTCGGCGCGCAGGGCCATGTCGGCGCAGTTTTCGCGGTAGAACACCAGGGGAAAGGTTTCACGGTCTTTGAGACCCAGCAGCACCAGAGCGGTGAGGCGTTCGGGGTCGACCTTGATGCCGCTGACATCGCAACCTTCGCGGGCCAGGGATTCGATCAGAAAACGGCCCATATGGTCGTCGCCCACCCGGCTCAGCATCGCCGACTTGAGCCCCAGCCGGGCAGTGCCGAAGGCGATGTTGGCGGAGGAACCGCCGAGGTATTTGGCAAAGCTGGACACATCCTCAAGCCGCGCACCCACTTGCTGCGCGTAGAGGTCGACGCCCAGGCGCCCCAGGCAAATCAGATCCAATTGACGCCCACTGGCAAAACGAGTCTGGCCCATGCTGGCTCCTGTTATTTTTATCAGCCTGCGTTGTGCCGCCGTAGTGGCGGCAAACGCTCTTGGTGGGAGCAGACTAGAACGTCCGACGGCGGCAATCAATATTTATTCCATAATTATTTTTAGTGGAATATATTTTCCAATACGTCAGAATAGCGGCACGCCAGCGCCCGTGCATCGTTTCAGCAGGCCACGCGGGCCGTGATGCCGAGGTATTTTTTTGCGCCTACCCTGTAGACTTGCGCCACCCATCAGCGCATCAGACGAACACGCCAGAAGGATTGCCCATGTCCCGCACCGATCCCGAGACCACCCTGGAAGCAACTGTCGCCAGCCCTCCGATCAATGCCGAACGCCTGTTGCAGCTGATCACCGACGAATACGAAAGCCTGCCGCGCCAGCTCAAGCGCATCGCCAGTTACATGAGCCAGCAGAGCGACCGGATCATGGTCGATCGCATCAGTGACATCGCCCGTGAATGCGAAGTGCACCCCTCGGCCATCGTGCGGTTTTCCCAGCGTTTCGGCTTCAGCGGTTTCAGCGAAATGCAGGCGCTGTTTCGCGAGGCCTATACCCACAAGACCACGCCGGTCCAGAACTACCAGCAGCGCATTCGCAGCATGATCGCCAACAAATCGCAGAAAGCCAGCGGCGGCGACCTGGCGCGTGAGTGTGTCAACGCCACCCTGTCCGGGATCGAGCGCCTGGGCCTGGAGCTGGACGATACCGCCTTCGAAAAAGCCGTGGACCTGGTGGTCAATGCCGACAACATCTACGTGGTCGGTGTGCGCCGTTCCTTTGCCGTGGCCGACTACCTGGTCTACAACCTGCAGCACACCAACAAGCGCATCCACCTGATCTCGGGGCTAGGCGGCAGTTATCGCGAGCAGATGCGCAGCGTGCGCGCCAATGACCTGGTGATCGCCATCAGTTTTACGCCCTACGGCAAAGAGACCCAGCACTGCCTGCGCATTGCCCAGCATCACCAGGCCAAGACCTTGATCATCACCGACAGCAACCTGTCGCCGCTGGCAAAGCGCGCGAATGCGGTGCTGTTGGTCAATGAAGGCTCATCGTTTGCCTTTCGCTCGCTGAGCGCCACCTTGTGCCTGTGCCAGGCGTTGTTTATTGCGGTGGCCTATCGGTTGGAATTGAAGGTGGATGAAATTCATGAGCAGGTCGGGTTCGACGACTGACGCGCTCCTACAGCAATTGCGCCAGAGCCCGGCCGTGGAAGCGGATCTGCGCGAGGGTCAATGCGGTGTAGCCGACAATCACGGCGGGCGGCAACGTTACATCGACACAAAACTTGCCCAGTGGCTGCAAACTCAGCCCGGCGTCGGCGGCGCGGGCGCAGAAATCCGCCTCTGGCCCCCCTGCCGGTAACCACAGCACAAAATGCAGCCCGGCCTGCTCGCCAGTGACCGTGACGTCCGTCGGGAGGCAGGCAAGCAAGGCATCACGCCGCGCCTGATAGGCCTGACGCGAAGCGCGCAAATGCCGCACAAACGCACCGCTGCCAAGAAAGTCCACCAGGCCCGACTGATCGCTGGCGCCCACCGAATGCCCGGTCAGTTGCAAGGTGCGCAGCAGTGACGGACGCAGGGTTTTGGGCACCACCATGAAACCGACTCGCAACCCTGGAAACAGGTTCTTGTTGAAGCTGCCGCAGTAGAGCACGCGGTCGTTCGCATCCAGGGACTTGAGCGCGGCCAAAGGTGCGCTGTTGTAGTTGTACTCGCTGTCGTAGTCGTCTTCGACCACCCAGGCATCGGCTCGACTTGCCCAGTCCAGCAGCGCCAGACGGTGCGACACCGACAGGGTCACGCCCAGCGGGGCCTGGTGCGCGGGGGTGACATACACCAGTCGTGCGTGGGCAGGCAACTGAGCGGTATCGAGCCCTTCGGCGGTGACCGGGATCGACTGCACCTGTGCGCCGGCCAGCTTGAACAGACGCCGCGCCGGGGTGTAGCCGGGGTCCTCGACGCAGGCCAGGTCACCCGGTTGGAGCAGCGTGCGGGCGATCAGGTCAAGGCCATGACGAATACCCGTGGTGACAATCACTTCATCCGCCTCGCAGTGCATGCCGCGATAACTGCGCAAGTAATCCGCAATGTGCTCACGCAGGGCCGGCAGCCCACCAGGATGCGCGGCCTCCAGTACACCAGGGCCTGCGGCCAACAACCCACGGGCGACGCAACGCGCCCAGGCTTTCAGGTCGAACAGGCCGGCATCCGGGCGCCGTGCGACAAAGGGCACATGGCTCTGTACCCCGGCGTGGGGTGGGTCGGGGTCAACCGGGCGGCGCAGCATTTGTTTTGACGCCGGGGCCGCAATGAACTGCTCGGGAATCACCGCGCGCACCCGCGTGCCAGAGCCCGCCACGCGCTGCACATAGCCTTCGCTGTGCAAGCGGTCGAACACGGCCTCAAGGGTGCCGCGCGAAACCTGCCAGCGCTCGGCCAGGCTACGGGTCGATGGCAAACGGCTGTCGGCCGGCAACTGCCGAGTCAGGATCGCCCCCCGCAAAGCCTCATAGGCGCCCTGCTGTTTACCCTCGCCCAAGTTGTCCGGGCGCGGCAAGTCAAGGTTGGAGGCGGCTTTTCCTCGGCTCATAGTGGTCCAGTCCTTCCATGCACAAGTGGTTCTGCGGATTAAACCACAACGCCGCTAGAGTCCGGGCTCTACCCCTCGCGAAGTAACCACCCATGACGCAACGCATTCTCGCTCCCTGGTTCTGGCTAACGCTGCTGACGGTCCTGGTGGGCTTGCCGCGCCTCACCCTGGACCTGCACTTGCCCGCCCTGCCCGCTATGGCCGACTACTTCCAGACCTCCGATAGCCAACTGCAGCTGGTACTGACGCTCTACACCCTCGGATCGGCGATTTCCTTGCTGGTCAGCGGCCCGCTTACCGACCGCTTCGGCCGGCGTCCGGTGTTGCTGGCCGGGTTGACGATGTATGTACTGGCAACCCTCACCTGCGCACTGGCCGACAGCCTGAGGGTATTGATCATTGCGCGGCTGTTCCAGGCCCTCGGCGGGTGTTGCACCACGGTAATAGGCCGGGTGATCGTGCGCGACTATTTTGCCCCACAGGAGCAGGCGCGCTTGCTGGGGTTGATCTCCATGGCAATGGCGGTCTCGCCCATGGCCGCGCCGGTGCTTGGCAGCGTGCTGTTGCCCCTCTTGGGTTGGCGGGGTTTGTTTGTTTTGCTGGCGGTGATTGGCAGCCTGTTGTGCCTGGTGGTCCAGCGCCGCCTGCCGGAAACCCGTCCGCCACAAGTGGCCGCCGCGCCACCCACCCACTTGCTGAGCATCTACGGCCAGCTGCTGCGCGACCGCTATTTCCTGCGTTATGCCTTGGCGATCGGCTGCGTGTACAGCACCTATTTTCCGTTTATCAGCGAGTCTTCGGCGTTGCTGCAACGCGGCTTTGATTTATCGCCGAGCGCCTACGCCCTGGTATTTGCCGCAACGATCAGTGGCTATATGTTCGGCGCCAACCTGTTCCGCCGCCTGGTAGCGCGGTTCGAGGCAGACCGCTTGATCAGCTTCGCCATCGGCCTGAATGTGCTGGGCAGCGTACTGCTTGCGACGGCCACGACACTGCTGGCGCAGGATTGGCTGGCGATTGTGTTGCCGATGGTGGTGATCATGGTGTCGGTGGGGCTGACGATGCCCGCCTGCCAGTTGTCGGTGTTGCAGCCCTACGGCGCGATTGCCGGTACGGCGTCGGGGTTGTTCTTTTTTATTCAGATGTTTGTGACGGCTGTGAGCAGTTGGGCCACCGGGCTGCTATCGGATGGCACTGCACAACCGTTGGTAATCATGACATCGCTGGCCAGCACCTTGCTGGTCATCAGTTGGCTGACGTTGCGCAAAGCGAAAAGTGGGAAGGAGCAAAGCCCTTCCCACCCTTTACCGAGCCAGGCCCGGGTTTAGTGCATGAAGATCGCGATCAGAATGATCACCGGAATCGGCACGCCGAGGAACCACAGCAGTAATGAGCGCATGATGCTTTCCTTAAATGAATGGGCCTTGAATTAACGAACGTAGTTTTCGGTTTCGACGTACACCACGGCATCCCGGCGGCGACCGCCGAAGGTGGCAGCGAAGCTGGCGAAGAATGCACCGATCAACAGCGCCACGAAGGTCCACAGCGAGGTATAGGCAGCCACTTTCGCGGCGGTCTCGGCGGCCTGCTTGGCTTTGAGCTTGGCGTCTTCGATGGCTTTACGGGCATCGCCGTACACTTTATCGATACGCGCTTCGGCATCCGCCTGGCTGAGGTTGGTACGCTGGGTGATCAACTGGGCCAGGTAGGCACGGTCTTCGGCGGCCAGTTGACCGTCATTGCTCAGGGTCCGGGCGAAGATACGGCCGACCACGGCATGGGCCGCATCGTCGCTGACCGCGGCTGGGCGGTCATCGCGGAACAGGCTGTCGACGTAGTAGCCGAAGTCGCCGCTGTCGGCACCTTTGGCTGCGCTGCCGGCTGCTTGGGTCAAGCCACTGGCGGCGCCCGACGCAACGCTGGCACCGGCTTTCACACCACCACTGACGACACTGCTGACCGAACCGACCACCAGCATTGCCGTGATCAATGTGGCCACGGCCCACGCCAGGAAACCATGGGCGGTATCGCGAAAGTACACTTCATCGCCATGCATGTTGGCCCACTTCACCCGCAAGCGGCCGGCGATGTAGCCACCCAGGCCCGAAGCGACGATCTGGGTAAAGGCCAGCCAGACAATCGTGGTAATGCCAAGGCCCTTGGCACTGATACCGCTATCGGCCCACGGCGACACCGCCGAAAAGCCCAGGCCGAAGCCCAGCAGCACCAGAATCAGTGACAGCGCAGCCGCCGCAGCGGCCCCGGCGAAGATCGCCCCCCAGGAAACCCCGGAGAGCGTGCTTGACTCTTGCAGCGCGGATGAGGATGTGATCATTGTTGTTTTGCTCCAGGCATGAAAAATAGTGTTACAAGTCTCAAAAGGGACAGTGCAGGCACCATGCCAGTCGGCAAATAATTTAAATTCCTTGTATTTCAATAAGTTAATTAAATTGAACTTACTAAAGTCATGCAAGTTGCAAGAAACGGCCGTTAAGGGCGGGCGATATGCATTCATGTGGGAGGGGGCTTGCTCCCGATAGCACTGTGTCAGTCAACAAACTCTTGCCTGAGACACCGCTATCGGGAGCAAGCCCCCTCCCACATCGATTCGTGCCAGTCATGAACAGGTGGCAGTTTTGCCAAGATGAAGTTTTATTTAGGAAACATTCAGCAACTTCTTGGCAAAATGACGTCCACTTCTAGTGTGAACGCTCACCAGGTAATCCTATGACCCGCATTTTGACCATCGAGGATGACGCCGTAACGGCCCGCGAGATCGTCGCCGAGCTGAGTAGCCATGGACTGGACGTAGACTGGGTAGACAACGGCCGCGAGGGCCTGGTCCGCGCCGTAAGCGGCGATTACGACCTGATCACCCTCGACCGCATGTTGCCCGAACTGGATGGCCTGGCCATCGTTACCACCTTGCGCACGATTGGCGTATCGACGCCGATCCTGATGATCAGCGCCCTCTCCGATGTCGACGAGCGTGTACGTGGCCTGCGTGCCGGCGGTGATGACTATCTGACCAAGCCGTTCGCCTCCGACGAAATGGCCGCCCGTGTCGAAGTGCTGCTGCGGCGCAAAAGCACGGTCAAGGAGTTCGAAACCGCCCTGCGCGTGGCAGACCTGGAATTGAACCTGATCAGCCGCGAAGCCAGCCGCGCCGAGCAGCCGCTGACCCTGTTGCCCACCGAATACAAACTGCTGGAATTCCTGATGCGCAACACCGGGCAGATCCTGTCGCGGATGATGATTTTCGAGGAAGTCTGGGGTTATCACTTTGACCCGGGCACCAACCTGATCGATGTGCACATCGGTCGCCTGCGCAAGAAAATCGATCCCCCGGGCCTCACGCCGCTGATCCGCACGGTACGAGGTTCCGGGTATGTCATTGCTGAACCCCTCTAAGGGCTGGCGCTCTTCCAGCAGCCGCCTGCTGGCGCTGTACAGCTCGTTGTTCGTGGCGTGGAGTTGCATCCTCATGGGGGTGCTGTATTACGAGGTGTCGGGCTACCTCAGCGACCTCTCGCGCCATTCTCTTCTGCAACGCCAGCACTTGTTCCAGCGCTTCGACGGCGAAGCCCTGGTGGAAGCGCTGACCACCAGCATGACCTTCGACATGAAGGGCGTCGATGCTTATGGCTTGTTCGATGAGCAGTTTCGGCCCTTGAGCGGGCCGATCCGCACGGTACCGGCGGACCTGCCCCTGGATGGCAAGATCCACACCCTGGCCAATTGCGTCGAATCCGATGACCCCAAGCTGCCCAAGGACAGCTGCGACGCCGTGGCCACCCACACCGACGACGGGCGCTGGCTGGTGCTGGTGCGCGCCAACGGTTCGTTGTTCGGTGTGACGCGGATCATCTGGCATGCCCTGCTGTGGGCGCTGTCGTTGACCATCATCCCCGGCGCTGCGGGCTGGCACCTGCTGCGCCGGCGTCCGTTGCGGCGCATCCGCGGGATCCAGGCCAGCGCCGAAGCCATCGTCGCCGGCGACCTGACGCACCGCTTGCCGCTGTCCAATCGGCGCGACGAACTGGACATGCTCGCAGCCATCGTCAACGCCATGCTCGAACGCATCGAGAAACTGATGAACGAGGTCAAGGGCGTGTGCGACGCCATCGCCCATGACCTGCGTACCCCCCTCACCCGCCTGCGCGCACAGCTTTACCGCATCAAGCAGCAAGCCGAGGAAGACTCCGCCCACGCAGTGAAACTCGATGACGCCATTGCCGAAACCGACACGCTGATGGCGCGCTTTCGCGGGCTGCTGCGCATTTCCGAACTGGAAGATCACCAGCGCAGGTCAGGCTTCCTGGTGCTGGACCCGCTGCCGTTGCTGCGCGAATTGCATGACTTTTATCTGCCCCTGGCGGAGGAAGGTGAAATGGAGTTGGTATTGCAGGCTCCCGAATCACTGCCGTGGGTAACGGGCGACCGCGCCCTGTTGTTTGAAGCCTTGGCCAACCTGTTGAGCAATTCGATCAAGTTCACTCCGCCCAATGGCAAGGTCATCCTGCGAGCGATCAATGATATGGGCAGTACGCGCATTGAAGTGCTCGACTCGGGGCCCGGAATTCCGGCGGCTGAACGCGCATCGGTGTTCCAGCGCTTTTATCGGGTGGATGAAAACGATCAGCAAGGTGGCTTTGGTCTGGGGCTGTCGATTGTGGCGGCGATCATCAACCTGCATGGCTTCAAGCTCGACGTCGGTACCAGTGAGCTGGGCGGCGCCCGACTGGTGCTGGAATGTCGCCAGCAGTTGATACCTGAATAGGTCAGATGGGGTCATGAAGACCCCTGCCACATTGTGCCTAGAGCACACTTCCCATGGCTTTGATCAACACCGGATCAAGCGCATAGATATCCGGCGCATAGACCAGGCTCCCCTGGCGATCCACTTCCACCGTCCAATACCCCAACAGCACCGGCACCGGGGTGGCCAGTCTGAATTCATGGGTCAAGCCGGTGGCCAACAGTTCATCGGTACGGGTGCGTTCGGCCGGGGTCACCAGCAGGTCACGCAGCAGCAGCGGTTGCTCGACCCTCACACACCCCGAACTGAACGCCCTTGGCCCCTTGGTAAACAGCGGCTGGCTGGGCGTGTCGTGCAGGTACACCGAGAACGGGTTGGGGAAGCGCATCACGATCTTGCCCAGCGGGTTGCGCGGGCCAGCCTGTTGGCGCAGCAGGATATTACCAGGGCGCGCCCAATCAACCTGCTCGGGGGTCAGCGGATGACCTTCGGCGTCGAGTACTTGCAGGTTTTGCTGGCGCAGGTACTCGGGGTTGAGGCGGATAGCCGGGAGTTTGTCCTCGCGCATGATGGTCGGCGGGATGGTCCAGGTGGGGTTGAGGGTCAGCCGCGTGATGCGCGACTTGAGCAGCGGTGTCTGGCGTTCGGCGCGGCCCACTTGCAGGCGGGTTTGCCACACCGGGATGCCGCTCTGGTACACGCTCAATTGCGCGGCGGCCACATTGACCACTACGCCTTCAGGCTCAAGGTCCTGGGCCAGCCAGCGGAAACGCTCCAGGTTGATGCGCAGTTGCTCGCGGCGTACCGCCGGGCTGATATTGAGTTCGGCCACGGTGCCGGCGCCGATCACGCCATCGGCTTGCAACGAGTGGCTGAGCTGGAACGCCTTCGCCGCCTTGACCAGGTCGCCCTGATATTGCTTGCCGTTGGGCAACTTGGCCAGATAGCCGCCACTGTGCAGGCGTCGCGCCAGCTCCGGCACGCGCGGGTCTTCCATGCCCGGGCGTAACAACGGGCCACTGCCCACCGCGTCCCAGTGCGGTAAAGGCTGCTGGCGCAGGCTGGAATAGACGTTGCGCAGGCTGCGGTACAAGTCTGCACTTGGGCGTGCCTGGTCAAACGCTTTGGCCATGTCCTGCAAGCCGGTGGCGGCAAATGCCAATACTACGGTGTTCGGGTCCGTCGCAGGCGGTTGCGAATGCCAGAGCGGCTCATAGCGCGATTGCAGCAGGCGCCCGTAATGCAAATCGTGCAGGGCTTGCAGGTATTGCTGGCTGGTCGCGATATCGCTGCACAGCACGTTGGCCGTGGCATCTACCGCAGGCAAGCTATAGTGGGTGGGGTCCAGGCCGTCGTCGGCCAGCATCAGTAACTGAGTTTGCAAGGCTTGCCGGGGCTCGTCGGCCGACCATAACGGTGCATTGCCTTGCTGCTGGTAAAAGGCTTGCAGGCGCACTTGGGCGGTGGCATCGACCCGCGAGACCAGGTGGGGGCAGACGCTGGGCAGTTGCGCCAGCGCCTGCTGTACCGGCGCCAGGTCGACGGGCGCAGGCGTGGTCACAGGCAGCGGCTCAGGCGCCAGCGCATCGGCTGTCGCGACCAATGGTGCAACGAGCAGGCAAATGCTCAAGTAACATGCGTGTTTTTTGAACAATTGACTTAGCTCCACTCCACAGCGGGGGAATCGACTGTAGATGCTGACTTTTATGCGCCACCTCGGCTTGATCATCGGGGGCCTGGCTTTACTGAGCAATTTTGCGCTCGCGGCCACTGGCACCCCACCTTCCTTGTATAGCAGCCTGGCGCGCTCGGCTCCAGAACTCAATCCCACTGTACTCAAAAGCGCCCTGAGCGCGGTGCAGTGCGCTGTCAATAACGGCGAAGAACGTTCCGATCGCCTAGCGGTTATTGACTACTCCCAGCCCTCGACCGCCCGTCGGCTGTGGATCTTCGATTTGCGCAAACAGACCCTGCTGCTGCGTGACCTGGTGGCGCATGGCGCCAAGTCCGGGGAAAACTTCGCCACCCAGTTCTCCAATCTCGAAGGCAGCCATCAATCCAGCCTGGGCTTGTTCCGCACCCAGGAAAGCTACCTCGGCGCTCATGGCTACTCGCTGCGCATGGATGGCCTGGAGCCCGGCTTCAATGACCTGGCGCGCGACCGCGCCATCGTGATCCATGCCGCCGACTACGTCAGCCCGTTGTGGAGCAAGCGCGAAGGCCGCATCGGCCGCAGCCAGGGCTGCCCGGCAGTACGCCCGCAGGTCGCCCGTCAAGTGGTAGACAAGCTCAAGGATGGGCAGTTCATGTTTTCCTGGTACCCCGACCAGCGCTGGTTGAAGTCCTCGACGTACCTCAATTGCAAGCCCCAACAGGTAGCGAGTAGTCGTACAATCCGTGGCGGATAGCCTGTCCCCACAGATAAAAGAGAGCCTCGCATGCTTCTACACACCAGCACCTGGATCGAAATCGGGCAGTTCCTGGAACGCAGCCGCACGGTCGTGATCCCCATCGGCTCCAACGAACAACACGGCCCCACGGGCCTGCTGGGCACCGACTGGATGTGCCCGGAGATCATCGCCCATGAGGCGCAAAAAAACGCCGACATTCTGATCGGCCCTACTTTCAATATCGGCATGGCCCAGCACCACCTGGGGTTTCCCGGCACCATCTCGTTGCGCCCTTCCACCTTTATCGCCGCGATTGGCGATTGGGTGCGTTCGCTGGCCGGGCATGGCTTCGAGAAAATCCTGTTCCTGAACGGCCACGGCGGCAATATCGCCACGATCGAAGCGGCGTTTTCCGAGCTGTACGCCGAAGCCAGCTTCGCCCGCCGCCCGGCCGGGTTTGCGCTGAAGCTGGTGAACTGGTGGGACCTGGAAGGCGTCACCGACCTGGCCCAGCGCCAGTTCCCGGTCGGCCACGGCAGCCACGCCACACCGTCGGAGATTGCGGTGACGCAGTGGGCTTACCCGCAGTCGATCAAGTCTGCCGATTACTCACCGCAAATTGCCAACACCGGGCCGATCCGCGAGGCGCTGGACTTTCGCGCGCGCTTCCCCGATGGCCGCATGGGTTCGGACCCTGCGCTGGCGACGGTGGAGAAAGGCGGTGAGTTGGTGGCGTTGGCGGCGCTGGGGCTGATCAAGACCGTGAGCAGTTTCAGCAACGAAGCCAAACCCTGAGCCGAGTGTTGGTCCAAATGTGGGAGGGGGCTTGCTCCCGATAGCAGTGTGTCAGTCAGCTCATCTGTAGCTGACCCACCGCCATCGGGAGCAAGCCCCCTCCCACATTTTGAAATGCATTGCCTTTCAGAACGGGCTTACTTGCAGTCCTGGGCCGCCTGCTCAAGCCGCGACGGTTTGATCGCCGAGGCCAGCGGTTTGCGCTCATACAGGAACACCTTGGTGCCGTCCTGGGACTTATAGGCTTCCAGCACATCATCAGCAGCAATCTTGCTGGTCAACAGCACCTTGGCGTGACGCGAATTCTGCGTCACGGTCGAGGTGATGCCGTGTTTTTCCAGCTTGGGCAATACGCATTGCACATAGCCTTCTGGGGTCTTGTCGGTTTGCAGGGTCAGCGATGGGGCATTGGGAGCCGTGATACAACCGGTTAGCAACGAGGCTGCAAAAGCCAGGGCCGGAGCGAAAAAAGAGCGCATACAGATTCCTGAAAATAACCAATAGGGTTCACATCCACTCGCGAATCAACCTGCGCGAACCAGGGCCTTGAGCGACACATCGAACTGCTTCAGGGCATCTTGCTGTACATCTCGCTGTTGCTCGATCAGCGCGGCAATCTGCGGCGCCGCCTTGCCGTGCACCCACACTGACGGCACTTGCCTGTCCACCGAACCTTCGGCCTTGGCGATGTATTGCAGGTTCGCGTCATAGAAGCGTGCTGCAAAGCGTGCCTCGACCCGGTCGTTACGCTGGGTCAGCAATTGGTTATGGGTATCGAGCACCACCACCACATCCGGATGCGCCTGCACCATGTCATCCAGGCTGCCATAGACCGTCACCGAGAAAAAAGCGCCCTGCAGCGAGTTCATCAACCAGTCGATGGCCAGCTCGGGATCGGAGCTGTTGACGAACGCCTGGCGAATCCGCCCATCCAGAGCATCCTTGGCGCCGTTAAGTGCCATGGCATGGTAGCGCTCAAGGTAGATGAGGTTGTCGCGGGTATTTTCGCTGAACAACACCCCTACCCTCTGGGTGCGTTGCAGGGATTCTACGCTAGCGGCCAGCGGCAGCAAATGGCCTGTACGCAGCTCATCGGCAATCGCCGGGGTGGTCATGAGGGTGGTGCCCAACATCAGGGCCATTAAAGCAAGCTGGATAATCGTCCTCATCGCGCATTTCCTTGAGCTGCGTCTGGATGAGCAGATTCTGCGCGCTTGGCGAAAAAACAGAACTTGTGATCCTTGATGGTGACTATCATTTGAACCGATAGTGTCAGGCAGCCCATAAAACCTATAAGGACCCCGCCATGAAGCCCTACCAGAAAACCTTCGACCGTATCCGCGATGCCGTACTGCCGGAATTTCGCGAGCGGGTCGCCGATTACCTGGTCGAGTATGAAGAAGTGCTGCTGGACCCAAGCGCCGACGCCAAACAACGCTCGGCCAGCGCCCAGCAACTGCGTGGTTACCTGCGGGGCTTGAACACCATGCGGGTGCTGGGCATGGCCCACTGGGAGGACCTGGACCGACGTGTCGAGGAAGAGTGGCAGCTAGAGCACAGGCCGTCGCAGGTTGACCCACTCCCGCACTGACGGCCGTTGCCACTGGCGTTGCGCGTACATCACCAGCTCGGCCGGCACGGGGTCGCCGTTGAGGATCAGGCGATTGAGCATCACCGCCAGGTCTACATCGGCGATCGACCACTCGCCAAACAAATGCTCAGGGTTGCCTGCCAGGAGAACCTGCGCCGCGCCGATCAACTTACGCGCAGCAGCCTGAGCCACCGGCGATAGAGGCGGCATCTTCTGCCCGCAAAACACCACCAGCGTCGAGCGTTCCTGGCGAATCGGCAGCAAGTCGCTGCGCAACCATGCCTGAACCTGCCGCGCCCTCGCCCGCTGCTGCAGATCAGCCGGGTAAACGCTGATCTGGGGGTACGCCTGGTCCAGGTACTCAGTGATTGCCGAAGATTCCGACAGCGTAAAATCACCGTGCTCCAGAGTCGGTACCCGTTGGGTCAGGGAGCGCTGGGCGTAATCTGCCGACTGGTTTTGCCCAGCATCCAGGTCAAGGGGGACCGTGGCGAACGTCAGGCCTTTTTCCCGCAGGGCAACGAACACCGACATGGCGTAGGGGCTGGTGAACAGCGAATCAACGTAGAGGCGCAGCGGGGGTTGGCTCATGGGCTATCTCCGAAAATGAAACGCCACGCTACGAGATTCAGGTCGATAAGGACAATGCAGGGTTTTTATGGGGGCATTCCTGGTGGGAATAGCATCAACCAGCGAAACCACCCGCTTTGAGGAACAGGTGCTCCTGCTCGGTGGTGACCCTGCCCAACACCGCATTGCGATGGGGAAAGCGCCCAAACCGCTGGATAATATCGGCATGTTCCCTGGCCCAGTGATAGGTGCTGGCGTCCAACTGCTGGTTAAGCACCAACGAGCGCTGCTGGTCTTGCGGGTCTTCCGAATGCTCAAACGGTAAATAACAGAACGCGCGTAACTGGGGATCGATCTGTTGATCCAACCCGGCATCCACCATCTGCTGCGCATACAGACGCGCCAGCGGGTCGGTGGCGAACATATGCGCAGTGCCGCGAAAGGCGTTGCGCGGGTATTGGTCCAGCAGGATCAATAACGCCAGCGCGCCGTCGGCGCAGGCCAGCCAATCTTCCAGTTCGCGTCGTGCGGCCTGCATATGGGTGGCGTAGAAGGTGTCGCGAAAAACTGTGTCGAAGCCATCGTCCTTGGCGAACCAACGCTTGGGCCCCGCCTGTTTCCAGAATTCGATCACGGCCTCGGCTGATTGCGTCTTCATGCTGATCATCATGCGCCTCGATAAATGTTATAGGATAACGTCAATTATTTGCCCGCTTGTGATTCCCACTTATGACTGACGCTACTACCTTACGCCAACGCCTGCAGTCCATCGATGCCCTGCGCGGCCTGGTGATCCTGTTCATGCTACTGGACCACGTGCGTGAAACCTTCCTGCTGCACCGTCAAGTCAGCGACCCCATGAGCATCGACAGCACCGAGCCTGCGCTGTTTGTCAGCCGCACCCTCGCCCATCTCTGTGCGCCGGTATTTGTGTTGCTCACCGGATTGTCGGCGTGGCTGTACGGCCAGAAGTATCAGGGACGACGCGATGTGTCGGCCTTTCTGTTCAAGCGTGGGCTGTTTCTGGTGGTGCTGGAATTCACCTTGGTCAATTTTGCGTGGACCTTCCAGTTGCCGCCCAGTGTGATCTATATGCAAGTGATCTGGGCCATCGGCGTGAGCATGATCGCCCTCGCAGTACTGGTGTGGTTGCCGCGCCCGCTGCTGATCAGCTTGGCGCTGGTGATCATCGCCGGGCATAACCTGCTCGACGGAGTGCACGTTGCCCAGGATTCGGCGTTGCAGATTGGCTGGTCAATCCTGCATGAGCGCAGCTGGATCGAGGCGTCGGAAGACCTGCGTCTGCGCGTGACTTATCCGGTGCTGCCGTGGATCGGTGTGATCGCCCTGGGTTATGGATTCGGGCCATGGTTTGCCGCTACCGCACTACCGGCTGTGCGTCAGCGTCATTTGCTGATCGCGGGTGTGGCGGCATTAATGGGTTTTGTGCTGCTGCGGGCAGTCAATGGCTACGGCGAGCAGCCTTGGTACGTGTATGACAATGGCGTGCAGACCCTGATGAGCTTCTTCAACATCACCAAGTACCCGCCGTCGCTGTTGTTCCTGGCGTTGACGTTGGGGGTTGGATTGTTGCTCTTGCTGGCATTCGAGCGCGCCGGGCATAAGCGCTGGATTGGCGTGCTGGCGGTGTTTGGCGCAGCGCCGATGTTCTTTTATCTACTGCATCTGTATGTGTTGAAGGTGCTGTATGTCGCCTGTGTGGCGTGGTTTGGGCTCAACCACGGCAACTATTTCGGCTTCGACAGCATCGGGGCGGTGTGGCTGACAGCTTTGGTGTTGCCGCTGGTGCTATACCCGCCGGTACGTTGGTTTGCCGGGCTCAAAGCGCGCCGGCGCGATATCGCCTGGCTCAAGTACCTCTGACCTGACGCGGCTCAAAATGTGGGAGGAGGCTTGCTCCCGACAGCGGTGGATCAGTTCCAATTCCTTGGCTGAACTACCGCTATCGGGGCATAGGTATCTACACAACTTTGTAGCTGTCGACCGTAACCACGATGCGAAGCGAGCCGCTCTTGATCTGCTTTTGATCTTGATCTTAGGCGGCCCCCCAAATCAGTGTCGGATTACGGGCACACCGAGCCTAGGCGAGGTGCCGAGTGGTGGGGCAAGAGCGTTTTTGCTTTTGCGCTTTTCAAAAGTGAGCCGCTGTAAAAGCGGAACCAATATCAGCCGTTACCGCAGGAATGGATATGTACTCGGTATAACTGTGTCGGCTGTCAGGCCGCCATCGGGAGCAAGCCCCCTCCCACATTTAGATCCTGGGGTGTCGGGTAGAGATGCTTCGGCTGTCAGGCCGCCACGGGGGCAAGCCCCCTCCCACACTTGCAGAAAATATCAGGCCAATTCGGCGCGCAGTTGGCGGGCGGCGGTGACCATGTGAATGAGCGCCGCCTCCGTCTCCGGCCAACCGCGGGTCTTCAAGCCGCAATCGGGGTTGACCCACAAACGCTCTGCCGGAATCCGCTTGGCGGCCTTGCGCAGCAAGTTAGCCATCTGCGATACATCCGGCACCCGTGGCGAGTGGATGTCATACACACCAGGGCCGATGTCGTTCGGGTAGTCAAAGGCTTCAAAGGCATCAAGCAACTCCATGTCCGAACGCGACGTTTCGATGGTAATCACGTCGGCATCCATCGCCGCGATCGACTCGATCACATCGTTGAACTCGCTGTAGCACATGTGAGTGTGGATCTGGGTTTCGTCGCGCACACCGCAGGCGCACAGGCGGAACACTTCAGTAGCCCAGTCCAGGTAGTGTTGCCACTGCGCCTGGCGTAACGGCAACCCTTCGCGGAACGCGGCTTCGTCAATCTGCACGATCTTGATGCCGGCGGCTTCCAGGTCCACCACTTCGTCACGAATCGCCAGGGCCAGTTGCCGGGCCTGCACTTCGCGGCTCACATCTTCCCGCGGGAACGACCACATCAGCATCGTTACCGGGCCGGTCAACATGCCCTTCAATACCTTGTCGGTCAGCCCCTGGGCGTAGCGGATCCACTCCACGGTCATGGCTTTCGGTCGGCTCAGGTCACCGAAGATCACTGCCGGCTTCACGCAACGAGAACCGTAGCTCTGCACCCAGCCGAAACGAGTGAACGCGTAGCCATCCAGTTGTTCGGCGAAGTACTCGACCATGTCGTTACGCTCGGCCTCACCGTGCACCAGCACATCCAGGCCGAGGTTTTCCTGCACCTGGACAGCGTGCTTGATCTCGCTGTGCATGGCTTCGACGTATTCAGCTTCGCTCAACTTGCCAGCCTTGTACGACTGGCGCGCCAGGCGGATCGACGCGGTCTGCGGGAACGAACCGATGGTGGTGGTCGGCAACAGTGGCAGGTTCAGGCCGGCGCGCTGCTTCTCGATACGCTGGGCAAACGGCGATTGGCGCTGGCTGTCCTGCTCGGTGATGGCGGCGACGCGGGCTCGTACGGCAGGCTTGTGGATCCGTGTCGATGCCTGGCGAGCAACCTGTACGGCACGGCTTTCAGCCAGGGCGGCAAGTACAGCGGGTGCCTCGGGCTGGTCGACAGCCTGGGCCAGCAGCGCCACTTCTTCACACTTTTGCACGGCAAAGGCCAGCCAGCTTTTCAACTCGGCATCCAACTTGTCTTCACGGCCCAGGTCGACCGGGCTGTGCAGTAACGAGCAGGACGGCGCGACCCACAGGCGATCGCCGAGCTTCTCATGGGCATGCTGCAACGTGGCCAGGGCCTTCTCCAGGTCGCAACGCCACACGTTGCGGCCATTGACCACGCCCAGGGACAACACCTTATAGGCCGGCAAACGATCCAGGATGGTCGGGTACTGTTCCGGTGCTCGCACCAGATCGATGTGCAGGCCATCCACCGGCAAGTTGGCCGCCAGGCCGAGATTTTCTTCCAGGCCACCGAAGTAGGTAGCCACCAGTTTTTTCAGCGGGTCCCGCTGGATCAGGTTATAGGCACGCTCAAACGCGTTCTTCCAGTCCTGCGGTAAGTCGAGCACCAGGATCGGCTCATCAATCTGCACCCACTCAACGCCCAGGTCCGCCAGGCGCTGGAAGATCTGCCCGTACAGCGGCAGCAAGCGCTCAAGCAGATCAAGCTTGTCAAAAGCGTCGCCCTTGGCCTTGCCCAGCCACAGGTAGGTCAGTGGGCCAATGACGACAGGCTTGACGGTGTGGCCCAGGTCACGGGCTTCCTTGACCTCTTCGAACAGTTGATCCCAACCCAGATGGAACTGCTGATCGGCGCTGAACTCCGGCACCAAATAGTGATAGTTGGTATCGAACCACTTGGTCATCTCCTGGGCGTGAGCACCGCCGCAGCAGTTGTCACTGACGCCGCGAGCCATGGCGAACAAGGTGTGCAACGTGGCGTGGCCATCGGCCGGGCGGAAACGCTCGGGGATCACGCCAAACATCAGCGAGTGAGTCAGCACCTGGTCGTACCAGGCGAAATCACCAGCAGGCAGCAGTTCAATACCAGCCTGTTTTTGCAGCGCCCAGTGGGTCTTGCGCAGGTCACGGCCAACGGCGCGCAGGCCGGCTTCGTCGAGCTCGCCTTTCCAGAACGCTTCCTGCGCTTTTTTCAGTTCACGATCGCGTCCAATGCGCGGAAATCCGAGGGAATGAGCGACTGCCATGACGTAAAGCTCCAATGTCGATGTTTATGGCGCTCATTGTCGGCAGTCGGCAATAGTGAGACAAACTCATTTAATTCTAGATCATCACAAGATCCATTCATGTTCGTACGACTGCGCATTGCCCATAACCGCACTGGCAGTTATTACCGTCATCCTAACGAACGGTCACACTCGTTCCGTATGCTTAAACGCGAGCGCGCAATTTCCGCCCGCTAACCTTTCGATCTGCCCCAAGTGCGGGCACAATGCGTGTCCTTTTTTGGCAGGCACCGCCGCAGGCTCTCAAAAATGATCAAAACGCCGTACTACCTCATCGATAAACAGAAGCTTCTGGTCAACATGCAGAAGATTGCCTACGTGCGCGAGCAGTCCGGCGCCAAGGCTCTGCTGGCGCTCAAGTGTTTTGCCACTTGGTCGGTGTTCGACTTGATGCAGCAATACATGGACGGCACCACCTCGTCGTCGCTGTACGAGTTGAAGCTCGGTCGCCAGAAGTTCGAAGGTGAAGCGCACGCCTACAGCGTGGCCTGGGCCGACGATGAAATCGAAGAGATGCTCGAGAACTGCGACAAGATCATCTTCAACTCCATCAGCCAGCTGCAGCGCTTTGCCGAGCGCAGCGAAGGCAAGACCCGTGGCCTGCGCGTAAACCCGCAGGTGAGCAGCTCCGATTACCTGCTGGCCGACCCTGCGCGCCCGTTCAGCCGCCTGGGCGAGTGGGACCCGGTGAAGATCGATGCCGTGATCGATCAGATCTCCGGCTTCATGTTCCACAACAACTGCGAGAACGGCGACTTCAGCCTGTTCGACAAGATGCTCGGCACCATCGAGGAACGCTTCGGTGAGCTGCTGCACAAGGTCAAGTGGGTCAGCCTCGGCGGCGGCATCCATTTCACCGGTGAAGGCTATGCGCTGGACGCGTTCTGCGCGCGCTTGAAGGCGTTTTCCGAGAAGTACGGCGTGCAGGTGTACCTGGAACCCGGCGAAGCAGCGATCACTAATAGCGCCTCCCTGGAAGTCACCGTGCTCGACACCCTCTACAACGGCAAGAACCTCGCCGTGGTAGACAGCTCCATCGAAGCCCACCTGCTGGACCTGCTGATCTATCGCCTCAACGCCAAGCTGGCGCCGAGCGAGGGTGAACATACCTACATGGTGTGCGGCAAATCCTGCCTGGCCGGGGACATCTTCGGCGAGTATCAATTTGATCGTCCGCTGGCCATCGGCGATCGGCTGTCGTTCATCGACACCGCGGGCTACACCATGGTCAAGAAAAATTGGTTCAACGGCCTGAAAATGCCGTCCATCGTAGTGAAACAACTCGACGGTACAGTCGAGGTGGTTCGTGAATTTGGTTACGACGACTACCTGTCCAGCCTTTCCTAAGCTGGCGGATATAGGAGAAATAAAGCAATTGAAAAAGAACGTTCTTATCATTGGTGCAGGAGGTGTCGCCAAGGTGGTGGCCCACAAGTGCGCGCAGCACAACGACGAACTCGGTCGTATTGCTATCGCGTCGCGCAACATCTCCAAATGCCAGGCCATCATCGACAGCGTCAAGGCCAAGGGTAGCCTCAAGGTACCCGCCGATATCCAGGCCTTTGCGCTGAACGCCCTGGACGTGGAAGCGACCAAGGCCCTGATCCGCGAGACCGAGTCGCAGATCGTCATCAACGTAGGTTCCGCGTTCCTCAACATGTCGGTGCTGCGTGCCTGCATCGACACGGGCGTTGCCTACCTCGACACCGCCATCCACGAAGAGCCGGGCAAGGTCTGCGAGACCCCGCCGTGGTACGGCAACTACGAATGGAATCACCTGGAAGAATGCAAACAGAAGAACATCACCGCCATCCTTGGCGTGGGCTTCGACCCGGGTGTCGTCAACGCGTACGCCGCGCTGGCGCAGCAACAGCATTTCGACCGCATTGATTCGATCGACATTCTCGACGTCAATGCCGGCTCCCATGGCAAATACTTCGCCACCAATTTCGATCCGGAAATCAACTTCCGCGAATTCACCGGGCAGGTGTGGAGCTGGCAGAACAGCCAGTGGACCAGCAACACCATGTTCGAAGTCAAACGTACCGACGACCTGCCGGTAGTCGGCTCGCAAAACCTCTACCTCACCGGCCACGATGAAGTGCACTCGCTGTCGAAAAACCTCGACGTGCCCAACGTGCGGTTCTGGATGAGCTTTGGCGAGCACTACATCAACGTGTTCACCGTGCTGAAAAACCTCGGCCTGCTCTCTGAAAAACCGGTCAAGACCGCCGAAGGCCTGGAAGTGGTGCCGTTGAAAGTGGTCAAGGCCGTGCTGCCCGACCCGTCATCCCTTGCCCCGGGCTACACCGGCAAGACCTGCATCGGCGACCTGGTCAAAGGCACCAAAGGCGGCCAACCACGCGAGATGTTCATCTACAACGTGGCCTGCCATGAAGAAGCCTTTGCCGAGACCGACAGCCAGGGCATCTCCTACACCGCAGGCGTACCACCGGTAGCCGCAGCGCTGCTGGTTGCGCGTGGTGAATGGGATGTGAAGCACATGGCCAACGTCGAGGAACTGCCGGCTGAGCCGTTCCTGAAAGCGCTGGACGTGATGGGCTTACCGACTCGGATCAAGGACGAGAACGGTGATCGCGCTTGGGATGCGATTGCCTGAATAGGTGATTGCTGACTGACAAAAAATGCGCCCCCAGGGGCGCATTTTTTGTTTAGGCAAGCACACCACAATCCACGTAAGATAATCGCCAATCCATCTAAGCAACTGTCAATTCTCACAGGTTAAGGGCCGCACAAATTCCACTAGTCTGACTCACTTATCCCCTCACCATGTGCGAAAGGAATCGTCATGAGTCCGCAAAAACAAACCAACGACCTCACGGTACAGCTGGCCTGGCTGCTCTACAGCATTGCCTGCTATCTGATTTTCCTGACCGCGTTTTTATACCTTATAGGCTTCACTGGTAGCGTGCTGGTGCCCAAAGCCATTAACGATGGGCAACCTGTCAACTGGCAGCTCGCAGCGCTGAGTAACGGCCTGCTGATGATTCTGTTCGGTGCCCAGCATAGCTTCATGGCACGTAGAAGCTTCAAGAACACAATGACCACACTCATTCCCCCCGTGGCTGAACGTTCCACCTATGTGCTGCTCAGCAGCCTGGTGCTTGGGTTGATGTTCTGGCTGTGGCACCCCATTCCATACACCGTCTGGGAGGTTGAAGCGGCTTGGGCCAAGGCACTGTTGTCAGGTGTGTTCTGGCTGGGCTGGGGCATGGTGTTGCTGGCAACCTTCCTGATCAGTCACTTCGAGCTGTTCGGGTTAAAACAGGCCGTTGATCATTGGCGAAACACTCGGCAGAAAACGCTGAAATTCAGAACGCCGCTGCTCTACCGGATCGTGCGTCACCCGCTGTACCTGGGATTTTTGATCGCGTTCTGGGCAACGCCGCATATGACAGCAGGCCATCTATTGTTCGCGCTGGGGATGTCGGTTTATGTGTTCATCGGTGCCCGTTTCGAAGAAAGGGATCTGGTGGGGCAGTTTGGTGAGCCCTATCAACGCTATCAGCGTGAGGTGGGCATGATTGTGCCGCAACTCAAAAAGCGGCGCCGCTAGCCTCCTGTGGAGCGAGCTTGCTCGCGAAGATCGCCAACGATAACGCGGGTAGCCCGGATGAGCGCTGGGCCTGTGAGTTTTTCGCGAGCACGCTCGCTCCTACAGTGTGGATGCCGGTTTGGGGGGCTCGGACGTTTCCCACAACTGTTTCAGGTTGTCGCTCGGAACAGCGCTGACTAATCTCTGGACCGTCGCTGCCAATTCAGTGACCGGATTTGACCGTCCGATTAATTGAAGTACTGTCACCCCGAAACCTATTTCAGGCGTTTTTTTTGTGTCTGAGGTATCGTGTCGCGGCGGCTGTACGCGGGATACCTTCGGGTATGCCGGATTTCCTTTGATTGCCGGTCGGTCAACCCGCGTACAGCTGCCACCCTCTTTGCTTGACCGCGAATGTTGGCAGCTCCACTAATCTTAGGACCGTCAACATGATCAAAGACACTCCCAATCCCCCAGAAAAACTCTTTACAGTACGCCCCAACCTCGGCACGGAAACTTTGCTGATCAACGCCTCCCAAGACCTGGCCTCGATCACCGACATCGCCACCCAACTCGCTTTCGAAATCGACGGCCCCCAACGCAATGTTGCGCTGGCAATCTGCCGAATGCTCGAAGGTGTGCAGTTGCTGGTAGACAAAGTCCTGGATGAAGCCTGCCCCGCCACATAAAGCCAGGCCGTACACCACTCCCCAAAACACTGAAGATGCAAATGTGGGAGGGGGCTTGCTCCCGATAGCGGTGCGTCAGTCAATTAATTTATATCTGACACACGGCTATCGGGAGCAAGCCCCCTCCCACATTGTGTTTTTATAGCGCCTGTTGATCAGCGTTCCACTCGCCCCTAGAACACCGACCACCCAATCCGCTCACTCAACAATTCCAACGCCTTCATCCCCGCCAGCGAATTCCCCGCTACGTTCAACTCCGGCGACCACACGCACACCGTAAACTGCCCAGGCACCACCGCGACGATCCCACCACCTACCCCACTCTTGCCCGGCAACCCGACGCGGTAGGCAAAATTGCCCGCTTCGTCATACAGCCCGCTGGTGGCCATGATCGAGTTCACCTGCTTGGTCTGGCGCGCTGTCAAAATCTGCTCGCCACTGTGGGCACTCACGCCTTCGTTGGCGAGGAAGCTGAACGCCCGGGCCAGGTCCAGGCAGCTCATCTGCAAGGCGCAGTAGTTGAAGTAGCTGTGCAGCACCGCGTCTACGTCGTTATGGAAATTACCGAAGGATTTCATCAGGTAGGCCATGGCCGCATTGCGCGCACCGTGCTGGGCTTCGGACTCGGCGACCACGCTGTTGACCAGGATCTGCGGGTTACCCGACAGGCGCCGTACAAAGTCGCGCATCGACAAGATCGGCACCGCAAAGCGCGATTGGTTGATGTCGCAGATCACCAGAGCGCCGGCATTGATAAACGGATTGCGCGGGCGGCCGCGTTCGAATTCCAGTTGCACCATGGAGTTGAACGGTTGTCCTGAGGGCTCATGGCCCAGGCGTTCCCAGATGCTTTCGCCGCCGTGATCGATGGCCTGCACCAGGCTGAAGACCTTGGAGATGCTTTGCACCGAGAACAGTGTGTCGGCATCACCGGCGCTGTAAGCCGTGCCATCGTTGCCGTAGACCGCAATGCCCAGTTGGTCGGCGGGCACGTCGGCCAGCGCAGGGATGTAGTCGGCCACTTTGCCGAGGCCGATCAGGGGGCGCACTTCGTCGAGAATCGACTCGAGCAGCGCCTGCATATCTTGTCCTGTCATCTTTGTTTGAATCAGTGAAAAACCAGGCGCGCAGGATACGTCAATGGGCGCGGAAGCCCCACACAATCTCTACCACCCGCTCGGCAACCACCACGTACACCAGGATCAACAACAGTTGTAGCGCCAGGTGATAGCGCAACTTGGCCAGCCTTCGAATGCCGTCACTGACGTTCAGCAACATCAACAGCGTCGAGAGGATAATCAGCCCCCCACCGGCGACGTTGGAGGCGAACACCCCGATAAACAACTCCTGTTGCCCCACCAGCGTATTGGTCCCCGCTGCGAACAACAGCGCGCACACCAGCAGGTTCTTTACGTTGTCGAAGATCTGTGTGCTCAGGTCGTTGTCCAGCAACGCCAGATACCGCGTCCATAACGTGCGCATACTTGAGTACCGATTGGGAGGGCTCGTCACTCAAGGTAGTTCATTTGCAGGCGCTGTCGAGCCAAGGCGAGGCATTAGAAATGCGCCACGTCCGAGAACAGTTTTTTAGAGGCCTTATCTATAAACGCTCTCCATTTGAGATCGAAGCCAAAAAACAGCTTCTATAATAATCAATCATAATTATTCTTTAATTTTATAATTAGGTTAGAACCAATCGGCATTTTACAGATTCGCCCGTGAGCCCTACTTTCATGCGACGGACCGACCCCCTGCCCGGTGGAGGCTTGTTTACCGACCTCGACAAGGACCTGACCATGAGCATCGAATTCATCGGCTATATCGGCGGCCATCACGCCTCGGAAATCCACCCGCGCAGCGGCCCGACTCTGCAACCGGACTACGTTGAAAGCGTCGCCCGTGCCCACGAAACGGCGGGGTTCGACCGCGCCCTGGTGGCATTCCATTCCAACAGCCCGGACAGCACGTTGATCGCGGCCCATGCGGCCAGCGTCACCACCCGACTGCAATTTCTTATCGCCCACCGCCCGGGCTTTGCCCAGCCCACCCTGGCTGCCCGCCAGTTCGCCACGCTGGATGTGTTCAACGGTGGTCGTACCGCCGTGCATATCATCACCGGCGGCGATGACCGCGAATTACGCGCCGACGGCAGCCATATCGGCAAGGACGAACGCTATGCGCGTACCGATGAATACCTGAGTGTGGTGCGCCAGGAATGGACTCGTGATCAACCCTTTGACTTCACCGGCACCTACTACCAGGTCGAAGGCGCGCACTCTACGGTGAAGTCGCCGCAACAACCGCATATTCCACTGTACTTTGGCGGTTCCTCAGCTGCTGCGATCGCAGTGGCCGGCAAGCACGCGGATGTGTATGCGCTGTGGGGTGAAACCTATGAGCAGGTGCGCGACGTGGTGACCCAAGTGCGGGCAGAAGCGGCCAAGCATGGGCGCACGATTCGCTTCAGCCTGTCATTGCGCCCGATACTCGCCGAGACCGAGGAGTTGGCCTGGCAGCGCGCCGAGCAGATTTTGCAGCAGGCCACGGCGCTGGCCGAGAAGAATGGCTTTGTGCGCCGTGAACCGCCGAATGAAGGCTCGCGGCGGTTGCTGGCGGCGGCGGCACAGGGGTCGCGGCTGGATAAGCGCTTGTGGACGGGAATTGCCGGATTGCTCGGAGCACAGGGTAATTCCACCTCGTTGGTGGGCACGGCTGAGCAAGTGGCCGAGGCGCTGCTGGATTATTACGACCTAGGGATTACCACTTTCCTGATTCGCGGGTTTGATCCGCTCAATGATGCGATCGACTATGGCAAGAAGTTGATTCCCCTCACCCGCCAGTTGGTCGCAGAGAGGGAACAGGCCCAGCAAGTGGCTTAAGAACAATGCGGGAGGGGGCTTGCTCCCTCCCACATTTGATTTGCTGCGCACTCAGGATCAGTTCTTGTAGTCGGTATCGGTGCGCTCCAACTGGCGTACCAGCGCATTCCAATGCCGTGCCACGCCCGGCCCTTCCCCATTGCTGAACACCTTGGCCTGCTGCTCGACCTTGGCTACCACCTCTGCGGGCGGGAAAACCAACTCGGCATTCCCCGCCGCCTGCGCAGCAATCTGGATATTGCACGCGCGCTCCAGGCCTTGCAGTTGCTGAAAGGCGTGCTCAACGCTGACACCCGCCGTCAACAAGCCATGGTTACGCAGGATCATCACGCTCTTGTCGCCCAAATCCGCGACCAGCCGCTCGCGCTCGTCCAGGTCCAGGGCCACGCCTTCATAGCCGTGGTAGGCCACACGCCCCGAGAACGCAATGGCGTGCTGGGAGATCGGCAGCAAGCCGCCTTTCTGCGCCGACACGGCAATACCGTCGCGGGTATGGGTGTGCAGCACCGCTTGCAAATCGTGGCGCGCGCCATGAATGGCACTGTGGATCACATAACCGGCGTAGTTGATGCCGAGGCCCGTAGGGTCATCGACGAGAGTGCCGTCCAGATCGACCTTAACCAGGTTGGACGCAGTGATTTCATCGAACAACAGCCCAAAGGCGTTAATCAGGAAATGCTCATCGGGCCCCGGCACCCGGGCCGAGAAATGGGTATAGATATGGTCGGTCCACTTGTACAGGGCCGCCAGGCGATAGGCGGCGGCCAGTTTGACACGCACCTCCCATTCCTCTGGCGTAACACGTTGGCGGACAGTATTGGAAACACTCGATAGCGAGGTGACGCTGCTCATGACAAAACTTCCTGGATGGCCTTAAGGACGTCAGGCCAGCCTAGGGGAAGCAAAAAAATAATAAAAAGCACATTTTAATCTAAGCTAATTATTATTTTTTTTCATATAACGCCACTTGCCGAACCTTGTGCAAAGAAGCCGCCACCCATTGCCCGAACGCATCCACCGGCCCTTGCAGGTTGCCGAGAAAGTGCGGATAGATCAGCCACAAATCCATCACCGGTTTGAAATCCTTGAGCGGCATCACTGCCAGGTGCTCGCGCTGAGCGCTGCGTTCCAGCAACGGACGTGGCACCAGGCCAAGGCCCAGCCCATCCGCCACCAGACCCAGTTGCAACTCGGTGCCGAAGGTTTCCAGGTTGACCCGCAACGCCAGGCCCTGGTCCGACAAGGTGCGTTGCAACCCGGCACGGAAGCCGCAACCATCCGGGTTGAGGATCCAGCCGTTCTGGTACACGTCCGCCAGTTTGCACGGCTTCTTCGGCAGCTGCGCCTTGGCACAGACCACCACCAGCTCCATCTTGCCGATGGACTCGCCGACAACGTTGTCCGGGAAAATCTTGCCCGCCGGGAACAACGCCACCGCCGCATCCAGTTCGCCGCGTTCGATCTTGCCTACCAATTGGCTGCCCCAGCCGGTGGCAACCTGGGCGCGCAGGTCGGCGTATTCAGTGCGCAGGTGCTTGAGCGCATCCAGCAACACCACATCGCCAATGGTTTGCGGGACGCCCAGGCGTAACACGCCGGTGGGCGGTGCATCAGTGGCCACCAGTTCGCGCAGGGCATCCATTTCGCGCAGGATCAGCCGGCATTGTTCATAGACGCGGGTGCCGATCAGCGTCGGCTTGAGGGGTTTGGTGTTGCGGTCGAACAGCTCCACCCCCAGCGCCTGCTCGAAGTTCTGCACACGGCGGGTAATAGCCGGCTGGGTCAGTTGCAACGACTCGGCGGCATGGCTGATGGACTGGCAACGAATCACTTCGACAAAGGCATCGATATCGTCAATTTTCATTTGGGCCGCACATAGAGATCAGTCATTAAGATGTGCGTGAAGCATAGTTGTCGCGCACCGCTCTGGATAGCCCGCCTTGGGATCGATAACGTCTAACGCTATTCACGGCGGTTCTAAATTACCTGTGGCTATAAGCTAATCATTAAAAAATAGCATATTAACTATAAACATTATGCTTATATAAACCCATCACAACAGCACGATGGAATGGTCATGCCCCAGGCCCGACACCCCGAAAGACTCAGAGCCTTCATAGGCGCCCTGGCGGAATTGATCGACGCCAACCCACGTGAAGGCGACCTGCTGCACCGCGGCGGCAAGCTGCTGGCGCAACTGGTCAGCCATGATGACTGGCTCCCCGACGAGTTCGCCCAGCCCGATCCCGAGCGCTATCAGCAATTTTTGCTGCATGCCGATTCGCGCCAGCGTTTCAGCCTGGTCAGTTTTGTGTGGGGGCCAGGGCAAAGCACGCCGATTCATGACCATCAGGTGTGGGGGCTGATCGGCATGTTGCGGGGCGCTGAGTTTTCCCAGGGCTTTGCACGTGCGCCCGACGGCAGCCTGGTGGCGCAAGGCTCACCCGTCCAGCTGCTGCCGGGCCAGGTCGAGGCGGTATCGCCCAAGATCGGCGATATCCATCAGGTCAGCAATGCCCACCGCGATCAGGTGTCCATCAGCATCCATGTATACGGCGCTAATATCGGTGCGGTACGCCGTGCTGTGTACCAGCCCGACGGCAGCGAAAAATTGTTTATCTCCGGTTATTCCAACGCCACGCTCCCGAACATCTGGGACCTGTCCAAAGAAAAGAGCCCTGCCCTATGACCACCGTATCGACCCGCAGCTTTGCCCAGATTCGTCAGGCCCTGTTGGACCGTGAGGAGCTGGCGTTGATCGACGTGCGTGAAGAAGCGCCGTTTGCCGAGTCCCACCCGTTGTTCGCCGCCAATATCCCGCTGTCCAAGCTGGAACTGGAGGTGTACGCACGCATTCCACGCCGCGATACCCAGGTCACCCTGTATGACAACGGTGAAGGGCTGGCCAGCCGCGCAGCCAAACGTCTACTTGAGCTGGGCTACACCCAGGTCAGCCTGCTTGAGGGGGGACTGGACGGGTGGCGCCGCGCGGGTGGCGAGCTGTTTATCGACGTCAACGTGCCGAGCAAAGCCTTTGGCGAGCTGGTGGAAAGCCAGCGCCACACGCCGTCCCTGGCCGCCGAAGAAGTCCAGGCCCTGCTCGACAGCCAGGCCGATGTGGTGGTGCTCGATGCCCGCCGTTTCGACGAATACCAGACCATGAGCATCCCCACCGGTATCAGCGTGCCGGGTGCGGAGCTGGTCTTGCGCGCCCGCGAACTGGCGCCAGACCCGGCCACGCGCATTATCGTCAACTGCGCCGGGCGCACCCGCAGCATTATCGGTACCCAGTCGTTGATCAATGCCGGCCTTCCCAACCCGGTCGCGGCGCTACGCAACGGCACCATCGGCTGGACCCTGGCCGGGCAAACACTTGCCCACAGCCAAGCCCGCCGCTTCGCGCCAACGCCAGAGGAACACCGCCAACTCGCCGCCGAGGCTGCACGCCGCGTTGCCGACAAGGCCCGCGTCGGCCGCGCCACCCTCAACGATCTACACCACTGGCAGCAGGACACGACGCGCACCACCTACCTGTTCGATGTGCGCACCCCGGAAGAATTCGAAGCCGGGCACCTGCCCGGTGCACGCGCCACACCCGGCGGGCAACTGGTGCAGGAAACAGACCACGTCGCCAGCGTACGCGGTGCGCGCCTGGTGCTGGTCGATGATGACGGCGTGCGTGCCAATATGTCCGCCTCCTGGCTGGCTCAGTTGGGTTGGCAAGTGCATGTGCTGGATGATCTGCAAGCCGAGCACTTCAGCGAACGCGGCGGGTGGGTCGCGCCAGTGCCTGCGCCACCCCAGGCCGAACTGATCAGCCCGCACACCCTCGCCGACTGGCTGGGCCATGGTGACACCGTGGTGCTGGACTTCACCGCGAGCGCCAATTACGTCAAACGCCATATACCCGGTGCCTGGTGGGTGCTGCGTGCGCAACTGCCCCAGGCCCTGGCCAAGGTGCCGCGTGCCCAGCGCTACGTATTGACCTGCGGCAGCAGCCAATTGGCGCGCCTGGCGGTGGCCGAGGTGCAAGCGCTGACCGGCCGGCAGGTGTTCGTGTTGCAGGACGGCACTGCCGCCTGGATCGCCGCGCAACTGCCCCTGGAGGAAGGCGAAACCCACCTCGCCTCACCGCGTATCGACCGCTACCGTCGCCCCTACGAAGGCACCGACAACCCACGGGAAGCCATTCAGGCTTACCTGGATTGGGAGTTCGGCCTGGTCGAGCAACTGGCCCGCGACGGCACCCACGGTTTCTACGTGATCTGACCTGCTGCTGCATCGTTTTCGCCTATCCGCCCCCTTCTCCAGGTGGAGGTATCCCCCTTATCCAACGCCTGGAGTGTGTCCCATGCTGTACGCCATCCCTTTCAAACACCTGCTGCTGGGCGCCGCCCTCGCCCTCGGCCTGCTGTCCAGCGTACAGGCTGCCGACCTGCAACCGCTGCGCGTGGCCAACCAGAAATCCACGATCAAGGCGCTGCTGGAAGCCTCTGGCGAAACCCGCAACGTGCCCTACGAAATCAAGTGGTCGGAATTCCCCTCGGCCTCGCCCTTGGGCGAAGCGCTGAATGCCGGCGCCGTTGATGTCGGCGCCCTCGGTGACGCTCCTTATGTGTTCGCCCTCGGCGCCGGCGCGTCGCTCAAAGTGATCAGCATCATCCATGCACAAGGGCGTAACACCACCGCGCTGCTGGTGCCCAAGGACTCGCCGATCAAGACCGCGGCCGATCTCAAAGGCAAGAAAATCGTCACCGGGCGCGGCTCCATCGGGCATTACCTGGCGATCAGGGCCCTGAACGATGCGGGCCTGAGCACTCAGGATGTGCAGTTCATATTCCTGCTGCCTGCCGAATCGCGGCTGGTGCTGGACAACGGCACTGCAGACGCCTGGGCCACCTGGGACCCGTACACCACCGTGGTCACCTCACAGAGCAACGCTCGCGTGCTCGTCAGCGGTAAACACCTGCTGAGCAATCACCTGTACTTCGCTGCGACCGGCCAGGCCATTGCCGACAAGCGCGCGCAGCTGGACGACTTTGTCGCACGGGTTGACCGCGCCTACGCTTGGGCCAACGCCCACCCCGATGAGTATGCCGCCGCCCAGGCCAGGATCACCGGCTTGCCGCTGGCCGTGCATATCGAAGTGGCCAAGGACACTCACCTGTCGCCGGTCGCGATTGACGACGCGGTGATCAGCGGCCTGCAAGCCACCGCCGACACGTATGTAAAAGAGGGGCTGCTGCCCAATCGCATCGATGTCTCCCAAGGCTTCGACCCAAGCTTTAACGCCAAGCGTGCCACCCTCGACCAGGCCTCGCGCTAAAGAGGGATGCAGTGCGAGCCCCGCTCAAGGCTAGACACCCTCCCACACTTGACCGAGTACATGCTGATGACTCACTCGTCTCTACGCGCTGTAGACGTCGTCGATTTCGACACCACGCTCACCCGCCTCAGCGCCGAACTGGCCGGGACCGCTCATGCCTATGACGAAAGCGGCGCCTTCCCCCACGCCAACTTCAACCTGTTGCACCAACACGGCCTGGTCGCCCTCACCGTCCCCAGCGCCCTCGGCGGCGGCGGTGCCAGCCTGGCACAGGCGCGCAAGGCCATCAGCGCCGTCGCCAAGGGCGAGCCCTCCACCGCGCTGATCCTGGTGATGCAGTACCTGCAACACGCCCGCCTGCAAGACAGCAAAACCTGGCCCCGGCACCTGCGCGTACGCATCGCCGAGGACGCGGTGCGCAACGGTGCGCTGATCAATGCCCTGCGCGTCGAGCCGGACCTGGGCACACCGGCCCGTGGCGGTTTACCCGCCACCACCGCCGTGCGCACCGTTGACGGCTGGCGTATCAGCGGGCGCAAACTCTACTCCACCGGCAGCCATGGCTTGAGCTGGTTCAGCGTATGGGCGCGCAGCGACGACGCAGACCCGCTGGTGGGCGCCTGGCTGGTGGCCAAGGACAGCCCCGGCGTAAGCATCATCGACACCTGGGATCACCTGGGTATGCGCGCCACTTGCAGCCACGAGGTGGTGCTCGACAACGTACTGGTGCCACTGGACCACGCCGTCAGCGTCAGCCCCTTTAGCGCGCCGCAGCCGGAGCTGGATGGCGAAGGCTTGCTGTGGATGTCGGTGCTGCTGTCGTCGGTTTACGACGCGGTAGCCCAGGCGGCGCGGGACTGGTTGGTGAACTGGTTGCAAGAGCGCAAGCCCTCCAACCTGGGGTCTGCGCTGTCCACTTTGCCGCGTTTTCAAGAGACCGTCGGCCATATCGACACCTTGCTGTTCGCCAATCGCAGCCTGCTTGAGGCTGCCGCTCAAGGCCACACGCCGACCGCCAACGCCGCACAATTGAAATACCTGGTGACCGGTAACGCGATCCGCGCCGTCGAGCTGGCCATCGAAGCCTCGGGCAACCCAGGCTTGTCACGCCATAGCCCACTGCAACGGCATTACCGCGATGTGCTGTGCAGCCGCGTGCATACCCCACAAAACGACGCAGTGCTGCAAGGTGTCGGCAGAGCCGTGTTTATCCAACACCAGAAGGAGCGCCCATGAGCCACGTGATAATTGCCAGCCAGTTGGACGAAGACTTCAACCAGGTCATTCGCGAACGACTGGCGCCGCTGCACCCCCAAGCTCAGGTGATCGGTGTGCCGGTGGGTGCGCCGAACGACCTGCCACCCCAGGCCAATATCCTGCTGTTGCGCCCGATCAATGTGCGCGGCTATATCGCCCCCGACACGCCCCCACCGGGCTGGCCCTACGGCGCGCAATGGGTGCACCTGGTGTCATCGGGCATCGACTTCTACCCGCAGTGGCTGTTCAACGGCCCGCCTGTGAGCACGTCCAGGGGCAGCGCGGCCGACAACCTGGCCGAATTCGCCCTGGCAGCAATCTTTGCCGCCGCCAAACACCTGCCGGACATCTGGGTGAAAGACTCGCAGTGGAATTTCACCGCCCTGCGCCCGCTCAAAGGTACCACCCTGGGTATCCTGGGCTTTGGGGCGATTGGCGAAAGCCTGGCGCAAAAAGCCCTGGGCCTTGGCCTCAAGGTGATCGCGCTGCGTCAGAGCCAGGCACCGTTCAGCGCCGGCGTGGAGGCCGCCACTGACATTCACGACCTGTTCGCCCGCGCCGACCACCTGGTGGTGGCGGCACCACTGACCGAGGCAACGCGGCACGTTATCAACCGTGACGTACTGGGCAGCGCCAAGCCGGGGCTGCACCTGATCAACATCGCACGCGGTGGCTTGCTGGATCAGGAGGCGCTGCTGGAGGCGCTGGATAACGGGCAGATCGGGCTGGCATCGCTCGACGTGACCGAGCCGGAGCCGTTGCCGGACGGGCATCCGCTGTATACCCATCCCAGGGTGCGGTTGTCGCCGCATACGTCGGCGATCTCTACCAACAGCAAGGAGGAGATTGCGGATACGTTCCTGGCGAATCTGGAGCGGTATGTGGCGGGCCTTGAATTAACCAACGTTGCAAACGCCTGACGCTATTCAAATTACAGGAGCTGGCTTGCCTGCTCCCACACGTATCAGCAACCGCCAGCCAGGCGTTCACGCAGGAACTCGACCAACGCCTGTACCGGCCGTGAACTCTGCCGGTGCTGGGGGTACACCGCCGACAACGTCAGGGCTTCGGGCGCGAACTCGTTCAATACGCTGACCAGGCGACCATCCTTCAATGCCTCGCCGACTATGAACGTCGGCAGGTAGGTAACCCCCAGCCCGGCAATGGCGGTGTCACGCAGCAAATCGCCGTTGTTGACCCGCATGCGCCCGCTCACATTCAGCGCTTGCAGCTTGCCCTTGAAACGCCATTGCACCTGGCGGCCGTGACCGTAGGGCAGGCAGTCGTGGTCGGCAACATCGTCAGGTTTTTGCGGCGTGCCGCGCAAAGCCAGGTAATCGGGGCTGGCGCAATACACCCTCGGGATGCTGGCGATACGGCGGGCGATCAAGGTGGAGTCTTCCAGGGTGCCGATCCGCAGCACCAAGTCGTAGCCTTCGCCGATCAGGTCTACCGGGCGGTCGCTGAGATCAACCTCCACCGACACGTCGGGATAGCGCTGCAGGAACAGCGGCAGCAGGCAACCCAAGTGCGCCATGGCAAACGAAAGCGGCGCACTGAGGCGAATCGTGCCGCGCGGTTCGCTGTTCTGCCCGGCAATGCCCTGCTCCACCTGCTCGACATCACTGAGCAGGCGCAAGGCGGATTCGTAGTAACTCTGGCCCAGTGGCGTGACATCCAGGCGCCGCGTAGAGCGATTGAGCAGGCGCACGCCCAGGCGTTCTTCCAGCTGGATCAGGCGGCGGCTGACGAATTGCTTGGACAGGCCCAGTTGCTCGGCGGCGGCGGTGAAACTGCCGGACTCCATGACCTGGCAGAACAGGCGCATGTCTTCGAAGGGGTTCATTGTCGCTTCTCGGTGGACGATGGGCTGATTTATAGCCTGTCGGTGGCCACACCACAAACCTAATATGGGAATACAATCAAAATGTGGGAGGGGGCTTGCTCCCGATGGCGGTGTGTCAGTCACAGCATTTTTGACTGACGCACCGCCATCGGGAGCAAGCCCCCTCCCACATGGGATTACCTACAGGTTTGAGAACCGGTTACTTGGCGGTGAACGCCGAGTAGCTGTTCATCAGGTTGCGGTAGTTGGGGATGCGCGGCGACAACAGGTTTGCCAGGCCTTCCATGTCGTTGCGCCAGTCAACCTGCAGCTCGCAGGCCACCGAGAACCAGTTCACCAGTTGCGCACCCGCGGCGGTCATACGTGCCCAGGCAGCTTGTTGCACGGTCTCGTTGAAGGTGCCGGAGGCGTCAGTGACCACAAACACCTCGAAGCCTTCGGCCAGGGCGCACAGGGTCGGGAAGGCAACGCACACATCCGTCACCACACCGGCAATGATGATCTGCTTACGGCCGGTGGCCTTGACGGCCTTGACGAACTCTTCATTGTCCCAGGCGTTGATCTGGCCAGGGCGAGCGATGTACGGCGCGTCCGGGAACAGTGCCTTGAGTTCCGGAACCAGTGGGCCGTTGGGGCCGCTTTCAAAGCTGGTGGTCAGGATGGTCGGCAGGTTGAAGAACTTGGCTACGTCGGCCAGGGCCAACACGTTGTTCTTGAACTCGTTGGGGGAAAAATCCTGCACCAGGGAGATCAGACCGGTTTGGTGATCGACCAGCAGGACAACGGCGTCATCTTTGTTCAAGCGCTTGTAAGTCATGGGTTAACTCCTTCGATTTGCTGATTAAAAGGCAAAGCACGAGCAGCCGAACGCGCCCCAGAAACCCTGGAAGTCGCTGACCGGCACGCTGGAAAGACGGGCTTTTTCATGGCTGTGGGCGTGTACGCCGCACGGGCCGCTGCACTGATGTACCTGCGCCTGCATCGGCGAAGTCGGGCGCCAGTGCCCTGGCACCTTGGCCACCGGCGACCAGTCCGGCAGCACCGGCACGCGCGGCGGGGCGTAATCTTCGAAGTCGCCAGTGCCGTAGACGACCTTGCCGCCGACCACGGTGAGTACCGACTCGATCCACTTGATGGCCTCTTCATCGACACTGAAAAAGTCCGCCGACAGCGCTGCGACATCGGCCAACTGACCGACCTTGATCTGGCCTTTCTTGCCCTGCTCGGACGAGAACCAGGCGCTGCCGTGGGTAAACAATTCCAGCGCGGTAAGGCGCGGCAAGCCCTCGGCGTGCAGCTCCAGACCGCCGACCGTGCGGCCGCTGACCATCCAGTACAACGAGGTCCAGGGGTTATAGCTGGAGACCCGCGTGGCATCGGTGCCCGCCCCTACCGGCACGCCTTCGGCCAACATGCGTTTGATCGGTGGCGTGGCTTCGGCGGCCTTGGCGCCATAGCGCTCGACAAAGTACTCACCCTGGAACGCCATGCGATCCTGGATCGCAATACCACCGCCGAGGGCGCGCACCCGTTCGATGTTTTTCGGGGTGATGGTTTCGGCGTGGTCGAAGAACCACGGCAGGCCATTGAACGGAATGTCACGGTTGACCTTCTCGAACACGTCGAGCATACGCGAGATGGATTCGTCGTAAGTGGCGTGCAGGCGGAACGGCCAGCGCTGTTCCACCAGGTGGCGCACCACCGGTTCCAGTTCCTGTTCCATGGTCAGCGGCAGGTCCGGACGTGGTTCGAGGAAGTCTTCGAAGTCCGCAGCGGAGAACACCAGCATCTCCCCGGCACCGTTGTGGCGCAGGTAGTCGTCGCCCTGATGCAGGGTGACGCTGCCGGTCCAGTTCTTGAAGTCGCTGAGTTCTTCCTTGGGCTTTTGGGTGAACAGGTTGTAGGCGATGCGCACCGTCAACTGCTGGTCCTTGGCCAGTTGCTCGATCACCGCGTAATCGTCCGGGTAGTTCTGGAAACCACCGCCAGCATCGATAGCGCTGGTCAGGCCCAGGCGATTGAGTTCGCGCATGAATTGGCGGGTGGAGTTGACCTGGTATTCCAGCGGCAGTTTCGGGCCTTTGGCCAAGGTCGAATACAAAATCATCGCGTTGGGCCGCGCCACCAGCATCCCGGTGGGGTTGCCGTTGCTGTCACGTACGATCTCGCCGCCCGGTGGGTTCGGCGTGTCCTTGGTGTAGCCGGCCACGCGCAGCGCCGCACGGTTGAGCAAGGCGCGGTCGTACAGGTGCAGCACGAACACCGGCGTATCCGGCGCGGCCTGGTTGAGTTCTTCCAGGGTGGGCATACGTTTTTCGGCGAACTGGAATTCGTTCCAGCCGCCGACCACGCGTACCCATTGCGGCGTGGGGGTACGGTCGGCCTGGTCCTTGAGCATGCGCAAGGCATCGGCCAGGGACGGCACACCCTCCCAGCGCAGTTCGAGGTTGTAGTTCAGCCCGCCACGGATCAGGTGCAGGTGCGAGTCGTTGAGGCCGGGGATGACGGTACGGCCCTTGAGGTCGATCACCTGGGTGCCACTGCCGCGCAGGGCCATGGCCTCACCGTCAGTGCCGACAGCGACGAAGCGCCCGTCGCGGATGGCGACGGCGCTGGCGCGTGGGTTTTCCCGGTCCACGGTGTGGAACTGGCCATTGAACAGAATCAGATCGGCGTTCATAGGGTTTCCTTTACAGAGGCTTCAAGCCAGGGAGCGAACAGGCGGGTGGCTGCCGGCATCAGCAGGTACACCACCAACAGCACGATGGTGAGGGTGACCAAAAAGGTCGAGACCACGTAGTTGGACAAAAACGGATGCAGCCGCAGGATCGGCCCCCAGATAAAGGGCAGCAGCAAGGTTTGCGGCAGGATCACAAACAGGCTGACCACCGCCTGCTTCCAGCGCGGCGGCTTGGCGGCGCCGTCGGCCTGAGGGGCGAACCAGAACTCATTGGCGCCGCCGATTTCAGTCTGATCGCCGTCAGCCAGCATCGGAGCGGCTTCGTCGATCAGGGCCTGGCGTTGTGGGGAGTCGAGCCACAGTTCCAGGGCATCGGTGGAGCTATAGCGCAATACGCAGGTGAACAGGGCCGTGCCGTTTTGCTGGCTGCGTACCACATCGACGCCCAGGTGGCCGGGGCGTTCGCCAGCGATACGCACGATGCGGCGTAGCCAGGCTTCGTACTCGGTTTCACGGCCGGGCTTGACCCGGTGCTTGACGACTAGCGTGACGACTTCGTCAGAGCTGGTTTTAGGTGTTGGGTCCATGATTGGGTGACTCCCCCGCAGGATTGAGCGATGGGAGGAGTTTGCCGGGCCGGGGGTACTGGGAATTGGATGTATGTGCTGTCTGGGTTTCTGTGGGAGGAGATCACCGACAGTCACTTGGCATTCAGTTCGCCGCCATATGCTCGGCAATCCGCCCGCGTAGCCAGCGCTCCGCCGGGTCATTGTCATGCACCCCGCTCCAGACCATCGACAGCTCCGCCGCATCAATCGCAAACGGCGGATCCTCGGCCCGCAAGCGGGTGCCTTCGGTCAACGCGCACGCTGCGTAGTCCGGCACGGTCGCGATGATCTGCGTTCCCGCCAGCAACGCGCGCAACCCGCTGAACTGCGGCACCGCCAGCACCACCCGCCGCGAGCGGCCGATGCGCGCCAGGTCCAGGTCGATATTGCCGCTCAGGTCACCCGAGAATGACACCATCGCATGGGGCCTGGCGCAGTAGTCATCCAGGCTCAGCGGCGCTTCACCGTCATCCCCGCGCAACACCTTGCAGGGAATATCCCGCAGTTTCTTGCGCTTGGCATTGGCCGGCAGTTCGGTGGTGTAGCTCACCCCGACCGAAATTTCGCCGCTGGCCAGCAGCGATGACATCAACAGGTAATTGGCCCGGCGCACCACCACGATGATGCCCGGGGCCTCTTCGCGCAATTGGCTGAGCAATGCGGGAAACAGCCCGAACTCGGCGTCATCGGACAGGCCAATGCGAAACACCGCGCAACTGGTGGAAGGGTCGAAATCCTTGGCGCGGCTGACGGCGCCGGAGATGGTGTCCATGGCCGGTTGCAGCTCCTTGAGTATTGCCACCGCACGTGGCGTGGGCTCCATGCCGCGACCGTTGCGCAGCAACAACGGGTCGTCGAACAAATCGCGCAGACGGCCCAGCGCCGCGCTGACCGCCGGTTGGCCCATGAAGAGCTTCTCGGCAACCCGGGTCAGGTTTTTTTCGAACATCAGGGCCTCGAAAATCACCAGCAGGTTCATATCGACGCGACGCAGGTCGTTGCGGTTCATGGCGGTATCCAGACAATTTGCAGAGGGCAAGCAAAGCATGCCCCGCACGCCTGCGATTGCATAGCCGTGCTGTCTTTTATGCGACGGCACCTGGCGAAATTAACAACGATTAACTCGTCAGCCAGGCGGCCCGGCAACAAGATAAGCCGCGTCTACACTGCATCCATTCACGGGAACGCTCCCATCGACTGCGGATATTTGTCATGGCCCGACTTGAGCAATATGCCCCTCGTTTGTCCGCCACCGGTGGCCTGTGCCCCCGGCGCGAGCGCATCGCCAAGCAATTGATCCTCGCCAATCTCGGCGAAAGCCTGGCCATCGCCGACCTGGCCCAGGCCTGCGCCTTGTCGCGCAGCCATTTCTCCCGCGCCTTCAAATGCACCACCGGGGTGTCGCCCCAGGAATGGATTCGCCAGCAGCGGATTCTGCGGGCCAAGGAATTGATCACCGGTTCGTCCTTGAGCCTCACGCAAATCAGCCTGGAATGCGGATTCTGCGACCAGGCGCACTTCTGCCATATGTTCACGCGCAGCGAAGGTGTGAACCCGATGACCTGGCGAAATCACCACTCGCGTCCCAAACCTGACGTGATCGCCGCCTAGTGGTCGTGACGCAGCTGGAATATGCTGGCCCAACCCCTACTCCATAACCTGGGCAACCATGACAGACCTGAGCGACCAGGCCGTGCACTTCGGCCCCTACTGCATCCACCCGCGCCAGCGCCTGGTGCTGGAGGCTGGTCGCCCGTTGCGCCTGGGGCGGCGGGCGGTGGATATCCTGCTGATCCTGCTGGAGCAAGCCGGCAATGTGGTGAGCAAGCAGGAGCTGATCGCGCGGGTCTGGCCCACAAGCGTGGTGGAAGACGGCAACCTGCGGGTACACATGGCGGCGTTGCGCAAGGCGCTGGGTGACGGCCAGGCCGGGCAGCGCTATATCGTCACAGTCGCCCAGCGCGGCTACAGCTTTGTTGCGCCACTGAGCATCGAACCGATGACGCTACCCACTGACGGCGCCCCCCAGCGCCCGCGCCATAACCTGCCGCTGCGACGCACGCGAATGATCGGCCGCCAGGCCCTGATCGACGCGCTGGTGCAGCAACTGCCGCAGCAACGCTTCATCACCCTGACCGGCGCCGGTGGCATCGGCAAGACCACCGTGGCCCTGCGTGTCGCCGAATTGCTGATCGGGCATTACCGCGATGGGATTCATCTGCTGGACCTGGCGCCGCTGAGCGCCGCATCGATGATCCTGCCCAATCTCGCCGCCCTGCTCGGCCTCACTCCCGGCGAAAATGCGCCACTGGTCAGCTTCGCCCGCAGCCTGCAGGCGCGCCAGATGCTGCTGGTGATCGATAATTGCGAACACCTGCTCGACGACATTGCCCTGATCAGCGAAACCCTGTTGCGCCATGCGCCGCACCTGCACATTCTCAGCACCAGCCGCGAAGCCCTGCGCGCCGAGGGTGAACATGTACAACGCCTCGAACCGCTGGCCTGCCCGCCCGCCACCGGCAACCGTGCCCAGGCCCTGGGTTACCCGGCCATGCAGCTGCTGATCGAGCGGGCGATGTCTCATCAGGACAGCTTTGCGCTCAGCGAAGCCGAACTGCCGTTGGCAATCGATATTTGTCAGCGCCTGGACGGCATTCCCCTGGCGATCGAACTGGTCGCCGCGCAGATCGAACGCTTTGGCTTGCAGGGGCTGCTGGTGCAGATGGAGGACAACTTCCGTCTGCTGACCCGCGGGCGACGCAGTGCCCTGCCCCGCCAGCAAACCCTGCGAGCTACGCTCGACTGGAGTTTTGACCTGCTCACCGAATGCGAAAAAATCTGCCTGCGCCGGCTCGCGGTGTTTCGCGGTGGTTTCAGCCTGGTCAGCGCGGCGGCGGTGATCGCCGGGGAAAACATCGCACCTGCCCAGGTGCTGGGCTCCATCACGCAACTGGTGGCCAAGTCGCTGTTGAACGTGGAAGCCAGTGATGACGAGATGGTTTATCGCCTGCTGGATATTACCCGTACCTATGCTCTGGAAAAGCTCAGCCAGGCCGGCGAGCTGCACGCCACTCGCGAACGCCACGCCGCCAGGTGCCTGACGCTGATGGAACAGGCGCAAGGCGACTGGGAACTGATCGCCACGCAGCCCTGGCTCGACCGTTACGCACCGCTGCGCGAGGACGTGCGCGCCGCACTCGACTGGAGCTTTACCGAGGAAAACGAGCACCTGTTGGCCATTCGCCTGACGGTCAGTGCGATGCCGCTGTGGCAGGAGCTGTCGTTACTGCGCGAGCATGGCGGTTATGTGCACAAGGCGCTGGCGCTGATTGATCAGGTCAAGGCCCCTTGCACCCAATTGACCCTGCAATTGCAGTTGGCTTTGGGCAGTCTTTCGTACCATGCCTTGGGCCCCGCGCCCCAGACCGTCGCAGCCTTCGTGGGTGCCGCACGCCTGGCCGAAATGAATCAGGACCTGGCCGGCCAGTTGCGTGCGGTCTCAGGCCATATGGCCGTGAACCTGTGTGCCGGACGCTATGCCGAGGCGCTGGAGCAAAGCGTACAGTTCGAGCGCCTCGACCCGCGCACCGAACCGCTGCTGGACCTCAGCGTCCAACGCTTGCGCGCGCTGGGCCAGCACTACATGGGCAATCAGCCGCTTGCTCGTCACCATGCCGAGCAGGTGCTGCAGCGCATGACCCACAGTGGCCACGTGAACCGCTTCGCCCATGGCGTGGGCGTGCAGTACGACCAAAACGTCGCGTCCCTGACCATCTTGGCGAGAATTCTGTGGCTACAAGGCTTTCCCGAGCGCGCCTGGCGCACCGCCAGCCAGGCGCTGGAGCTGGCGCTGCAGATCAATCACGGCACATCGATCTGCTACACCCTGGCGTTGGCCGGTGTGGTGATCGCCCGCTACAACGGCGCCGAAGACGACGCACACGCGTTGCAAACGCTGCTGCTGGAGCAATCCCACAAGCATTCAGTGCAACTGTTCCAGACCTGGGCCGGGCATTACGCCGGCATCCTGGGTGACAACCATTTGCAGGGTCTGGGACTGATCGAGGATACTTTGATCACACTCGGCTCCCGTGAAGCCGACGCGGCCGCCATCGAAAGGGCACACAGTGGCGCTGCCGGCTGGTGCGCCGCGGAAATCCTGCGGGTGCGCGCCGAACAGTTGGCGCGTCAAGGTGATATGCGCGTCGCTGAAGCCCTCTTGCTCCAGGCCCTTGGCCTGGCGCGCCAGCAAGGCGCGCTCGCCTGGGAGCTGCGATGTGCGCACTCCCTGGCGCAACTGTGGCAACAGCAAGGGCGCAGCCTGGCTGCCAGGAACCTGCTGAGCCCGATCCACGCGCAATTTACCGAAGGCTTCGCCACCCAGGACTTAATGCGCGTGCGCGGCCTGCTCGACCAGTTGCAAGACAAACGGCCGGCCTGAACACACATCCAGGCAGTCTCCATAACCTTGCTGCAACCGCTGCACCTGGTCCGGATCACGCAATTGCGCCAAAGCATAGCTGCGCACGCAGTTGAGCAACCGGTAGCGCCGCGGGCCAAGCCCAGGCTCGATGACCAGCAGCGAGGTATTGACCAGACGCGCCAACAGATAAGACAGGTCGGCGTGCTCAAGCTCGGTACCGCGTACCATCTCACTCAACGTGGGCAAGCTCACCGCCATCTTGAACAAGCCCAACTGCAAGAACAGCCAGCACTGCGGCAGGCTCAGACGCTCGTAGCTCCAATCCAGGGCCGCGGTCATTGAGCGATGGTGCTCTACCGCTGTGCGGCGACCGCGCGTCAGCCCCAGCAGGCCGCTGCGCAACTGCTGCTGCACTGCGCCGATGCCCAGCGCATCGACCTGGGCGGCCGCCAGTTCGAGGGCCAATGGGATACCGTCCAGGCGTCGACAAATATCGCGCAACGGCGCCAGGTCCTGCGGCCGCAACACAAAATCCTGCTGGCTGGCGCGGGCGCGGGCGACAAACAGCTGCACTGCGGGCCACGCCATGGCCTGCTCGACACTGCGGCACACCGACGGTGAAGGCAGTGCCAGCGCAGGTACACGCAACACCCACTCGCCGGGCGCCAGCAAGGGTTCGCGGCTGCTGATCAGGATACTCACCTCGGGCGCTCTTTCGCGCAGTGTGCGCACCAGCTTTCGACAGGCGCCGAGCAACAGGTCGGCACCGTCGAGCACCAGTAGCAGTTGGCGCGAGGCCAACTGGCGAGACACCTCATCGAGGCTGTCAGTGGGCTTGAACTGCATGACCGTGGCAACGCTGGCAAGCAGTTCGCCAAGGGTTTGCATCTGGGTCAGGTCGAGCCACCACACCCCGTCGCGATAGCGCGACAACACGCGTTCGGCCAGGACCAGGGCCAGCGTACTTTTGCCGACGCCGGCCACACCGGTGAGGGTCAGCAAGCGTTGCCCGGACAAACGCCGCGCCAGCAGGCTCACCAGCTCTTCGCGACCGAACACCGGGCTGAGCCGGGCAGCCAGGTTATGCGCGGCCGGCAGCGTCGGCACAGTGGCTTGCACGGGGCCAATGAAGCAATAACCACGCTGGGGGTGATTGAGGATCAGGCGTCGTCCGTCCAGCGCCCGGCGCAACGCGGCAATATGCACGCGCAGGTTATTGTCTTCGACGACGCTGTTGGGCCAGACCCGTTCGATCAAGGTGGCCTTGCTGATGAACTGCCCCGGCGCTTCCAGCAGTACCGTAAGAATATCCAACGCCCGCCCGCCCAACGGCACCGGCCAGCCAGACTTGCTGACCAGGCGCTGTTGCCGATGAAAGGTGTAGGGGCCGAAGCTCAGCGTCGCAGAATCTTGCATGTCCGTCACAGCGCTGAAACACCCGTGCTTGAGTGCCTGCGCATCCTTTTCCATGGGCTCGGCCCTATCTTGCCAGCTAGCGATGACAGGACAATGCTGGCACGGGGAGCGATACGGACAATCGAGTGCCTCAGACGGACATTGTGTCGTTAACTGAACTGTTGTCGGTATTGGGTCGGGTTCAAGCCCAGTTTTTCACTGAACAGAAAGCGCATATGCCGCACGCTACCGAAGCCTGCGTGGAACGCCACCGTCTTGAGCGGCAGGTCGGTGGTTTCCAGCAGTTGCCGGGCACGGTCGATGCGCGCGCCCTGCAAGAACGCCATGGGCGTCATCTGCACGTCCTTGGCGAACAGTCGCGCAAAATGGCGTGCACTCATGCCGGCCAGTTCGGCCATGGACTCGATGGTAAACGGCTGATCAAGATGCGCCAGCACGTGGTTCTGCACGCGGGTGATCGCGGTTTCCTGGGGCGCTACCGCAGCGGTCATCGGGCTGAACTGGGCCTGGCCACCCTGGCGCTTCATGACCACCAGCAATACCTTGGCCACGTCCACCGCCACTTGCTTGCCATGGTCCTGGGCGACAATCGACAGGGCCAGGTCGATACCGGCGGTGACGCCTCCTGAGGTAATCAGGCGCCCGTCCTGCAAGTAAATGCGATCGGTCTCGACGATGGCGTTGGGAAAGGCCTTGATCAAGCGCTCGGTGTAGTGCCAGTGGGTGGTCACGCGGCGCGCGTCAAGCAGGCCTGCATGGCCGAGCACAAAGGCCCCGGTGCAGATCGAGCCGAAACGCCGGGCACGCGGCGCGGCGGCCTTCAGCCAAGGCAGCAACGCGGGATGGCATTCGTTATAGGCACCTGGGCCACCCGGCACCAGCAGCAGGTCATAAGCCGCCTGAGCCTGTTCCAACAGTAGATCGGTCTGGACCACCACACCATTGGATGCCCGCAACGGACCAGGCTCCGTGCCAATGGTCAGGATCTGGTAGTGATCGGCCGCCGGCAGGTAGCGGTTGGCAATCGAAAACACTTCAAGCGGCCCGGCCATGTCGAGCAGCAGGAAGTCCGGGAACAGCGCCATGGCCACGGTTTTCATAAGCGGGAAATGTCCATCGAGAAGGAGTGCGACGGGCATTATGGCACGACTTTTACTGTCAACCTGAAGTTGACAGTAATTCTATTTCCACCTTATTAATCAATCTTTTGTTAACCATTAACCTTCTTCTCAACGCAAGCGCCCTGCATCTCGCAGCCTGCGCTCACTTGAGGACTGGACCATGCTGACCCTTCGCAAAGCTTCCGAACGCGGCGCCGCCAATCACGGTTGGTTGAAGTCGTTCCACACCTTCTCTTTCGCCAACTACTGGAACCCTAAGGAGCAGGGGTTTTCCGACCTGCTGGTGATCAATGATGACCGTGTCGCCGCGGGTAAAGGCTTCGGCCAGCACCCGCACCGCGACATGGAGATCTTCTCCTATGTGCTTGAAGGCGCACTGGAGCACAAGGACACCCTGGGCACCGGTTCGGTGATTCGCCCCGGCGATGTGCAATTGATGAGCGCCGGCAGTGGCGTGGCCCACAGCGAGTTCAACCACAGCCAGCGCCTTGGTGTGCATTTCCTGCAAATCTGGATCGTGCCCAACGAAGCCGGCGCCAAGCCACGCTATCAGCAGGAGCACTTCAGTGAAGCGCAAAAACGTGGGCGCTTGCAGTTGATCATCTCGCCGGACGGCGCCAACGGTTCGCTGAAAGTGCGCCAGGACGCGCGGGTGTATGCCGGGCTGTTCGACACTGACGAAAATACCCGCCTGGAGCTGGCACCGGATCGCTACGCCTACGTCCATGTGGCACGCGGCAGCGTTGAACTCAATGGTCAGCGTTTGCAGGAAGGCGACGGTGTGCGAGTGCGCGACGAGCGCCAGATCCGCCTGAGCCATGGCGAGGACGCCGAAGTGCTGGTGTTTGACCTGCGCCCCAACGAACTGCCGCAGATGCCATGACGGTCACGGTGATGGCCCCGTAAGCGGGACCATCGCTGGCATCGATAGTCACCATCAGCGCAATGAAGTTCTCTTAAAACATGCAGCGCGTAACATCAAACCCATGCCAAACGGCACCCAACTAAAGCACTCGGAGCACACCATCATGAAACGCCAAATCCTGCTTAGCCTCGCTTTCTCGGTACTCGCTGCAAACGCTTTTGCCCACCCGGTAGTCGCTGAAGGCGGTGCCGACCGGCTGATGGAAACTCGTGTCGCCGAAGGTGGCGCGGATCGCTTGCAGCAACGCGGTCTGGCCGAAGGCGGTGCTGACCGCTTGCAGGAACGTGGTCTGGCCGAAGGCGGTGCTGACCGCTTGCAGGAACGCGGCCTGGCCGAAGGCGGTACCGATCGCTTGCAGGAACGTGGCCTGGCCGAAGGTGGTGCTGACCGCTTGCAGGAACGTGGCTTGGCCGAAGGTGGTGCCGAGCGTCTGCTGAGCTCCCACGTATAACCCCGCGCTGTTTGCGGGAGCCCCCAAACCGGCCTGATCAGCCGGTTTTTTTTCGTCTGCGATTTGCTCGGCTGCCAGGTCGCCTCCGGGGGAAGTCGAATCGTCGCAGCGCCCCTTCCACATTTGAGTCAGCCCTGGATGATCAGGAATTTCTTGCGATACGCCGCCGGCAACATACCCACCCGCTGCTGAAACAGGCGCCGAAACGAATTGCTGTCTTCATAGCCAACGGCATAGGTAATGCTGTCGAGCGTCATGCGCGTTGACTCAAGCATCTGCTTGGCCCGTTCCAGACGCAGGGTTTGCAGGTAGCCGATTGGCGTATGACCGGTGGCGTCCTTGAAGCGGCGCTTGAAATTACGCACGCCAAAGCCGAAGCGCCGGGCCACCTCGTCGATCACCAATGACTCAGTAAAGTGCTGCTCCAACCAGTGCTGTACGCGCAGAATCTCGCTATCCCCGTGGCTTTTGGGCAACGACCACATGGCATATACCGACTGCTCGGTGCGCCCGGTATCGATCAGCAAATATTTGCCGCAGGTATAAGCCAGTTCCGCAGAGCCGAAGCGGCGGATCAGGTGCAGCATCAAATCCATCGCCGCCGTGGCGCCACCGCAGGTAATCAAGCGGTTTTCTTCGCAGAGGATCTGCCCCTCATCCAGGCAGACCTGGGCATAGCGACGACGGAAGAACTCGGTAAACGCCCAATGGGTGGTGGCGCGCAAGCCCTGCAACAGGCCCGTTTCGGCCAAGAGAAACGCGGCCGTGCACATCGAGGCCAGCACTGCGCCACGACCATGCTGCTCACGCAACCAAGGGCCGTAAGCGGCAAACGTCGGCAAGACTTCCTTGAGGGTAAACAGAAAGCCTGGGATCAATACCAGGTCGGTCCGGGCCACCTGCGCCACGCTGCAATCCACCTCCAGGCGCTGGCCGCCCCATGTCACCACCGCCTGCCCATCCAGGGAAGCCAGCACCACCTCAAAGCACGGGCTATCCGCAAACAGGTTGGCCGCACTGAGTACTTCCATGGCAAGGGTGGCATTGGCAGCGGAACATCGGTCAGCCAGAAGCAAGGTAATGTGCATTTAAAAACCAGTTTGCGCTTTTCGCATGAAATAAGTCATTTGCGCACCTACCTTATCCGATTCCTCGCCTTTACAGTGCGGTCATTGTTCAACTGTCTGGCGTCTTTTCATGAATCTCTGGTTTCGATTACTGCACATGCTGTTGCGTCGCCCCTGGCGCAAACCGGTCCACGGCCTGGCCACTACGGTGGTGCGCATGAGGGTTTGGCCGTTGGACCTGGATCTGAACCGGCATGTCACCAATGGTCGTTATTTCACCCTGGCAGATGTGGCGCGCATGGATTTTGTGTTGCGCACGGGTGCCTTTCGCGTGGCGCTGCGCCACAAGGCAGTGCCGATCGTAGGCGATACCTGGGGCAAGTTTCGCCGCGAGTTGAAGCTGTTCGAGGTATTTGAAGTGCACACCCGAATGCTCGGCTGGGACCACAAGTGGAGCCTGATGGAGCACCGCTTCGTCAGCCATGGCCGAGTGATCGGCGTGGTGGTGATCCGTGGAGTGTTCCGCGGCGCCAAGGGCAACGTGCCGCCGTCGGATTTCGTGCGCGAACTGGGTCTGGAAGAGACTTCGCCGCCTATGCCCCAATGGCTGAGTGACTGGGCGCGCAGTTGCGATCAGATGAGTGCGCAACTGCGGGCAGAGGAGCAAGATTGAAAAACCCTAGCTTTTCGGCTTCAGCTTCTTCAAGTTGGCTTGACCATCCTCTCTGGTAACGTACAAGAAACTCTTGCCTTCCTGCACTTTGAACAGCACCTTCATGCCGGCCAGCCTCTCCAGGTCCTTGCGTGCGGTGTTTTCCGAAATGTCATAGTCGTGCGTGAGTTCCTTGGGCGTAAAGATGCGCCCAGGGTGGTGGAGCACTTTTTTCAAGAAATGCCCTTGTCGGTAATTCAGCTCAGCCTGCAATCCAAGCGTACCCAGCCAGCCCATCAGTTCCACGGCTTCTTTACGTTTGCTTTCAAAGTACGCCATGAATTCGTTAATGGCGCGCTCGATAACCCTTAATTGATAAATGACGAAATAGGTCAAATCAAAAGCGTCGGTTTCCGTATGAACATATGAACGCCCATATTGCATGGGTGCCTCCTTGAGCAGTGTGCTGATGGAGATGTACTCAAAGGGCCAGTAACCGCTTTTGAGCATGAACCAGTAAAATAAACACCGCGCAGTGCGCCCGTTGCCGTCCCTGAATGGGTGCTCATAACCGAGCATGAAGTGCAGGATGATCGCCTTCACCACGGGATGGATAAAATGCCTGCCGGCTTGGCCGTCATGTCGGTCATTTGCAAACCGGCAAAGCGCTTCGAGCCTGTCCGGCAGCAGCGCTGCCTGAGGAGGTTGGTGAACGACTTCTCCCGCAGCCCCGCCCACAAAAATATCGTCAGCGATTCTAAGCTGCCCAGGATGAACGTCGTCCTCTTCAATCCCCGCCGTAGCGATGCCGTGAAACTCGCAGATCAGCGCGATAGAGAGGTTTGCATCCTTGCTGTATTTGGCCCGCTTCATCAGATGATAGTTGTTCAGGATCATCCGCTCATCGTCATTCTGCGGCGTGCGCTCCTTGGCCAACATGTCCTTGGCGATCTTGCGAGTGGTAGCAGCGCCTTCCAACTGGGCACTGGAGATTGCCTCCTCCATCATCAATGAATCGACCAGATACTGAGTGTTGTCGCGGTATTGAGGAGAGGAAGCAGTCGCCCCTCCTAGCCTGGACGTGACTGACTCCACGGCATGAATCACCGCGTCGCAAAAATCAGTGGTGTACAGGAAAAAAGGCCTGCCGCATTCACTGCGCAGCTCCAAGGTTTTGCTCGCACACGCACGGGACATTTTGATAGCGGCCCACGCTGCCTCTTTGTTGAGGCCCGGTGCGGGATAACGGCGAAACTCATCCCAGTGCAAATACCCACCTTTGTCGTCGATCGCCTTGAAAGTGCGAGCCAGCTCGAAAATTTCCAGGCCGTGGCGTTTTAATAACACCTCGAAATCAACCGGTTTCTGGATCTTAGCCATGGCCGAAACTCAATTTATTAAAATTGAGTTGATCGTTGCGTACGGACCTGAAGGTGTCAAGGTCTACCGCGCAGTCATGTCTCGCGCTTGACCTTCAAATGCCGCGCATACCAAGGCCGCCGCGGTACGCGTTTGAACAACCCCTTGAGCAGGTCCTCATCGGCGCCGAAGGTAATACGCAGAGCCAGTTTCATGATTTCCGGGTCCATTTCCATCGAGCGACCCTGCTGCAAGCCCGGCGTGGTGCTGCAACCGTGGGTGTCCGGGCCCAGCCAGGGGTCGCCCACTTCAACCCAACGGCCCGGCGCAAACCAGGCCACACCGTTGACTTCAAGGCGACGCACTTCGCCCGGGTTGAAACGCTCGTGGGCGCGGAACCAGTCTTCGATACGGTCATCGATCCAGCCGTGGAAGTGCCAGAACACCGGATTGACGTGGGATGAAAACGGATCGCCAAGGAAGTCATTCTCCGGCGCATACCAGCGTGCCGAGAAGTCTGCTGGGTCACGGGCGAACGGCACAGGTGCGCCGTTGGACGGGTCGCGGGGCACCGAGGCCCAGCGCATGTGCAGCCAGTCGTGCAGGCCCAGCTCCATCTCCGAGCCCAACTGGCCCAGGGTCATCTTGGCCAGGTAGCGCGGGTCGCGGTATTGGGATTCCCAGACCTGGAAATTGCTGTGGTAGGTCTCGGCCGCCTTGATATCACTGACCCACTGGGTGTAGTCGGCGTCGTCCGGCGCCGACCAACAGGGCGGCAGCGCGAAGCCGTCGTGGTTGTCGAAGTAGCGCACAAAGCCCAGGCGATCACGCTCCAGCGCCGGTTGCGGCGCGGGGAATTGCGGCCACGACGGCAGGTCTTGCATGGAGCGCGCAGTACCGAGCATATGCCGGTGCATGAAGAAGAAGTCGATGCCCGAGCCATTGCGATCCTTGCGTTTGCCGCGGGCATCGCGCTCCTGGCCACGGGGCCCCGGTTGCCAGCCGATGCCACGCAGGGCCTCGCGTTTTTCTTCGGAGAGCTTGTGCCACTGGTCACGCGTGGCGTGCCACAGTTGGTGAAACAGGCGATGTTCGGGAGAAACCAGCCAGGCCAGCAAGGTGGGATTCAGACCGATGCGTTGTCGTGCCTCGGGGAACAGCTGTTTGTGCGCGATGAAACGATTGTCGCGCTCGATCAACGCCAGGGGGCGATCGAGGTCGAGGATTTGCCCGCTGAGCGTGGCGCTGCCGGCATTGCCGAAGGCAGCCCAGACTTCATCCAGGGTCATCTTGAACTCATAGGCCGGCACACCGCCGACTGAGTCGCGGTCGATCAACCGCCAATAGAGCACGGCGCCCTCGCCCGTCAGCAGGTCGCCCAAGACTCGATAGCGTGGCTCGCCGTCGGCACGCAGGTTTTCGGCTGTATCCAGGTAACCCCGCAGCCCACGGCCACGAGGGGCGATGTCGAGCAGCAGCTCCAGGCCGTGCAACGGCAAACCCGCAAGGCCGGCATCGCGCCCTGCCAGGCGCAGGCTCCAGACGCCGCGCAGGGTGTTCGCCAGGTGCTGGCCCTGGGTGTCGGCCAGGTCCACCGTGGCTTCGCCGGGGGTGATGGGGAATTCTTCTTCCCGCGTCAGCTCGCGATGGGCATAAAAGGCCGCCGGCACGGCCGCGCCGGTCAGCGCCAGGCCTGCGATGAACCCACGTCGAGAGATTGTCATTGGCTACCTTAGGAAACGGCTTGATCAGAGCTAGAACGTTTGCAGCCCGCTGAAATTTACCGTCGCGCCAGCGCCGCCTAAATTTCCCCCGCCAGCGCTCGTTCCTCCCTGATAGCAAAGGCCGCAACTGACTGAGATGGCAATGACAAAATCACGTTCGAAAAAGGCGTTGTATATCGGCCTGCCGTTGGCCCTGGCTATCGGCGCCGGGGTCGGTTTTCTGGTCTGGGACCAATGGTTCAAGGGCAACGCCGGCTACCCGCTGGAGGTGATCAAGCAGGCCAATGAAATGCAGGATCGCCTGTTGTCGTTCGACAGCCACATCACCCTGCCCCTGGATTTCGGTACGGCAGGCAATGAAGCCGACAAGGATGGCAGCGGCCAGTTCGACCTGGCCAAGGCGGCGCGGGGCCGATTGTCGGGTGCCGCACTGACGATCTTCGGCTGGCCGGAGATCTGGAACGGCGACAACGCCCCGCACAAGCCCACCGACGGTTTTGTCGAAGAGGCCCGCCACGAGCAGGAGGTGCGCTACAAGATCATCTCCGGCATGGTGCGCGACTTTCCCAACCAGGTGGGCATCGCCTACACCCCGGACGATATGCGGCGCCTGCACGGCGAAGGCAAGTTCGCGATCTTTATCAGCATGCTCAACGCCTACCCGCTGGGCAACGACCTCAACCAGCTGGACCTGTGGGCTGCACGCGGCATGCGCATGTTCGGGTTCAGCTACATCGGCAATAACGCCTGGTCCGACTCTTCGCGCCCGCTGCCGTTTTTCAATGACTCCCCCGACGCCCTTGAAGGCCTGTCGCCGATCGGCCGGCAGGCGGTGCATCGCCTGAATGACCTGGGCGTGATCATCGATGTATCGCAAATGTCGACCAAGGCCCTGGAGCAAGTCGCGCAGTTGAGCCGCACGCCGATGGTGGCATCCCACTCGGCGCCTCGGGCGTCGGTGGATATCCCGCGCAACCTCAGCGACAAAGAACTGCAACTGATCAAGAACAGCGGCGGCGTGGTGCAGGTGGTGGGCTTCCCCGCGTACCTGCGCCCCTTGAGCCAGCCGACCCAGGACAAGCTCAACACCCTGCGCGCACGCTTCGACCTGCCACCACTGCCCAACCTGGCCATGGCCTTGATGCCCGGCGATGCAATCATTGCCGCCTGGCCCGAGCAACGCTTCGGCGAGTATGCCGGCGCGCTGTACGCCATCCTTGAAGAAGAACCCAAGGCCACCCTCAAGGACCTGGGAGACGCCATCGACTACACCGTGCGCAAGATCGGCATTGATCACGTCGGCATCGCCTCGGACTTCAACGACGGCGGCGGTTTGCAGGGCTGGGAGAACGTTGGCGAAGTGCGCAACGTCACCGCCGAATTGATCCAGCGCGGCTACTCCGAAGCCGATATTGCCAAACTGTGGGGCGGCAACTTCCTGCGGGTGTGGGACCAGGTACAAAAAGCCGCCAAACCATTGGCCAATCGCTAACCAGCACGAAGTAAGTCCATGACCGACCGCCGTACATTTCTCAAGCAGGCCGGCGTCTTTGCCGCGAGCCTGCCACTGGGCGCCGCACTGCTGCCCGAGGCACTGGCAGCCTCTACAAACGACCCATGGACGGGACTCAAACAGCTGTTCAACCAGGATCCGGACTACCTGCACTTTTCCAACTTCCTGGTGGCCTCGCACCCCAAGCCGGTGCGCGAAGCCATTGAACGCTACCGCCAGCAGATCGATCGCAACCCCGGGCTGGCCATGGACTGGGACCTGCAGGAGACCTGGAAGCGCGAAGGCCAGGTACGCGAGTGGGCCGGCCGCTATTTGAAGGCCAAACCTGCACAGATCGCCCTCACCGGTAGCACGTCCGAAGGGCTGGCGATGATTTACGGCGGGATCAAGGTGCGCGCCGACCAGGAAATCCTCACCACCGTGCACGAGCACTATGCCACCGAGTTCAGCCTGGATTTCAGAGTGCGCAAGGAGCAGACCCAGGTTCGTAAAATACGCCTGTTCGAAAACGCCAATCAGGTATCGGTCGATGAGGTGCTGAGCAATATCCAGCGCAATATCCGCCCCAACACTCGCGTATTGGGCATGACGTGGGTGCAGTCGGGCAGCGGCGTGAAATTGCCCATCGGCGAGATCGGCAAGCTGGTGGACGAACACAACCGCAACCGCGACGAGCCGGACCGCATTCTCTATGTGGTCGACGGCGTGCACGGCTTCGGCGTCGAGAACCTCGACTTCCCGGACATGCACTGCGACTTCTTTATATCAGGCACCCACAAGTGGATGTTCGGCCCGCGCGGCACCGGCCTGGTGTGCGCCCGCGAGACCGAAAACAAATACGTCACACCGATGATACCGACCTTCTCGGAAGACAAGGACTTCGCCACGACCATGACACCCGGTGGCTACCACGCCTTCGAACATCGCTGGGCCGCCGACGAAGCCTTCAAGTTGCACCTGCAGTTGGGCAAGGCGCCGGTACAGGCACGCATCCATGCGCTCAATACCGAACTGAAAGACCAGTTGCTGGCTCACTCGCAGATCGAACTGGTCACACCACGCAGCCCCGAACTGTCGGCGGGCTTTACCTTCTTTCGGGTCAAGGGCCAGGACAGCGATGCAGTTGCGGCCCACCTGATGAAAAACCGCGTGGTGGTGGACGCGGTAGACCGTGACGTTGGCCCGGTCATTCGTACCTCGCCCGGCCTGCTCAACAACTCGGCCGAGATCCAGCGCTTCATGACCTTGCTGAGCCAGCGGTTATGACCTTTTCCCCTTTGAACGAGATGCCCACATGACTCCATCCCGACTCAAACCCCTGACCGCCTTGGCGCTCACCGCCCTGTGTGGGGCCCTGCTGCCCAACCTGGCCCAGGCTGCCGCCCCGCAGCCGGGCAAGGTCTTCAAGGACTGCAAGGACTGCCCCGAGATGGTGGTGCTGCCCGCCGGCACCTTCACCATGGGCACCCCGGACGATGAAGTGGGGCGCGAGCCTGATGAAGGCCCGATGCATGAAGTGACCTTCGCCAAGCCGTTCGCCATGAGCCGTTTCCACATCACCGCCGGCGAATGGGACAGTTACGTGCGCCAGACCGGTGTGAAGATCGCCAACGGCGACGACCGCCCCGGCCGCGAATGTATCGCCAGCAAGCCACGCTACCCCCAGGGCCCACGCCAGCCGGCAGTGTGCATGGACATGGACGACATCAAGCAATACGTGAGTTGGTTGTCGAAGAAGACCGGACACACGTACCACATGGTCAGCGAAGCCCAGCGTGAATACGCCGCGCGCGCCGGTACCACCGGACCGTTCCCCTTTCCGTTCGACGAGGGCAAGGGCTACAGCATCGCCAAGCACGCCAACACCTACGGCCCGGCGGACGGCTATAGCTATTCGTCGCCGGTAGGCAGCTACCCGCCGAATGCGTTCGGGATGTATGACATGCACGGCAATGTGTATGAGCGGGTAGCCGATTGCGAGCACCCGAACTACGTCGGCGCACCGACTGATGGCAGTGCTTGGGTGGAGCCGAACTGTGAGGCTTACCAGATTCGCGGCAATGACTGGGGCGAGGCGCCGGTGTTTTCACGTTCGGGCAATCGCAACAACATCTATCCGCAGACACGCGGGGATTGGATTGGGTTTCGGGTAGTGCGCGAGCTCTAAATTGTGGGAGGGGGCTTGCTCCCGATAGCGGTGTGTCAGCCACCCATGCATTGACTGACATGCCCTCATCGGGAGCAAGCCCCCTCCCACATTTAGACCCCATGGATCAGCAAGATTGTGCTCAGCCTTGCTTGGCCAACAGCTCCAAGCCTTCGTGCAGCGCCGGGAACAGGCTGTTATTGAAGTTGTTCCAGCGCAGTTCGAGGATAGTGTCCTCAGGCGAAATCTCTGTCTTGAGCACGTCGTGGAACACTTCACCGGAGTCGATACCGTTATCCACGTAATGGAACGATGCCCCGGTCAGGTACAGCGGCTCGCACGGCTGGGTCTGCCTGGTCGCCCAATCTACAACCACTTGCCCACGCGCACCGTACAACGCATTCCAGGTGGCATAGGCCCCACGGCGCTCGTAAGGCGATTCGATGCGGGTGATTCCCGGGTGGATATTCATGATGCGACGGGCAAACGGCGCGCCCGGACGCACCAGTTCATCGAGGATAACCAGCAAACCGTCAAGCACCACGATGTCGGCCTTCAACTCCACCAGGGTGTCATGCAAGCGCCGCTCGAAATCCTGCTTGCCGGCGATATGTTCGGCGCTGCCCCGTGGCAGCCGGCGATAGGTGGATGGCACGCTCAGCAGCAGGTCATTGACCAACTTGCCCTGCACGCGCAAATCCGCCGGGTACAACCACTGGCGGCCCGGCTTGTAGGCGAAGCCATAGTCCGCTACCAACTGCTGGTCGCGCGGGTTTTGCTCATCGTCGTCATACACCACGCCCACCAGGTTGTAGACCTCGCCCAGCGGCGTGTCGTTGAGCGAGCCCACCAGAAACTCCAGCACCGACTTCATGTAGCGCTCGTGGTCCTTGTAGGCCACCGGCTGCCCGGCCTTGTCGGCAGCGGCATTTCTCAGGGACCAGACATACACCAGGTTCTTTTTCGTCATTTGTTTCGCTCTCGCTGAAAGGGCCGCGCACAGCGTCGATACGCGTGCGCCTACACAACAAGAACGAACCAGGCCCCAGGCAATTTATCGCCCACGGCCACCGCCCGGCACAGCGAGCTAAATAGTCACGCTGGCACTTCGTTTGTCATGGGTAAGGGTCTGTGTGCCCAGCCCCCTCTTTTTCATTTCCCGGGAAGTATTTATGACCGACCCCAAGCGCGGCGCCTTCAAAGGTTTGCTCGCATTGCTCCGGCCCTTTCGCACCATTGTGACGGTCTCCGTCGCCCTCGGTATGGTCGGCGGCCTGGCCATCACCCTGCTGCTGGCAACCATCAACAATGCTCTGCATTCCGAGGGCGGCATGACACAGGGCGTGGTCCTGACCTTTGCCGCCTTGTGCGTGGTGGCGCTTATCAGTTCGATCATTTCCGACATCGGCACCAACTATGTCGGGCAACGGATCATTGCCGCCCTGCGCAAGGATCTGGGTGAAAAGGTGCTGTCAGCTCCGATCGGACAGATCGAGCAGTATCGCTCCCACCGCCTGATCCCGGTGCTGACCCACGACGTGGACACCATCAGCGATTTTTCCTTTGCCTTCACGCCCCTGGCCATCGCCGCTACCGTTACCCTGGGTTGCCTCGGTTACCTGGCTTACCTGTCGGTGCCGATGTTTCTGATGATGGTGGTCGCGATCATCGTCGGTAGCGCCGTGCAGTTCATTGCCGGCGGCAAAGGCATCCAGGGCTTCGACCTGGCCCGTAGCCACGAAGATGAATTGCAGCGCTATTACAATGCGATTGCCTCCGGCGCGAAGGAATTGCGCATGCACCGCCCGCGGCGGTTTCGCATGAACACCCATCGCATCCAGGAAACCGCTGACCGCATCAGCGACATCCAGGTGCGCTCGGTCAATATTTATATTCTGGCCAAGACCTTCGGCTCGATGCTGTTCTTCGTGGTCATCGGCCTGGCTTTGGCGATGCAGGCGTACAACCCCAACCCCGACCCTACGGTGATTACTGGCTTCGTGCTGGTGCTGTTGTACATGAAGGGGCCGCTGGAGCACCTGCTGGGTTACTTGCCGGTCGTGGGCAAGGCCAAGATTGCCTTTGGGCGCATCAGCGAACTGTCGGAGCGTTTTTCTTCGCCAGAGCCCCACTTGTTGATGGACGACAGTGAAGCGCCAAAGCCGCTGGTCAACAGCCTTGAACTGCGCAGCGTCAGCTACAGCCCACCAGCGGTAGAAGGCAGCCAGCCGTTCCATCTGGGGCCGATCAACCTCAGCATCAAGCAAGGCGATATCGTATTTATCGTCGGCGAAAACGGTAGCGGCAAGACCACCTTGATCAAGCTGCTGCTGGGCCTGTATCCGCCTCAGGCTGGCGAGATTGTGCTCAACGGCACAGCGGTGACCGACCCTGAACGCGACGATTATCGGCAGTTGTTCACTACGGTGTTTTCTGACTACTACCTGTTCGACGATTTGGTACAAGGCAGCGCCGCCCAGTCCCTGGACAGCGCGACCAAATACCTGGAACGCCTGGAAATCGCACACAAGGTCAGCGTCAAGGATGGCGTGTTCAGCACCACCGACCTGTCCACCGGCCAGCGCAAACGCCTGGCCCTGGTCAATGCCTGGCTGGAGGAGCGCCCGGTACTGGTGTTCGACGAATGGGCTGCCGACCAGGACCCGGCCTTTCGCCGCATCTTCTACACCGAGCTACTGCCGGACCTCAAACGCCTGGGCAAGACCATCATCGTGATCAGCCATGACGACCGTTATTTCGACATTGCCGACCAATTGGTGCGCCTGCGCGCCGGCCAGGTGGTGCATGAAATGGAGCCTGCATGATGCATCGGAATATTTTTTCCGGTTTTGCGAAGTAGGAACGTCTCACTAGTGGTAATGAGAACTAACCTCAATAAACACTTATAATTGCCCACTTAAAACACAGAAGAGAAAGCATCCATGCCAGCACGACTCGGTCTCAGCCCCCTGAGCAAAGCGCTATCCATGCGCCGGGCCCTGAACATCAACCTCTTGCCGAGTACCCTGGCGCTGGCTGTGTCGATGCCAATTGCAGGTTATGTGCAAGCCCAGGAGATCGAGCTGAATATTCCTGCACAGTCGCTGGGGAGCGCACTGCAGGAATTTGGCCGCCAGACCAATGTGCAAGTGCTGTACAGCCCAGGCGACGTACAGGGCAAGAACAGCCGCGCCGTCAAGGGCAAAATGCAGCCGCAGCAGGCCATTGACGCGTTGCTGGCTGGCAGCCAGACCACCTATAGCCTCAATGGCAATACCTTGACCGTTGCCGCCGCCAGCAGCGGTGGCGGGCTGGAGCTGAGCCCCACTGAGGTGACCGCCAACTACTTGGGCAACATCACCGAAGGTTCCGGTTCCTACACGCCGGGCACCATTGCCACGGCTACGCGCCTGACCCTGACGCCGCGGCAAACGCCGCAGTCGATCACCGTGGTCACCCGCCAGCACATCGAGGACTTCGGCCTCAACAACATGGATGACGTGATGCGCCACACCCCGGGCATCACCGTGTCAGCCTATGACTCCGACCGCACCAACTACTACTCTCGTGGTTTTTCGGTCAACAGTTTCCAGTACGACGGTATCCCGTCCACCGTGCGCAACGTTGGTTATTCGGCGGGCAACACCCTCAGCGACATGGCGATCTATGATCGTGTCGAAATCCTCAAGGGGGCCACGGGCCTGCTCAATGGCGCGGGCTCATTGGGCGCTACCATCAACCTGATCCGCAAGAAACCCACCTCGGATTTCAAGGGCCACGTCCAACTGGGCGCGGGCTCCTGGGACAACTACCGCAGCGAAGTGGATGTCAGCGGCCCGTTGACCGACAGCGGCAATGTCCGTGGGCGTGCGGTGGCGGCATACCAGGACAAAAAGTCCTTCATGGACCACTACTCGCGCAAGACCGAAACCTACTACGGCATCACCGAATTCGACCTCTCCCCGGACACCATGCTGACGGTGGGCTTCGATTACCAGGACAACATTCCGCAGGGGTCGAGCTGGTCCGGGTCCTTCCCGTTGGTCAACTCCAACGGCAGCATCAACAAGATGCCCCGCTCGTATAACAACGGTACCACCTGGAGTTCCTGGGAGCAGAACACCCGTACCGCCTTCGCCATGCTCGAACATGACATGGGTGACGGCTGGGTCACCAAATTCCAGCTAGACCACAAGATCAACAGCTACCATGCCGACCTAGGTTCGATTCAATTCGTCCAGCCAGCAGCCGATGGCACCGCCGAGATTAATGGCCAGAAATACACCGGAGAGACCAAGAGTACATCGGCTGACCTCTACGCCACCGGGCCGTTCAGCCTGTTTGGCCGCGAACATGAACTGGTGGTGGGTGGCTCCATCGGCACCTCGCGCTGGCAAGGCAAGGGCTACTGGACGCCGGAATGGCCAGGCGGTAACAAGGTCGACTTCTATAATTGGAACGGCCATATCGCCAAGCCGATCTACGGCCCGGCCCAACAGCACATCGATGACACCATCCGCCAGACCGGCTACTACCTGACCGCACGCTTTAACGTGATAGACGACCTGAACGTGATCCTGGGTGGGCGCGTGGCCAACTATCACGTCACCGGCAACAATCCTTCCTACAAGGAAACGGGTCGCTTTATTCCCTACGCCGGCGTGATCTACGACCTCAACGACAACTTCTCGGTATACGCCAGCTACACCGATATTTTCCAACCCCAGGAAAGCACCTATAAGGACCGCAACGAAAAACTGCTGGAACCGGACGAAGGACAGAACTACGAGTTGGGCCTGAAAGGCGAGTTTTTCGACGGCCGCCTCAACACCAGCATCGCTTACTTCGAAGTGCATGAGACCAACCGCCCGATCTCGGACGATGCCTATAACAACCAAGTACCAGCCCCGCAAAACTGGGCGTTCAAGGGCTCCAAAGCCGTCACCAAGGGATATGAAGCAGAGATCTCCGGTGAGTTGAGCCCAGGCTGGCAACTGCAGGGTGGCTACACCCACAAGATCGTACGAGACGAAGACGACAAGAAGCTCTCTACCTTCGAGCCCGAGCATCAGGTCAACCTGAATACCACCTACAAGCTCAAGGGCGACCTGGACAAGTTCACCATCGGTGGCGGGGTACGCTGGCAGACCAAGGGCTGGAACTCAATCTGGAACGAGCCGCTCAAGCAAGATCAGGACATCACCCAGGAATCCTACTGGTTGGTGGACTTGATGACTCGCTACCAGGTCACCAAGAACCTTTCGGCCACCGTCAACTTCAACAATATCTTCGACAAGTCCTACTACAGCAACGTGGGCTTCTATAATTCGGCCGCCTACGGCGAGCCGCGCAACGTGATGGTCAGCACCCGCTGGGACTTCTGATCGCACACCTTGATCGACCGCACGCCCGGTGAGAGTTGAACGCTCACCGGGCGTTTTTTGTCGTACGAAAATAGTCTGTGGCTGCTTCATTGATCGGCATCAGCCAAAAAGACTATGCCGCTCACCCACAAAAAACCCGGATACAGGATCCGGGTTTCTCGTAAAGCGGCGGCTTACCTCATCGCATCCACCAAACTGCTGATGAACACCGCGCTGTCGATGATGCCGTCATGATCAGTCTCAATCATCACCGAGCGCTCGATACGCCCCTGGCTGATCACCGTCGCCATCTGCTGCTCAATCACTTCCTTGAATCGCCCTGCCCGGCTCTTGGCTGCCCACCAGCAACTGATGGGAGCCTTGATCGGCTTGAAGTCCGCCTGCAGCAAGCGCTCACTCAGTGCCCGGTCAACGTCCCAGGATATCTGCGCCTCATTGCCACGCAGCAGTTCCTCTTTGACGGCAGTAAATGCTTCGCCCAAGGTCTGTTCAGCCCAGCTCACGAATCCCAGCCATTGCTGCGCTTCATCCTCGGTATCCCGCCGGCATTGCTGCCAGGCACCCTGGATGGACTCGGCAAATTCGGGGAACATCACCCCCAACAAGGCGGCACGGCGCTCATTGGCTGAGACTTCGAGGTCGTCCTCGACCTCCACAGCATCCCAGTAGGGTTTGACCCACTGCGGCGGCGCAGCGTCGATCCAGCCGACAAACTCAACCTCGCGGCCGGCTTGCTCCAGGCCGTAGGCCACTTCCATGGCCAGATTACCGCCCAACGACCAGCCGGCCAGGCGGAACGCGCCATGGGGTTGGGCCGCCAACAATTGCGCGGTGTAGTCCTCGACCATCACCTGCCAATGCGGCACCGCGGCACCCTCTTCAGCCAATGCGCGACACATCACCCCGTACACCGGGCGCTGCTCACGCAGGGCCAGAGCAATCGCGGTGTAGCAATGCACCGAGCCGAAGCTTGGGTGGAACATGAACAACGGCGTGCCTTGCGTCTGCTGGTTAAGCTTGACGATCAACGACGCTCGGCTCTCGCCCTGCAAACACTTGACCTGCCCCGCCACGGTGGGGTTAAGCATCAATTGGCTGACGGAGAGGTTCACGCCGCTGACCTTGCGAATCCGCTCCTTGAGCATCAGCACCCGCAACGAATGGCCGCCGAGTTCGAAGAAATTGTCGCGAAGCCCCACACGCTCCACCTCCAGTACCTCGCGCCAGATCGCCGCGATCTGCTGCTCGATCTCGGTGACAGGTGCCTGGTGTTGCTCAGCGCTCTGAGCCTCAGGCTTGGGCAGTGCCTTACGGTCCAACTTGCCGTTCGGGCTCAGCGGCATCTGCGTCAGCACCACCCACTGCGCCGGGACCATGTAGTCCGGCAACTGCGCGGCCAGGTACGCAACCACCGCCGCCTTCCAATCCTCAAGCGGCTGCTGCAGCACCAGGTAACCCACCAGGTGCGTGCCGTCCACCGCCAGCACTGCGGCTTCGCGGACACTGTCGAGCTCCAGCAGGCGCGCTTCGATTTCTCCCAACTCGATACGCAGGCCACGCAGTTTGACCTGATGGTCCATGCGCCCGGCATATTCGATCACGCCATCGTCGCGATAACGCGCCAGGTCACCGGTGCGATACAGACGTGTGCCGCTACCGAACGGGTCAGTCACAAAACGCTCAGCGGTGAGTGCCGCACGGCGATGGTAACCCCGCGCCAAGCCAATACCGCCCAAGTACAATTCACCCAACACGCCCACCGGTGCAGGCTCCAGATTGTCATCCAACACGTAGCAACCCAGGTTGGCAATCGGTCGGCCAATCGGCACGGCATCGCGGCCTTCCTCGACACAAGTCCAGTGGGTCACATCGATAGCCGCTTCGGTGGGACCGTACAGGTTGTACAACCCGGCGTGGGGTAACTTGGCGAACACCTGTTGCTGGGCGTCCGCGGGCAATGCCTCACCGCTGCAGACGATGCGTTGCAGGCTCTGGCACGAAGCAACTGCCGCGTCTTGCAAGAACGCTTGCAGCATGGACGGCACGAAATGCAGCGTGGTGATCTGCTGCGAGTTGATCAGGCTCACCAGCCTGGCAGGGTCACGATGATCCCCCGGCGCCGCCACCACCAGGCGGGCGCCGGTCATCAACGGCCAGAAGAATTCCCACACCGACACGTCAAAGCTGAATGGGGTTTTCTGCAATACGCTGTCGCGGGCGTCCAGACCATAGGCCTGCTGCATCCAGCACAGGCGGTTGGTCAGTGCGTTATGGCGGTTGCCGGCGCCCTTGGGTTGGCCGGTGGAACCGGAGGTGTAGATCACGTAGACGAGGTTTTCGCCGTGCACGGTAATATCCGGGTTGTGGCTGTCGAACGCCTCCAACCAGGCATCGCCCTGCTCCAGCACCAGAGTGTTCACACCCGCTGGAACCGGCAGCTGCGCCAGCAGGTGGGCCTGAGTCAACAGCAGTTGCACGCCACTGTCTTGCAGCATGTAGGCCAGACGGTCACCGGGGTATTCCGGGTCCAGCGGCACATAGGCGCCACCGGCCTTGAGCACCGCCAACAGGCCGACCACCATTTCCACCGAGCGCTCCAGCGCCAGGCCCACCAGCACATCCGGGCCGACTCCGGCAGCCATCAAGCGGTGCGCCAGCCGGTTGGCCCGGGCGTTCAACGCGCTGTAACTCAGGGTTTGCCCGTCAAACACCAACGCCTGCGCATCCGGCGTGCGCAATACCTGAGCCTCGATCAAGCGGTGTACTGCTTGATCGAGCGGGTAGTCCACCGCCGTGGCATTCCAATCCTGCACCACCAACTGACGCTCGGCCTGCGCCAGAGACGGCAACGCGCCAAGACGTTGACTGCCATCGGTGGCCAGGGCCAGCAGCAACTGCTGGAAGTGCTCGGCCAATCGCTGGATATGCGCGGTGCTGAAGACCTGGCGGGCGTAATTGAATTCCAGGCCCAGTGTCTCGCCGAGGGCCAACAACACGGTCAATGGATAGTGGGTCTGCTCCAGGCTGTGCACTGCACCAAACCGCAACCCCGACGGTGCACCCTGCTCCAGCGCCTCGGACACCGGATAATTTTCAAACACCAGGATACTGTCGAACAAGGCTTCACCGCCCAGCCCGGCCCAACGCTGGATCTCGAACAGCGGCGTGTGTTCTTGCTCACGCAAGCCAACGTTCTGCTGCTGGAGCTGCTGCAACCAGTGGCTGACCGACATCTGCGCATCCGGCGTCGCCACCACGGGCAGCGTGTTAATGAACAATCCGACCTGCTGTTCAATCCCGCGAAGTTGCGCCGGACGCCCTGCCACCGTGGCGCCGAAGGCTACGGTGGCTTGCCCGGTGTGGTGATGCAACAGCAACAACCAGGCGCCTTGCACCAGGGTATTGAGGGTCACCTTGTGGCGCTGGGCAAAGGTTCTAAGCTGTTCGGTTTGCGCGGCATCCAGGCTCAAGCGATGTTCGCCATTGACCGCCAGGACCGCGTCCGCCTCAGACTGTGCGGAACGGGACAGACGCGTAGGCTCTTGCAGGCTGGCCAGTTGGTCTTTCCAGAACGCTTGACTGGCAGCTTTATCCTGCGCCTGCAGCCAGGCGATATAGTCACGATAACGCCCGGTCGGCGCGGGCAGCGCCTCGCCCGCATACTGTTGCAGCACCTCGCCGAACAGCTGCGAACCACTCCAGCCATCCATCAGGATATGGTGATTGGTGTAGATCAGGTGGTAGCTCGATACCCCCGTGCGCACCACCGTCAAGCTCAGCAACGGCGCCTGCTCCAGCACAAAGCCCTGGGCCCGTGCCGACTCGGCCAAGTCATCAAGGGCCTGGTTGCAGTCTGCACGCGTTTGCCAATCCAACTGCACAAACGGCAGGTGCGCCTGCTTGTAGACCACCTGCAAAGGCTGCTCAAGCTCCGCCTGCCAGACAACACCGCTGCGCAGGATCTCATGACGCTCCACCGCCACCTGCCATGCCTGGTGGAAGCGCGCTGCGTCCAGGCCCTGCACATCAATGCGCATCTGGTTGATGTAGTCACCCGAGCCTTCGCCGTACAGCGATTGGAACAACATGCCTTGCTGCATCGGTGACAACGGGTACAGGTCTTCGACCTCGGCCACGTTCAGCGCCAGGCCATCCAACTGTGCCTGGGACAAACGCGCCAGGGGGAAGTCCGACGGCGTCACGCCCTGGTGCGTCGACTCACAGCAGTGGTCGATCAGCGCCTTGAGTTCAGTTGCATATTCATCAGCCAGGCATTGCACCGTCGCCTCATCGAACATCGCCTGGCTGAAGCTCCAATTCAATTTCAGCTCGCCGCCAAAGACTTGGCCATTGATCTCCAGCCAGTTGCCCAAAGGCGCCTGCTGGCTTTGCTCGGCACCGCTGGCATCACCGGTCGGTGTGAACAGCCCTGGCTGTTCGCCATTGTCAAAACTGGCGTCAAACTGCCCCAGGTAGTTGAAGGTAATACGTGGGCGTGGCAAGGCCGCCAGCGTCAGTTGCGCCTCGGTATCGCCCAGGTATCGCAATGCGCCAAACCCTAGGCCCTTGTCGGGCACGGCGCGCAATTGCTCCTTGATGTGTTTCAGGGAAGTACCCAGGGAGTCAGCCGGAACCAATTGCAATGGGTAAAGGCTGGTAAACCAACCGACCGTGCGGGTCAGGTCGATCTCATCGAACAGGTCTTCACGACCGTGGCCTTCCAGCCGTATCAACATCGAGGCCTCGCCGCTCCAGCGTGTGATCACCCGCGCCAGGGCGGTGAGCAGCAGGTCGTTGATCTGGGTACGGTAGGCACTCGGCGCGTCTTGCAGCAAACGTCGCGTATACGTGCCGTCCAACTGCGTGCTCACGCTCAGCGCCAGCTGATTGCTCAAGCTTGCCTGTGGATCAGCGCCGGGCAAGCCGACCGGGCTGCCTTGCAATTGCGTCTGCCACCAGGCCAGTTGGTGTTGCAGCGCAGCGCTACGGGCATAGATCTGCAAGCGTGCGGCCCAGGCGCGGGTGGCGCTGGTCTTGGCGGGCAACGCCACAGGAGCGCCCTGCGCCAGTTGCTGGTAAGCGCTTTGCAGGTCTTCAAGCAGGATGCGCCACGACACACCGTCCACCACCAAGTGATGGATCACCAGCAACAAACGCTGGGAGCCATCGGCCAACTGCGCCAACACAGCGCGCACTAACGGTCCGATAGCCAGGTCGAGGCTGCGTTGGGCTTCTTCACCCAGGGCGTCCAGCTCCTCGACGCTGTTCAAGGTGGTTTGCCACAGCACCTGTTCAGCCTGGTGCTGATCGGGGCCGCGGTAAGCTGCGCTCCAGCCTTGCGGCCCCTCGACGAAAGTGCTGCGCAAGGCATCGTGATGCACGATCAACGCCTGCAGTGCCGCCACCAGCAGCGGCGCCTGCAACGGCTGGTGCGGTTGCAGCACCACAGACTGGTTCCAGTGGTGACGCTGGGGAATGTCATCGGCAAAGAAGCCTTGTTGCACTGGTAGCAGCAGCAACTCGCCGGTCAGCGCCGACTGGTCCAGTTGCACCGTGCCCTCGCCTTCCCGGGCGACGGTCGCCAGGCTTTGCACAGTCTGATGCTGGAACAGATCCTTGGGCGTGAAGCGCACCCCGGCCTGGCGAGCCCGGCTGACCACCTGGATCGAAATGATCGAGTCGCCACCCAGTTCGAAGAAGTTGTCATGCAAGCCGACTTGCGGCAGGCGCAGCACGTCGGCCCAGATGGTGGCGATCTTCTGCTCCAACTCGCTCTGAGGTGCCACATACACCTGCTGCATCTGGCTCACATCCGGCAGCGGCAAGCCCTTGCGATCGAGCTTGCCGTTAGGGGTCAGCGGCATACGTTCGAGGAACATCAAGTGCGTCGGCACCATGTAGTCCGGCAAGCGGGATTTCAACGCGCGACGTAAGGTTTCGCGGCCGTTTGATTGAGCGACTGCGTCGTCCAGAAGTGTTGAGTCCAGCGGCACGACATAGGCCACCAGCTGCTTGCCGGTCGGGCCCTCCTGAGCCACTACCACGGTTTCACCGACGCTGACCTGCTCGCGCAAACGCGCTTCGATTTCACCCAACTCGATACGGAAACCGCGGATCTTCACCTGATGGTCGACACGCCCCAGGTAGTCCACCACCCCATCCGGACGCCCACGGGTCAGGTCGCCGCTGCGGTACACACGGCTGCCCGGTTTGCTGTATGGGTCCGGCACGAAACGCTCGGCAGTCAGTGCCGGGCGCTCCAGGTAACCCCGGGCCACGCCCTCGCCGCCCAGGTACAACTCGCCTGCCACGCCGATGGGTTGCAGATTGAGTTGCGAATCCAGCACGTAACCACTGCGATTGCCGAGTAAGGTGCCGATGGGCGCGTAGACAGCGCCGCATGGGTCGCCCTTGCGCGCTTTCCACAGCAACGGCGTAACCACGGTTTCGGTCGGGCCGTAGCCGTTGAACAAATACGTTGGCTTGAGTGCACGCCATGCCAGGTCATAGCTGGCTTGAGCGACGGCATCACCACCGAAGCAATACACCCGCACCGCCGGTGGGTTGCCGTCGCGTTCGGCATGTTCGGCCAACTGTTGCAGGTACACCGGCGGGAATACCGCCATGGTCACGTTATGGCGGTGCATCTGCTCATAGGTGTATTCGGGCAACCACAGGCTGTCATCACGGATCAACACGCTGGCTCCGTTGATCAACGGGTGCATCCAGCCTTCGTGGGAGCCGTCGAAGGCGAACGACATAAAGTGCAGTTCGCAATCGGCCGGCGAGGTTTCATAACGCTCACCGGTGGCGATGATGTGCGCCACCAACGGGCCGTGAGACACCGCCACGCCCTTGGGCAGGCCGGTGGAACCGGAGGTGTAGATCACGTAGGCGAGGTTGTCGCCGTCCAGCGCCACATTCGGTGCTGTTTCGCTATAACCTGACCAGGCGTGTACCTGATCCACCGCCAAGGCTTCCAGGCCCTCCGGGATCGGCAACCGCTGCTGCACTGCCGAATGGGTCAGCAGCAATTTCGAGCGGCTGTCCTGCATCATGTACAGCAAGCGATCACGCGGGTACTCGATATCCAGCGGCACATACACGCCACCGGCTTTCATCACCGCCAGGAACGCCACCATGATTTCGGCACTGCGCGGCATGGCAATCGCCACGCGCACTTCCGGGCCGACGCCACGGGCAATCAGGGCATGAGCCAGACGGTTGGCCTGGCGATCCAGTTCGGCGTAGCTCAGGGTTTGCGCGTCGAACTTCACCGCCACCGCCGTCGGGTTTTCCCGGGCGCGATCGGCAAACAATTCGTGCACCCAGCGCTCGGCCGAGAAGCCAGAATCCGTGCGGTTCCAGAGTTGCAGGATCTGTTGTTGTTCGGCCGCGTCCAGCAAGCTCAACTGACTGAGCTGCTGCCGCGGGTTGGCAACCATCCCCTGCAGCAGGTTCTGCCAGTGGCGCGCCATGCGTTGCACAGTGCCAGCTTCGAACAGGTCCTGGGCATAACCCAGGGTGGCCCATATGCCTTCGGTGGACTCCTGGATATCCAGGTCCAGGTCGAAATGAGCGGTCTTGCTTTCCCACTCCAGCCCTTGCACCTGCAACGCTGGCAATTGGCGCTGAACCTGGACCTGGCCGACATCGGTCTGGTGGTTGAACATGACCTGAAACAACGGGTTGTGACTCAGGCTACGCTCAGGTTGCAGAGCTTCCACCAGTTGTTCGAACGGCAAGTCCTGGTGGGCCTGGGCCTCGACCGCGCGTTGCCGAACGTGCTGCAACAACTGCTCGACGCTCATCTGCCCATGCACATCCGCCTTGAGCACCTGAGTGTTGACGAAAAAGCCGATCAGCCGCTCGGTCTCGCTGCGATTGCGGTTGGCAATCGGCACACCGACGCGTATTTCTTCCTGGCCGCTGTAGCGGTGCAACAAAGTCTGGAACGATGCCAGCAGCAACATGAACAGGGTCACGCCCTGCTCTTGCGCCAACACCTTGAGGCCCTGAGTGAGTTCGGGCGCCAGCTCGAAGGCCAGGCGCGCGCCACGGTGGCTCTGCACCGCCGGGCGCTGGTGGTCGAACGGCAACTCCAGCACGCTCTGCTCACCGCCCAACAGCTCACGCCAGTAGGCCAGTTGGCGTTGCTTCTCGCCGGCGTCCATCCAGTTACGCTGCCATACGGCATAATCGGCGTACTGGATCGGCAACACCGGTAGCGGCACATCCTGGCCTTGGCTGTAACCGGCATACAACTGCACCAACTCCTCGACCACCAACTGCATTGACCAACCATCGGAGACGATATGATGCTGCACCAGCACCAACACATGCTCGTCGGCGGCCAGGCGCAGCAACGTCACGCGTAGCAACGGGCCTTGCTGCAGGTCGAACGGCTGGGCAATCAACGCTTCTACCCGGGCCTGAAGCTGGGCCTCATCGACATCAGTCTGGGTGATCGGCAAGGCCACCTGCGGTTCAATCACTTGCACCGCGCCGTCGTGATCCTGGCGAATATGGGTGCGCAAGCTTTCATGGCGCGCCAGCAAGCTATCGAAACTGTGCTGAAGCGCGCCTAGATCCAACTGCCCTTTCAAGCGTAATGCACTGGGGATGTGATACGCCGCACTCTGGGGCTCCAGTTGCCACAGAAACCATTGACGCTCCTGGGCATAAGACAGCGGCAAGGGCTGCTCGCGGCCCGCCGGCAGCAGAGGTGGCGCCGTCGGCATCGGGCTGTCCTGGGCCTGCAAGGCGGTGACAAATGCCTCCAGGCGTGGGTGTTCGAACACGGCCTTGAGCGGCACTTCCAGGCTCAGGGTCTGGCGAATCCGTGATACCACCTGCATCGCCAACAGCGAATGCCCGCCCAGTTCGAAAAAGTGCTGGTTCAGGCCCACGTGCTCGGTGCCGAGGACATCCGCCCAGATCGCTGCCACCTGTTGCTGCAACGGTGTGACCGGCGCCAGCCAGTCCTGTTGCAAGGCGGCGGCTTCGGGTTTGGGCAGCGCCTGGCGGTCCAGCTTGCCGTTGGGGTTCAAAGGCATGTGGTCGAGGAAGATCAGGTGCGCTGGCACCATGTAGTCCGGCAGGTGTTCACGCAAGGTCAGCATCAGTTGTTCGCCAGCCTCCGCGCGCTCGGTTTCAGACAGCGTCTGCGCCGGCACCAGGTAGGCCACCAGTTGGTTGTCAGCGGCCAGCAACAAGGCTTCACGCACACTGTCCTGAGCCAGCAGTACGCTTTCAATCTCACCCAGTTCAATGCGGAAACCACGGATCTTGACCTGGTGGTCGACCCGCCCGACATACTCCACCACGCCGTCGGCGCGATAACGCGCCAGGTCGCCCGTGCGGTACAGGCGCTCGCCTGCCGCGCCGAACGGGTCCGCGACGAAACGTTCGGCAGTCAGGCCCGGCCGTTGTAAATAAGCGCGGGCCAAGCCACTGGCGCTGGCGATATAGAGTTCACCGACTGCGCCCAGCGCCAGCAAGTTCAGGTCGCGGTCCAGCACATACAGACCACGCCCTGGCAGCGCCCGGCCAATCGGGCTGGCACCGGCGGCGCTGACGGCGCTCGCGTCGGTGCAGTCCAGCACACTGGAGACCACAGTGGCCTCGGTAGGCCCGTAGGTGTTGAGCAAGCGCACATGGCCGAGCCCGGCGCTCTGCCACAGGAGTGGGCCATCCAACGGCATGGCTTCGCCGCCGATATGGATCTGGCGCAAGGCACCATAAGACCTCGGGCCCGCTGCCAGGCAGTCTTGCAGGAACAGCTTCCAGTAGGCCGTGGGCAAGTCGGCCAAGGTGATGCCCTGGGCGATGATCTGCCGATACAGCTCGGCACCGTCCCACAGTTGCGGGCCGCGCAGTACTACGGTGGCACCGAGGGTCAGGGCCGGGTACAACTGCTCGACAAAACCGTCGAAGTTCAGGGTGGCAAACTGCAACACCCGGTCTTGGGCAACCAGTTGCGAGTAATCCGCCGCGATGCCAACGAACTCACTCAAGGCAGCATGGCTGATGGCAACCCCCTTGGGCTTGCCGGTGGAGCCGGAGGTGTAGATCACGTACGCCAGGCTCTGGGGCTCGACATCAGTCGGTAGATTGTCCTCGGAGCACTGCACCAATGGGGCCAGATCAATATCCACGGACGACACATGAGCCGGCAACGGCAGGCGCCCGCGCAGGTGGGATTGAGTCAACACCAGGCCGACGCCGCTGTCCTCAAGCATATGCACCAGGCGTTCGCGCGGGTACTCAGGGTCCAACGGCACATAGGCTGCGCCCGTCTTGAGCACCGCCAGCAAGCTGACCACCATGGCAAAGGAGCGCTCGATGCAGATCCCCACCGGCCCATGAGGGCCGATGCCCTGGGCCAGCAGGTAATGCGCCAGGCGGTTGGCCTGACGGTTCAGTTCGCCATAGCTGAGGGCCTGGTCATCCAGGGCCAGGGCCTGGCGGCCTGGCTGCCGGTCGGCCTGGGCTTCAAACAGCCGGTGCACCGCGTGCAGGGTGGTGGCACACGCCGGAGCATTCCAATCCTGGAGCATCACCTGTTGCTCCACGGCACTCAGCATCGGCAGCTCGCAGAGACGGCTGCGCGGTGCGTTCACCACCGCCTGCAACACGTGCTGCCAGTGCTGCGCCAAGCGCTCGACGGTAGCGGCGTCGAACAAGTCAGTGGCATAGGTCAGCGCAGCCCAGAGGCCCTCGGCGGATTCATGGGTATCCAGGCTCAGATCGAAATGGGTGGTCGGGCTGTCCCAATCCAGTTCCACCACACGCAGGCCAGGTAACTGCTGGCCTTCGCGGCCGCCCTGGGCATCGGTCTGGTGGTTGAACATCACCTGGAACAATGGGTTGTGGCTCAAGCTGCGTTCGGGCTGCAACGCCACCACCAGTTGTTCGAACGGCAGATCCTGATGGGCCTGGGCCTCCAGGGCGCGACGCTTGGTTTGTTGCAGCAGTTCGGCAAAGCTCATCTGCCCGTCGAGGTCAGCCTTGAGCACCTGTGTATTGACGAAGAAGCCGATCAACCGCTCGGTTTCGACACGGTTTCGGTTGGCATTCGGCACGCCAATACGAATGTCCGACTGCCCGCTGTAGCGATACAACAGGGCTTGGAACGACGCCAGCAACAGCATGAACGCCGTCACACCCTCCTGCTGCGCCAGGCGCTTGAGACCGGCCACCAGAGCCGGTGGCAGATGCACCTGCACGCTTGCACCGCGATGGCTTTGCTGCGCCGGACGCGAGCGGTCCAGCGGCAGCTCAAGCACCGGCTGCTCGCCGCCCAGCAGGGCCTGCCAATAGGCCAGCTGGCGCGCCTGCTCTCCGGCCTCCATCCAGCCTCGTTGCCACAGGGCGTAGTCGGCGTACTGGATCGGCAGCTCAGGCAGTTGCAAATCATGGCCCTGACTGTGAGCGGCGTAGAACTGCACCAGCTCTTCGACCATCACTTGCATCGACCAACCATCGGAGACGATGTGGTGCTGCACCATCACCAGCACATGTTCATCTTCGGCCAGTTGCAACAGCGTCACGCGCAACAACGGCGCCTGGTGCAAATCGAACGGCCGTGCGACTTCGGCTTCCACCCGCGCCATCAACTGTGCCTCGTCGATACGCGCCTGGTGGATCTGCACCCGCGCCTGGGGCATCACCGCTTGCCAGAGGCGTTCGCCGTCCTCGACCAGTTGTGTGCGCAAGCTCTCATGCCGGGCCAGCAGGCTGTCGAAACTGCGCTGCAATGCCGCCAGGTCCAAGTGCCCGTGCAGACGCAGGGCGCCGGGGATGTGATAGGCGGTGCTGTCCGGATCCAGTTGCCAAAGAAACCACTGGCGCTCTTGAGCGTAGGACAGCGGCAGATGTTGGCCGTCCTCGCGGATCGAGGCAATCGGCAGTTGAGCGAAACTCATGCCCCGGCTTTGCAGGCGCTGGTAAAACTGCTGGCGCTGCTCCAGAGGCAAGCGAAGAAAGCGCGACACCAAGTCGATATTAGGGTTGGAAAGCATGGTTCAAATCGCCTCTAGTTCGCTCAAAAAGTCACGCAGGTCATCAAAATCTTCCACGCTGCCGGCGCGGAAAGTGGCTGCCGCCTGCACGTAGGCACGCAGCGAATCGGTCTGGAACAGTTCCATCAGCGGCACGTCAAGGCCCAATTCGGCTTGCACCCGGGAGGTGATCTGGATCGCCAGCAAGGAATGGCCGCCGACTTCAAAGAAGTTGTCGTTCAGGCCCACTTGCGGCAGGTGCAGGATGTCGGCCCAGATCGCAGCGATCTGTTGTTCAAGCTCGGTTTGCGGGGCCACGTACTGTTGCTGCATCTGGCTCGCATCCGGCAATGGCAACCCCTTGCGGTCGAGCTTGCCGTTGGGGGTCAGCGGCATTTGCGCCAGGAATACGAAGTGGCTGGGCACCATGTAGTCCGGCAGGTCGGCCTTCAAGGCTCGCCGCAGGGCATCGCGGAACTCGGCGGGGTCTGCCAGGCTGACATCTGCCGGCACTACATAGGCCACCAACTGCTTGCCGGTCGGGCCCTCCTGAGCCACTACCACGGTTTCACCGACGCTGACCTGCTCGCGCAAACGCGCTTCGATTTCACCCAACTCGATACGGAAACCGCGGATCTTCACCTGATGGTCGACACGCCCCAGGTAGTCCACCACCCCATCCGGACGCCCACGGGTCAGGTCGCCGCTGCGGTACACACGGCTGCCCGGTTTGCCGTATGGGTCCGGCACGAAACGCTCGGCAGTCAGTGCCGGGCGCTCCAGGTAACCCCGGGCCACGCCCTCGCCGCCCAGGTACAACTCGCCTGCCACGCCGATGGGTTGCAGATTGAGTTGCGAATCCAGGACGTAACCGCTGCGGTTGCCGAGCAAGGTGCCGATGGGTGCGTAGACTGCACCGCATGGATCGCCCTTGCGCGCTTTCCACAACAACGGCGTAACCACGGTTTCGGTAGGGCCGTAGCCGTTGAACAGGTACTTGGGTTTCAGCGCGCGCCAAGCCAGGTCATAGCTGGCTTGAGCAACGGCATCACCGCCAAAGCAATACACCCGTACCGCCGGTGGGTTGCCGTCGCGCTCGGCATGTTCGGCCAACTGTTGCAGGTACACCGGCGGGAAGACCGCCATGGTCACGTTATGGCGGTGCATCTGCTCATAGGTGTATTCCGGCAACCACAGGCTGTCATCACGGATCAACACGCTGGCGCCGTTGATCAACGGGTGCATCCAGCCTTCGTGGGAGCCGTCGAAGGCGAACGACATGAAGTGCAGTTCGCAATCGGCCGGCGAGGTTTCATAGCGCTCGCCGGTGGCGATGATGTGCGCCACCAACGGCCCATGGGACACCGCCACGCCCTTGGGCAGGCCGGTGGAACCGGAGGTGTAGATCACGTAGGCGAGGTTGTCGCCGTCCAGCGCCACGTCTGGTGCCGTATCACTGTAACCGGTCCATTCTTCGCTACGATCAATCGCCAGGGTGGTGAGCCCCTCGGGGATCGGCAGTTGTTGCAACGCACGGCTATGGGTCAGCAGCAGTTGCGCACGGCTGTCCTGCATCATGTACAGCAAGCGATCACGGGGGTACTCGATATCCAGCGGCACATATACGCCACCGGCTTTCATCACCGCCAGGAACGCCACCATGATCTCGGCGCTACGCGGCATGGCAATCGCCACGCGCACTTCCGGGCCGACGCCACGGGCAATCAGGGCATGAGCCAGGCGGTTGGCCTGGCGATCCAGTTCGGCGTAGCTCAGGGTTTGCGCATCGAACTTAACCGCCACCGCATCCGGGGTTTCCCGGGCACGGTCGGCTACCAACTCGTGAACAAGACGCTCGGCGCAGAAACCGGCGTCGGTCTGGTTCCACAGTTCAAGGATCTGCTCTTGCTCCTCCTGGCCCAGCAGCTTCAATTGGCCGATAGCCTGTTGTTGATCGGCAACCATTGCCCGCAACAGGTTCTGCCAATGCCCGGCCATGCGCTCGATGGTCGCCACAGCGAACAGGTCAGTGGCGTAACTCAGGGAGGCGCGCAGCACGGTCGGGCTTTCTTCCACATCCAGCGCCAGGTCGAACTGGGCCACGCCCTCATCCAGATCCAGGACCTCCACGTGCAGGTCGGTCAGGCGACTCAGGTGGCTGTCGGCACCGCTCACACGATGGTTGAACACTACTTGGAACAACGGGCTCAGGCTCAGGCTGCGCTCCGGTTGCAAAGCCTGCACCAACTGCTCGAAGGGCAGGTCCTGGTGCGCCTGAGCCTCCAAAGAGCGCTGGCGTACCTGGCGCAGCAATTGCTCCACGCTCATCTGGCCATGAATATCGGCCTTGAGCACTTGGGTGTTGACGAAGAAGCCTATCAAACCCTCGGTTTCGAGACGGTTGCGGTTGGCAATCGGCACGCCGACGCGCACGTCCTCCTGGCCGCTGTAGCGATGCAACAAGGCCTGGTAAGACGCCAGCAGCACCATCGGCAGCGTCACACCCGCGCTGCGTGCCAGGCTGCGCAAGCCGTCCAACAGCTCGGGGGCCAACTCTATGCCCAAGCGGGCGCCGCGATGGCTTGGCTGTGCCGGGCGCGGGTGATCGAACGGCAATTCCAGCACCGGTTGCTCGCCGCCCAAATGCTCGCGCCAGTAGGCCAATTGACGTGCCTGCTCGCCCGCAGCCATCCAGTCGCGTTGCCATACGGCGTAGTCGGCGTACTGGATCGGCAGCATCGGCAGGCTTGGGGTTTGACCCTGGCTGAAGGCGGCATACAACTGCACCAACTCCTCAACCATCAGTTGCATCGACCAACCATCGGAGACGATGTGGTGCTGCACCAGCACCAGCACATGATCATCGTCGGCCAGACGCAGCAACTTGACCCGCAACAGTGGCCCGCGCAGCAGGTCGAACGGGTGGGCGACCACTTCGGCGACCCGCGCCTTGAGGCCAGCGTAATCGCTATCGACCCGGTCGATATCGACGCAGCCAACGGCCTCAATGACCTGCAACGCACCGGTGGCCTGTTGCTGAAAATGCGTGCGCAAGCTTTCATGGCGCGCCAGCAGGCTGTCGAAGCTGCGTTGCAGTGCACTCAGGTCCAGCGGCCCCTGCAAACGCAAGGCGCTGGGGATGTGGTACGCGGCGCTGGTGGGGTCCAGTTGCCAGAGGAACCATTGGCGCTCCTGAGCGTAGGACAGCGGCAAAGGCTGCGTGCGGTCGGCCTTGAGCAACGCTGGCGCAGTAGCGCACTCCTCGCCCAAGGCCCGAACGAAATCACTCAGCAGCGGGTGTTCGAACAAGGTCTTGAGCGCAACTTCCAGTGTCAGGGCCTGGCGAACCCGCGACACCACACGCGTAGCCAGCAATGAATGGCCACCCAGCTCGAAGAAGTGGTCGTCGAGGCCGACCTGCGGCACCTCCAGCACTTCGGCCCAGATGGCCGCCACCTGCTGCTCGCGCAGGGTTACCGGTGCTATATGGCCTTTGAGTGAATCGCCAACCTCCGGTTTGGGCAGCGCCTTGCGGTCGAGCTTGCCGTTGGGGGTCAAGGGCAGGCTATCGAGGAACATCCAGTGCGCAGGCACCATGTAATCCGGCAGGCGCTCGCGCAGCGCGGCTTTGTACGCCTGCTGTGGCTGCGGTGCGGAGCTGACCAGATAGGCGATCAGGCGGTCGTTATCGGCCAGCACCACCGCTTCGCGTACACCGTCGTGCTCACGCAGACAGGCTTCAATTTCACCCAGCTCGATCCGGAAACCACGGACCTTGACCTGATGGTCGACGCGCCCGATGTACTCCACCACGCCGTCGGCCCGATAGCGTGCCAGGTCGCCGGTGCGGTACAGGCGTTCGCCCGGCGCCCCAAACGGGTTGGGCACGAAGCGTTCGGCAGTCAGCGCCGGCTGCCTGTGGTAACCGCGCGCCAGGCCGACACCGCCGATCAGCAGCTCGCCAGACGCGCCTTGCGGGCATGGCGTGAGGCCGGGATTGAGGATAAACAACCCGGTATTGGCAATCGGCCGTCCAACGAAAGGCTGCGCTTGGTGCAGACGATGAGCCGCTGACCAGATGGTGGTTTCCGTCGGGCCATAGAGGTTCCATACGGGACCTTGCAGCTCGAGCAGGCGCTGGGCCAAGTCGGCTGGCAGCGCTTCACCACCGCACAGACAGGTTATGCCACGCAGTAAATGGGCGAGCGGGCTATCGAGCAACATGCGCCAGCTCGATGGCGTGGCCTGCAGCACACTCGCGGCCTGACGCTGGGCCAGTTCGAGAATCGCCTCAGGGTCGAGGGCCATGTACTGGGCGCTCAGTAGCACTGTGCCGCCCATACTCAGCGGCACGTACAGCTCCAGGGCGAAGATATCGAACGAGAAAGTCGTCAGCGACAACAGCCGCGTCTGCCGGCCAATATCCAAGGTGCCGGCCATACCGCTGGTAAAGCTGCACAGCGCCTGGTGGCCTACCATCACCCCTTTAGGCTTGCCGGTGGAGCCGGAGGTGTAGATGACGTAGGCCAGATTTTGCGGTGTAACGGCAACCTGCGGGTTATATGCCTGCGTGCCGACATCCTCGACCATCAGCACCTGCACGCCTTGCGGCTGCACCAGGCGCCCTTGCAGGTGCGCCTGGGTCAGCAGCACCCGGGCGCGGCTGTCTTCGAGCATGAACGCCAGGCGCTCTGCCGGGAATTGCGGGTCGAGTGGGACATAGGCGCCACCGGCCTTGAGAGTCGCGAGCAAGCCGACCACCATGTCCAGGGAACGCTCCACGTGCACTGCCACCAGCACGTCCGGGCCGACACCCATGGTGATCAAACGATGGGCCAGGCGATTGGCGCGGCGGTTGAGTTCACCGTAGCTCAGGCGCTCCTCGTCGAAGTGCAGCGCGATGGCGTCGGGTTGCGCCACGGCCTGGGCCTCAAACAGCTGGTGTACGCAGTGTTCGTGTGGGTATGGGGTGTCGCTGCGGTTCCAGTCGTGCACCATTTGTTGCCATTGCGACGTGCTCAGCATCGCCAGTTCATCCAGGGGCTGGGAGGCATCGTGCACGACCGCGCGCAGCAGGTTTTGCCAATGCTCGGCCAGACGTTCCACGGTTGCAGCGTCAAACAAGTCGGTGGCGTAGGTCAGGGACGCCCAGAGGCCGTCGGCCGATTCCTCGGTTTCCAGGTTCAGGTCGAACTGCGTGCTGTGACCCGCCCAGTCCATTGGCTGCAACACCAGGCCAGGCAGTTGCACTGAACCCGAACGCAGGCTGCTTTGATGATTGAACATCACCTGGAATAGCGGGTTATGGCTCAGGCTGCGCTCCGGCTGCAACACCTGCACAAGTTGCTCGAACGGCAGGTCCTGATGGGCCTGGGCTTCCAAAGCGCGCCGTTTGACTTGGCCCAGCAACTGCTCGAAAGGCATCTGCCCGTGCAACTGCGCCTGCAGCACTTGGGTATTGACGAAGAAGCCCATCAGCCGCTCGGTTTCGAGACGATTACGGTTGGCGATCGGCACGCCGACGCGAACCTGCGACTGGCCGCTGTAGCGGTGCAGCAAGGTCTGGAACGAGGCCAGCAGGAGCATGAACAAGGTCACGTCCTGGCGTTCGGCCAAGGCCTTGAGCTCAGCCAGCATCACGCGGTCAAGATGGATCTGCCGGCGTGCGCCGCGATAGCTCTGCACCGCTGGGCGCGGATGGTCCAGCGGCAAGTCCAGCAGCGGATGGTCGTTACCCAGACGGGCGCACCAGTAATCGAGCTGGCGTTGTTGCTCCCCTGCCGCCATCCAATCCCGCTGCCAACGGGCATAGTCGGCGTACTGGATCGGCAAGGCCGGCAAGCCCGCGTCACCTTGGTACAGCGCTACCAACTCGTCGATCATGACCTGCATCGACCAGCCATCAGAGATGATGTGGTGCTGGGTAATGACCAGCACGTGGTGCTCAGGCGCGACGACCAGCAACTTGACGCGCATCAATGGGCCGTCAAGCAGATCGAACGGGCGCTGGATTTCTTCGCTGACGGCGTGCTCGATGGCATCGGCGTCGATCGCTTGCTGCTCAATCGGCACGGTCAGACTGGGGTGGACGACTTGCAAGGTGTGCTCGCCCGCCTCCACAAACGTAGTGCGCAGCGGTTCATGACGCTGCACCAGGGCCTGGACGGCGCGTGCAAGTGCCGCACTGTCGAGTTGACCGCGCACGTGCAATGCAGTCGGTACATGGTAAGCCGCGCTGGCCGGGTCCAATTGCCACAGGAACCATTGACGCTCCTGAGCAAAGGACAACGCCAGCGGCTGCTCACGTCCAAGCGCTTGGAGCGCTGGCGCCGTATCGGCCGTCAAGCCTGCGCAAGCCGCCGCGAAGGCTGCCAGCGTCGGCTGTTCGAACAGGGCCCGCAACGGCACGTCCAGCTTGAGGTCGTGACGCACCCGTGAGATCACCTGAGTCGCCAGCAACGAGTGACCGCCGCGTTCGAAGAAGTGGTCGTCCAGGCCAACCCGCTCCACGTGCAGGACCGCTTGCCAGATCGCTGCCAACTGCACCTGCAAAGGGCTCTGAGGTGCCACGTACACGGCGCACGCCTGGCTCAGATCCGGTGCCGGCAGCGCCCGGCGGTCGAGCTTGCCATTGTTGTTGAGCGGCAAGGCATCGAGTACCACCCAATGTCCCGGCACCATGTAATCCGGTAACGCCTGACGCAAGCGTGTCGCCAGTGCCTGCGCTTCCAACTGCTGATCATCGGCGGGTACCACATACGCCACCAACTGCATGCCGATCGCGCTCGGCTGGGCAATCACTGCCGCTTCACGCACGTCGGGCAAGGCTTGCAGGCTGGCTTCGATCTCGCCCATTTCGATACGAAGGCCGCGAATCTTCACCTGATGGTCGATACGCCCCACGTATTCCAGCGCCCCCGCCGCGTTGTACCGGGCCAGGTCGCCACTGCGATAAAGCCGCGCACCGGGCGTGGCGGAAAATGGGTCAGGCAAGAAGCGCTCGGCAGTGAGCGCCGGGCGATCGAAGTAGCACTGGGCCAAGCCCGCCTCGGCGCCGATGCATAACTCGCCCACACCGTCGGTGCTTAGCAGTTCGAAACCGCTGTCGAGCACATACAGCGCACGCCCCGCAATCGCCTGCCCAATCGGTACGCCGTACGCGTCGTTGGCATCGGTCAACTGGCAGTCATGCACGCTGGACACCACCGTGGCTTCGGTCGGCCCGTAGGTATTGACCAGGCGCACATGACCAAGCCCTGCGGCATGCCAGGCACGTACACCCTCCACCGCCATGGCTTCACCGCCCACATGCACCTGGCGCAGCTTGCCCAGGGAGCGGCAGTGCACTGCACATTCCTGCGCCAACAGATACCAGTAGGCCGCCGGCAAGTCGGCCAGGGTTACGCCTTGCTCGACGATCTCCCGCGCCAGTTGCCCGGCGTCCCACAGCTCATCACTGCGCATGATCAACGCTGCACCCACACACAAGGGCGGGAAGCACTGCTCGACAAAACCGTCGAAACTGAAGGTCGCAAACTGCAAGACGCGATCCTCGGCACTCAAGCGGCTGTACAGCGTGGCACTGTCGCAGAATTGACCGAGGGCGGCATGATCGATGGCCACACCTTTGGGCTGACCGGTGGAGCCCGAGGTGTAGATCACATACGCCAGATCAGCAGCGGCGGCAGGGTTGGGCACGTTGGTCGTCGGGTAGCCGGCCAGCTCGTCACCGCAGGCGGTGAAATCCACACGTGCCAGTCCTTGGGGCAATGGCAGATCGACGAGCAAACCCACTTCGCTGAGCAGCAGGTTGAGTCGGCTGTCGGCGAGCATGTAGGCCAGGCGCTCGACGGGGTATTTCGGGTCCAGCGGTACGTAGGCCGCGCCACTTTTGAGTACCGCCAACAGGCTGACAATCAACTGTGGGCCACGACGCGAAGCCAGGCCCACCCGTTGTCCGGGACCGACACCAAGCTCCAATAGGCGATGGGCCAGACGATTGGCCCGCTGGTTTAGCTCGGCGTACGTCAAGCCTTCGCCACCGGCCAGCACAGCCAGGGCGTCTGGGGTGGCCTGGGCTTGGGCTGCGATGCGTTGATGCACGCGCTCGTTACCCTGGGCAGCCGCGGCCGACCGGCTGAGACCGAGCATATTCTGCTGTGCGGTGGCGTCGAGAAGGCGCAGGTTACCAAGGGGTACATGGGCATCTGCGAGCAATTGCGCCAGCAGGTGTTGCAGGTTGGCGTTCAGGCGCGCGACTTGCGGCTCGCTGAACAGCGAACGGTCGTAGCTGAACTCCAGGCGCAGGTTGGCCCCCAGCTCAATGCCCAGGGTCAGTGGGTAGTGCGTTTGTTCATGGTTGTGCAGGCGACCGAAGGTCAGGCCAGCCGGCGCACCTTGCTTGAGCGCCTCGGCAACCGGGAAGTTTTCGAACACCAGCAAGGTATCGAACAGCGCGCCGTGATGGCCGGCCCAGGCCTGGATATCGTAGAGCGGTACATGCTCATGGTCGCGCAGGCTGAGATTGAGCGCTTGCAACTCGCCGAGCCAGCTTGCGACCGACTGGGCTGGCGAGGCTGCACTGATGATCGGCAAGGTATTGATGAACAGGCCCAGTTGCTGCTCGATCCCTGGCAGTGGCGCAGAACGCCCGGCCACGGTGGCGCCAAAGGCCACGCAATCCTGGCCTGTGTAGCGCTGCAACAGCAGGCCCCAGGCGCCTTGCAACACGGTATTGAGGGTCACTTTGTGCTGGCGCGCAAACTCGCCGAGACGTCGGGTAACGTCGCTGTCCAGCGCCACGTGATGGTCCGCCATGCCGATCCCGTCCACCGGCTTGCGCAGTGCCTGGGACAGCAAGGTTGGCGCCGGCAATGCTGCCAGTGCGGCTTTCCAGAACGCTTCGCCAGAGCCTTGCTGTTGCAACCAGCCCAGATAATCGCGCCATTGCCCCAGTGGTGCGGGCACAGCCTGGCCTGCGTAGTGAGCAATGACTTCGCCAAGCAACTGCGCGTTGCTCCAGCCATCCATGAGAATGTGGTGGCTGGTAAAAATCAGGTGCCAGGCCGCGCCCGCACCGCGCACCAGGGTCAGGCGAAACAGCGGCGCGGCATTCAGTGCGAAACCGCGCTCACGTTCAGCCTGGGCCAGGGCGTCGAAGTCGGCATACGGGTCTTCAATCACTTGCAGTTGCAGGTCAACCTGGTGCTGGATCAACTGGTGAGCACTGTCCATGCCCAGCCAATGGAAGCTGCTGCGCAGGGTGTCATGGCGGTCCAGCGCGGCCTGCCAGGCACGCCCGAAGGCCAATAGGTCGAGCCCTTCGATGTCGAGGCGCAACTGGTTGATATAAGACTGGGCCTCGGGCGCAAGCAACGTGTGGAACAACATGCCCTGCTGCATCGGCGACAGCGGGTAAAGATCGGCAATGGCCGACCCCGCCACGGGCAATGCATCCAGTTGCTGCTGAGTAAGACGTGCCAACGGAAAATCCGACGGGGTCACCTGCCCTGCCGGAGCAGCACAACAATGTTCGATCAACGCCTTGAGTTCAGCGGTGTATTCATCCGCCAGACGCTGGACGCTCGACACGTCAAACATCTCGCGACTGAAGCCCCATTGCAGCGCCAACTCACCGCCATACACCTGCCCTTCCACCGTCAACCAGTTGGCCAGCGGTGCCTCGGGATCCTGGGCTTGGCCGCTGCCTTCACTGGCCGGTACGAAGAGTGCCGACTCATTGAACTGACGGTCGAACTGGCCCAGGTAGTTGAACGTAATGCGCGGTGCGGCGAGGTTCGCCAGGCTTTCGCGGGCCTGCGGCGACCCCAGGTAACGCAGCAGACCGTAACCCAGGCCCTTGTCGGGCACGGCGCGCAGTTGCTCCTTGACCGATTTGATCGCATCGGATAACTCGCCTTCGGCGTGCAGACGCACCGGGAACAGGCTGGTGAACCAGCCGACGGTGCGGCTCAGGTCGATGTCGTCGAACAGGTCTTCGCGGCCATGGCCTTCGAGCTGGATCAGCGCAGCGGGTTGTTCGCTCCAGCGGCTGATCACCCGCGCCAGGGCCGTCAGCAGCAGGTCGTTGACCTGGGTGCGATAGGCCGCCGGTGCGTCTTGCAGCAACCGGCGGGTCTGCTCGGCGTCGAGGCGGGTTTCCAGTTTGGTGCCCAGCCGGTTTTGCAGGCCGCCCTCGGGGTGGTCGCAAGGTAGATCGGTGTCGACCGATTGCGCCTGCCAGTACGGCAGTTGTTCGTCGAGGGTTTGCGCGTGGTCGTGAAGTTGCTGCGCCCAATGCTGGTACGCGCTGGTTTTCGCCGGCAGCGACTGTTCGCGGTAAGCCTGTTGCAGGTCTTCGAGCAGGATGCGCCAGGACACACCATCGACGACCAGGTGGTGGATCACCAGCAGCAAGCGTTGGCTGCCATCGGCCATGCTCACCAATGCGGCGCGTATCAGCGGGCCTTGTTCGAGGTCGAGGCTGCGCTGGGCTTCATCACACAGCGCTGCCAACTCGGCGTCGATGTTGGCGTGGGACTGCCACAGCAGCGGCTCGGCGAGGGGCGCCGCATGGCTCTGATGCCAGCCATCCGCCTGCTGCACAAAACGCAGGCGCAAGACGTCGTGATGCTGGATCAGCTGGTTCAAGGCCGCTTCCAGCTGCGCGGGCTGCAACGCCTCTCGCGGGGTCAGCAGCAACGACTGGTTCCAGTGATGATGTGTCGGGATCGCTTGGGCGAAAAAGTGCTGTTGCACTGGGGTCAGAATCACCTCGCCACTGATCTGGCCCTGGTCGATCAGGCTGACTTGGTCGAAGCTGGCCACCCGTGAAAGGCTACGGATGCTTTGGTACTGGAACAGGTCCCGGGGGCTGAGTCGGATACCGGCCCGGCGGGCGCGGCTGACCACCTGGATAGAAATGATCGAGTCGCCACCCAGCTCGAAGAAGTTATCGTCCTGGCCGACCTGTTCAACGCCGAGCACATCGCTCCAGATCGCCGCCAGGGCTGTTTGCAGGTCGCCTTGTGGGGCGATAAACGCCTGTTGCAGCGCTGCATCCGGCAGTGGCAATGCCTTGCGGTCAAGCTTGCCGTTGGCGGTCACCGGCAGCTTGGCCAGGGTGACGAAGTGGGTCGGCACCATGTATTCCGGCAGGCTGCCGAGCAGCCAGGCCTTGAGGTCGGTCGGCTCCTCGCCTTCACACACCAAGTACGCGACCAATTGTTTGCCACCTTGTACCAACACCACCGCTTCGCGCACTTGCGGGTGCTGCATCAGGCGGGTTTCGATTTCGCCCAGTTCGATACGCAAGCCGCGCAACTTGACTTGGTGATCGAGACGGCCGAGGTATTCGATCACACCATCGGCGCGCTGGCGCACACGGTCACCGGTACGATACAGCCGCTCACCCGTCACGAACGGGCTTGGCACAAAACGTTCGGCGGTCAACGCCGGGCGCCGATGATAACTGCGCGCCAGGCCAGTACCGCCCAGGTACAGCTCGCCAGCTATACCGTCAGGCACCGGGTTGAGTTGGGCGTCGAGCACATAGGTGGCGAGGTTGGCGATCGGGCGGCCGATGGGTACGCTGTCGGCGCCTTCGTCGATGCAGGTCCAGTGGGTGACGTCAATGGCCGCTTCGGTCGGGCCATAGAGGTTGTACAGCGCCGCACCCGGCAACTTGGCGAACACCTGCAGTTGCGCATCCAGAGGCAAGGCTTCGCCGCTGCACACAATGCGCTTGAGGCGGGTGCACGCCTGCACGCCCGGCTCGTGGATAAATGCCTGCAGCATCGACGGCACGAAGTGCAACGTGGTGATGGCGTGCCGGCCGATGGTTTCGATCAGGCGTGCCGGTTCACGGTGCTCCCCAGGCGCCGCAACCACCAGGCGCGCACCGGTCATCAGCGGCCAGAAGAATTCCCACACCGAGACGTCGAAGCTGAACGGGGTTTTCTGCAACACTGCATCCGCGGCATCCAGGCCGTACGCCTGCTGCATCCAACTCAAGCGGTTGACCAGCGCTCGATGGCTGTTGCCGGCGCCCTTGGGCTTGCCGGTGGAGCCGGAGGTGTAGATCACATAGGCGAGATTGAGTGCATCAATAGCGACGGCGGGCGCTGTGTGGCTGTAGCCGTCGAGCCACAGCGCCGGCTGATCCAGAGCGATCACCTGGATTCCGGCAGCCGGCAGCGCGGCCAGCAGGCTTTGCTGGCTGAGCAGCAACCGAATGCCGCTGTCTTCGATCATGTAGGCCAGGCGTTCCTGGGGATACTCGGGGTCGAGGGGCACGTAGGCGCCACCGGCCTTGAGAATCGCCAGCAGGCCGATGACCATTTCGACGGAACGCTCGACACAGATCCCCACCAGCACGTCGGGGCCTACGCCCTGCTCGCACAAGGCGTGGGCCAGCTGGTTGGCCCGGCTGTCGAGCTGGGCGTAGGTCAAGGTGGTTGTACCGAATACCAGTGCCGGTGCATCCGGGGTGCGCTGAACCTGGTCTTCGATCAGGTGATGAATTGCGCGTTCGGTTGGGTATGACTCGGCAGTCTGGTTCCAGGTGTGAACCAGCCGGTGCTGTTCTTGGGCATCAAGCATCGACAATTCGCCGATACGCTGTTCGCCATCCAACACCATCGCCTGCAACAGGCTGATCCAGTGTTGGGCCATGCGGTCGATGGTCGGCGCGTCAAACAGGTCATTGGCGTAGGTCAGCGCGGCGTGCAGGGTGCCGGATTTTTCATAGGTGTCCAGGGTCAGGTCGAACTGCGTGGTGCGGCCTTGCCATTCCACCAGGGCCAGCTCCAGGCCGGACGCGGTACTGACCGAAGCGATGTCGGCGACGACCGGCTGGTGGTTGTACATCACCTGGAACAGCGGCGTGTGACTCAGGTTGCGCTCGATTTTCAGCGCTTCTACCAGGCGCTCGAAGGGCAATTCCTGATGGGCCTGGGCACCCAGCGCGTGTTCCTTGATGCCTTGCAACAGCTCGGTGACGCGGGTTTGCCCGCTCAGTTCGGTGCGCAACACCTGGGTGTTGACGAAGAAACCGATCAGCCCTTCGACTTCAGTGCGGTTGCGATTGGCAATCGGCACGCCGACGCGGATATCACCCTGGCCCGTATAGCGATGCAGCAGCACATTGAACGCGCCCAGCAGCAGCATGAACAAAGTGACGTTGTGTTTTTGCGCGCAACTGCGCAGTTGTACCGCCAATGCCGGATCAATCGCGAAGTTATACCGCGTGCCTTGATGGCTGGGAATCGCCGGGCGTGGGTGGTCGGTGGGCAGTTCCAGTACCGGATGCTCGTCGCCCAGGCGCGCCTGCCAGTATTCCAACTGGCGCGCCTGCTCCCCCGCTTCCAGCCAGCGCCGTTGCCACAGGGCATAGTCGCTGTACTGGATCGGCAGCGCCGGCAATTGCGGTTCTTCGTTGCGCTCATGGGCGTCATAGCAACGAATGAACTCGTCGATCAGTACGTTCATCGACCAACCATCAGAGACGATGTGATGCAGGGTTAGCAGCAGCACGTGCTCTTGATCGGCGAGTTTGAGCAGTTGCACACGCAGCAGCGGGCCGTGCTCCAGGTCGAACGGCAACAGGGACTGGCGGGTAGCGGCGTCGCTGACGGCCTGCTCGCGCTCGGCGGCTGGCAAGGCGCTGACGTCCAACTGCTCGACATTCACCGCCGGTTCTACCGCCACCTGCGTCAAGCGCTCGTCGGCCTGTCGCTGGAACACGGTGCGCAGGGTTTCGTGACGCGCCACCAGGCTGGCGAACGCCTGCTCCATCGCAGGCAGGCTCAGCGCGCCGGTCAAGCGCACCGCGCCAGGCAAATTGTAGGCGCCACTGGCCGGTTCCAATTGCCAGAGAAACCACATGCGCTGCTGCGCGTAGGAAAGCGCCTGGCGATCCTCAACCTCCACCCCTGCCGGTATCGGAAACCTGGAAAAATCCACGCCCTCTTTCTGCAGGGCTTGCAGGAACAGTTGGCGTTTTTCCAGGGGCAGCCCGATAAACCGGCGAGCAAGTTTCAAGGAGTCTTCAGCATTCATTTCTTCGAATCCGGGGCAATAGGCGGGAAGCACAAAGGCACGTCGTCCCTATAAAACGAACCGGGAAGGGAAAAATTAGCGGGGGGATGGGTGGCATCGAGCGAGCTGTCATCAAGGGTTACATCAATTCCGGGAAAGGCACACGCCCCCGAGCTAGCATTGACGAACACCACTTTTTGCAACTACATTTAGTTACACGCAAGGAACGCCGTGTCCAAAAATGAAAAGCTGCTCGCCAAATTGCTCAATGAGCACATGGCATTTACCTGGCCCGAGCTCGTCACGCTGTTACGCCGACTCGGATACACACTGATTGAAGGGGCTGGAAGCCGCGTCAAGTTCGATATCGGCGACCCCAGTGCAATGATCACGTTGCACAAGCCTCACCCGGGCAACGAACTGAAACATTACATTCGGCGCCAGATCATCGAACAATTGAAATCAGGAGAACTGATTCAGTGAACAACCAGCTCAAACATAAAGGCTACATCGGCTCTATCGAGGCCAGCCTCGAAGACAACTGCCTGTTCGGCAAGATTTTATTCATCAAGGCATTAGTGAGCTACGAAGGCAAAACCGTCGCAGAACTGGACGCAGCCTTTCGCGAAGCCGTGGACGATTATCTGGCTACCTGCCAGACCCTGGGGCAATCACCTGAGAAGCCATGCAAGGGCTCGTTCAACGTACGCGTTGGGCATGAACTGCATCTGGCAGCCGCTCTGGCCGCAATGCGTAAAAAGGTGACGTTGAACGACCTTACGCGCCAAGCGCTGAATGAGTTTCTGCAACAGCACGACGACGGTCTAGCGGCGGTTTGAATTGGCCAGTCAGGCAACATCGCCACAGGGCTCGTTCGATGCGTGTGGCGAAGTGACGACGCGAGTCATCCCAAATGGTCTTATTCGGGCATTAGAGGTCGTTGACTCCAATCAGAACTAAAGGGTCCATTGTGTTTTTCCACCCGGACTTCTAAATTGAAATCAACGCCCTTCCTGATCCTTGGTCCGCAGTAACGTCCAATGGCATAGACACCCGGAGTCTTGCTATGAACGACATTAGCCCGCCGCCTCCCCCACAAAAAAACTCAACCGGCCTGGAAATACCTGCGCTTGAATGTCCATTACCGATACGACTGGACGAAGCGCTCGGCAACCGTATCAATGCGCTGTTAATGGCGTGGATCAATCGAATCGGTATTTTCGAGGGGCAGTTGGATCACGTAAGGGCCTCGAACTTCGGGCGTTTCGTAATGCTGTGTCACGCCGACACCGACGACGTTCAACGCTTGCTACTGTCTGCAAAATGCATGGCGGCGCTGTTCGCGGTAGACGATCACTATTGTGATGATGAGCGAAGTGGCGCCAACCCCAAGCTCCTGGGCGCACGCTTGTCACTGGCCCTGGCCGCCCTGGACAGGGCATATCTGATTCCATCCCACGACCTCGCGCTCAAACGTGCGCTCAACGATGATCCGGTTTTACGTGGATTGCGGGGATATATGAACCACCTGGATCGCTATGCGACACCCTCGCAGAAAGCTCGCGTTCAGTCGGAGACCATTGCGATGTTCGTGACCATGAATGCGGAAGCTTCATGGCGCATCGAACACAGCCTGCCTCAAGTCTGGGAATATTTGGCACATCGTCAAGTCAACAGCTTTTTACCTTGCATGGCCCTCATTGATATTGTCGGCGGCTATGAACTGGGTGCCGATACTTATTTTTCTGCGCCTGTACGCGAAGTGATCGCCCTAGCTGCAAGTTTGACCATGCTCGTCAATGACTTGTATTCCGCATCCAAAGAGCAAGAGCCTGGCATCGGTGATTTCAACCTGCCATTGCTGCTGGCAAACGAACAAGGTTGTTCATTACAGCAAGCCTTGTGGTTGACAGCCGATCTTCACAACACGCTTATACGTAGATATGAAGCCAAGGAAAGAAGGCTGCTCAAACAGGCCTCCCCCACGCTCAAGCGCTTCCTCGGCGGGGTAAAAGCCTGGCTGGGCGGCAATTACGAGTGGCATCGACACAGCGGTCGCTATCAAGTGTGAACAAGCCGGCACTCAGCCCAACCGCCGATACCCCAACCATGCGGCCAACAACACCACCGCCCCCGCCGCCAACGCCACCCGGAACCCACTGGCAGCGCCGAAATGATCGATCATCCAACCAGAGCTGGCGGCGCCGATAGCAACGCCGATGCTCAGCCCGGTGATCAACCAGGTCATGCCTTCGGTGAGGCGGCTGGGCGCAACGATCTGCTCGACCATGGCCATCGACACGATCAAGGTGGGCGCAAAGAACAGACCGGAGATAAATATGGCGACGGCCAGGCCGGGGATGTTGCTCACCAGCAACAAGGGCAAGGTAGTCAACGCCGTGGCCACACCGCAGAACAGGAACTGACGCGGCAACGGCGCCTTGAGCTTGAGGGCACCGAAAGCCAGCCCGGCCAGGCACGAACCGATGGCGTACACCGACAGCACAATACTCGCCGCCGCCGGCTGGCCCTGATGCTGGGCGAACGCCACACTGACCACGTCCACCACGCCGACGATCACACCCATGGCCAGCAGCAAGGTCATCAGAATCAAAACCGCAGGGGAAGCGATCAGCCAGCGGCCATGCGCGCCGTGGTGCTCGTGTATGGGTGGCTCGGTTTGCCGCTGCAATACAAAGGTGGTGACGCCCACCGCCAGCAACAACGCCGCCACCAAAGGGCCGGCTTCGGGGAACAGCACTACGCTCAGGCCCACAGAAATGGGTGGGCCGATAATAAAGCACACCTCATCCAGCACCGACTCCAGAGCAAACGCGGTTTGCAGCCTGGGCTGGCCGCGGTACAACTCGGTCCAGCGCGCACGCACCATGGCGGACATATTGGGCATGCAGCCGGCCAGCGCAGCAAACAGGAACAGCGTCCAGCTTGGTGCCTGCAAACGCGTACACAGCAACAACATCAATAGCGCCCCGCCGCCGATCAGTGCGGCTATCGGCAGGACCTTGCCCTGGCCGTAGCGGTCCACCCAACGCGACACTTGCGGCGCACAAAACGCCGTGGCCAGGGCAAACACCGCCGCCACCGACCCCGCCAGCCCATAACCGCCATGGACTTGGGCGAGCATGGTGATCAGGCCGATACCGGTCATCGAGATTGGCATGCGCGCCAACATGCCTGCGAGCACAAAGGCTCGGGCGCCTGGGACCTGGAATAATTCGGCGTAAGGGTTTGCCATCCTGCGTAACCTCTTGCTCAAGCTGCGGCCTTGCTATCTGAAGCGATCCGGGCAGAATACATACGGTGCGTATGTGAGGGATCATGCTTCGCATACGCACCGTATGTCAATCACCAACCGATGAGACTTCCATGAGCCGAGCCCGTGCCGAAATGATCGAAGAGACTCGCGCCCGCCTGATCGCAAGTGCGCGCCGGGCATTCGCCACCCAAGGCTATGCCCATACCTCGATGGATGACTTTACCGCTCAAGCCGGGCTGACGCGCGGTGCGTTGTACCATCACTTTGGTGACAAAAAAGGCTTGCTGGCAGCCGTAGTCGCCCAGCTCGACAGCGAGATGGACGAGCACTTGCAACGCATCAGCGCGCAGGCCATAGAGCCCTGGAGCGGGTTTTGCGAACGCTGCCGAGCTTATCTGCGCATGGCCCAGGATCCGGAAATCCAGCGCATTGTGTTGCAGGATGCGCCAGCGGTGCTGGGGGATACCGGCTCACAACACCACTGCGTTGAGTCGTTGCGCCAACTCCTGGAGGTCCTGATGCAAGCCGGATGGGTCGCGCCGGCACCCAGCCAGGCACTGGCGCAGTTGATCAACGGCAGCCTGGTCAACACGGCGTTGTGGATCGCCCGGGATGCACACCCGAGCACGCGCCTGGAGGAAGGCTTGCAGGGCCTGGAGGTGTTATTGCGCGGGCTCAGCCTCAAACCAACCGCTTGATCTGCTTATGCCGCCATACCAGCCGGTAATACGCGGTCTGCAATACCAGCATTGCCAGGTAGGTCACCGGGAACGCCATCCACACCCCCTCCAGCCCGAAGTGTGCGTTGAACAGATAAGCCATCGGCAGCTCCACGCAAAGCACGCAGAAAATCGAGATTGCCACCGGCATCAGCACCACACCGCTGGCGCGCATGATGCCGCCGATCACCGCCTGGAAGCCGAACACCAGGATGCTCCAGAGCATGATGTGCAGCAGGTGTTCGGCTCTGATCCGGGCGCTGTCGTCAGTGATGAACAGCCCCAGCAACCAGTGCGACAACCCATAACCGAGCACAATCAGGCCCCCGGTCAGGCACAGGTTGATCACCAACCCCGTGCGCAGGATCGGCCCGATGCGCTCCAGGCGCCCGGCGCCGATCGCCTGGGCACCGAGGATCGAGGCGGTGATGGCAATCGACAGCGCCGGGAACTGGACGTAGTTGACGATCTGCGTCACCGCGCCATAAGCCGCCGTGGCCTGGGAGCCGTGGCTATTGACCAGGGCCAGGATGACCAATTCCGACAACGACAACACCACCATCTGCAAGCCTGTCGGCAGGCCGATGCGCAGCACTTTACCGAGGATGACGCGGTCCAGGCGTAAAGCCGCGAGCAGCTCGCGATCCGGTGCCATCACATGGTTTTTATGCCGCAGGCGCAGCACCAGGAACAGCATCGCCAAGGCGTTAGCCACCAAACCTGCGTAAACCGCACTCTGGATGCCAAGGGGCGGCAGGCCGATCCAGCCGCGAATCAGCGCTGGCGTGAGCAGCAAGCCCACCAGGGTCGAAACCATTAACGCCAGCAACGGTGAAATCGTATCGCTCACCCCACGCAGCAATTGGGTATAGAGGATGAACACCAGCAACAGCGGCATGATCAACATCATCATCTGGGCATAGCCCACCGCATCGTCGAGCACATCCAGCGGCGTACCCAATGCCTGCAAGGCCGGGCGCGCAAACAGGCTGCCCAGCACCGCGGCAATCAGGCCCACCAGGGCGCCCAACGTCAGGGTGGCGCCGGTAATCACCTTGACCAGCCCCGTCTCCTGGGCACCCCACGCCTGGCCGATCAACACCGAGGCGCCCGCCCCCAGGCCGATCACCAGGGCGATAAAGAAAAACACGATGGGGAACATCCCCGACACCGCCGCCAAAGCCTGGGTGCCGAGCATTTGCCCGACATAGATACCGTTGAGGGTGCCGGAAAAGCTTTGCAGAAAATTGGACAGCACCATCGGTGCCAGAAAGATCAGATAGATCTGCCACAGCGGGCGTTGCAAAGGGGTCAGCATGAAAAATGGGACCTCGAATAACGAAAGCGTCGCAGGGTTATACCGTAAGTGGATCCAATGCTAATGCGTTTTAGCAAAGATCACTCATCCACCAAACGTCTGCGACGGCCTGCGCAACGTAGGGTCGAACGGGTTGATGCGTGGCCCGATTGCTGCAGCTTCGCGCTTGAGCAATTCCACCACCATCGGCAATCGGCTTGGCCCCAGGCGGTCACTGATGGTCGCCACACTCAACGCTGCGACCGCATGCCCCTCGCGGTTGAGGATCGGCACTGCCAACCCCGCCATACCTTCCAGCACCCCGGTGTTGCGTGCCGCGTAGCCCAAATTGCGAACGTTCTCAACTTCGGAGCGCAGCAGCACTTCGTCATACAAATGAAAATCCTTGAGCCGTGGCAGGTTGTAGCGGATGACCGTCTCGCGCTCTTCCTGCGGCAGAAAGGCCAGAATTGCCAGGCTGCCCTGCCCTACCCCCAGGGCTACGCGCCCGCCGATATCACCGGTGAAGGTACGAATCGGGTACGGGCCTTCGCTGCGGTCCAGGCAAATGGCGTCGAAGCCGCTGCGAGCCAGCAGGAACAGCGAATCTCCCAACGATGCACTCAGGCGCAACAGGCTTGGGCGCACCAGATCGCGCAGGTTGCCAGTCTTGCCGGCATTGGCCGCCAACGCAAAGAACTCCAGGCTCAGGCGATAGCGTTTACTGCGCGCATCCTGCTCGACCATGCCTTCATCCATCAGGCTGCGTAGCAAGCGGTGAGTGGTGGGCTGGGAGAGGCCAACGCGGTGGGCGAGCTGGGTGACACGTTCACCTCCCTCGGGCACTTCACCCAGAGCGCGTAGTAAGGCAAACACGCGGGATACGCCACCAGCACCGACTTCCTTGCCGCTACTATTCCGCTGAATGGAGTCTGTATCACTCGATATCAACATAAATTCTGCTCAGTGAATAAATCTTAAAATAGTAGTCCGCTGAATGAAATCCCATCTTCCGCCCATCCTAGTCTTCGCTCTAATCTGCGTCCACAGGGGCGAAACGAACAACAACTGGCAGCCGACTCAAGATCGAGCGTCAACGCACCGGCAACACTCTTTTCGCATCTGCCCAAAACAAAAAAGCGCGCTTCGGCGCGGCGGAATAAAAGGTGGAACGCAGACATGGCATTTCTCCAACTCAACGCCTTGAGTAAACGCTACGGCGCCGTTGATGCAGTAGTTGCCACCGACCTCGCGGTGGAAAAAGGTGAATTCGTTTCCCTGCTTGGTCCTTCGGGCTGCGGCAAGACCACCACCCTGCAAATGATCGCCGGCTTTGTCGAGGTGAGCAGCGGCCAGATCCTGCTCGATGGTCGCGACATTACCCGCGCCAAGCCTGCCAGTCGTGGCCTGGGCGTGGTGTTCCAAAGTTATGCGCTGTTTCCCCATATGAGCGTGCGCGACAACGTCGCCTTCGGCTTGAAGATGCGCAAGGTACCGGCCACCGAGATCGCAAGCCTCGTCAAGACCGTACTCGAACTGGTGCGTCTGGCCCCCCATGCCGAACGCTACCCTCGGGAACTCTCCGGCGGCCAACGCCAACGCGTCGCGCTGGCCCGTGCATTGGTGATCGAGCCACCGGTTCTGCTGTTGGATGAACCGTTGTCCAACCTTGACGCCAACCTGCGTGAAGAGATGCAGTTCGAGATCCGCCGCATTCAATGTGCGGTGGGCATCACCACCTTAATGGTCACCCACGACCAGGCCGAAGCGCTCTCCATCAGCGATCGCGTGGTCGTGATGCAGGCCGGGCGCGTGACCCAGATCGACGCGCCATACAAACTCTATGAACACCCGCGCACGCGCTTCATCTCTGACTTTGTCGGCAAGGCCAACCTGCTGGCCGGCGACTACGACGCGCTCGGTGTCCCCCAAGTGCGTCACCAGGGCGGCGCTGGCCAACTGACCCTGAGCCTGCGTCCGGAAAAGATCCAATTGGTACAAGCAGGTTCAGGCCGCGTGCAAGGCCAGGTGCTCGACCGCTACTTTTTCGGCAGCCAATGGTTGTATCGCATCCATACCCCCCTTGGCGAAATTACCGTGGTGCGCGGCAACGATGGCAGCGCACCGCTTTGCAACGGCGCGGCAGTGGGCCTGCAATGGCAAGCGGATTTGCTGCGGGTACTGGCGGCCGATGAGGTGCACCCATGAATCGCGGCTACCTGCTCTCGTTACCGGCATTGGTGCTGTTTGGCGGGTTACTGATCTTGCCATTGGCCTTGACGCTGGTACTGTCCTTCAACGTGTTCGATTACCAGGTGGGTGTAAAGGCCGATCAGTGGACCCTGGCCCACTACCTGGCATTGTTGAGCGATGCCTATTTCTACGAGATCTTCTGGCGCACCTTCTGGATCAGTGCGCTGGTAACGTTGCTGTGCGTGCTGATCGGGGTACCGGAGGCGTACATCCTCAGCCGCATGGGTACGCCGTGGCGGTCGGTCTTCCTGATCCTGATCCTCACACCGCTTCTGATTTCCGTGGTGGTACGCGCGTTTGGCTGGAGCTTGCTGCTCGGCGCCGATGGCCTGGTCAACCAAGTGATCCAGGCCATCGGCGGGCGCCCGGTGAAGCTGCTGTATACGCCGTTCGCCGTGATCATCGCGCTGGTGCACGTGATGCTGCCGTTCATGATCATTCCGGTATGGACCTCCCTGCAAAAGCTCGACCCCTCGGCGGAACAAGCGGCGCTTTCTCTGGGCGCAAGCCAGGCCACGGTGATGCGCAAGATCGTGTTGCCGCAAGTGATGCCCGGCGTGCTGTCCGGCACCTTGATCGTGTTCGGCCTGGCCGCCAGTTCGTTCGCAATCCCAGGGTTGCTGGGCGGGCGGCGTCTGAAAATGGTCGCCACTGTGGTGTATGACCAATACCTCTCGGAACTCAACTGGCCCATGGGCGCGACCATCGCGGTGGTGCTGCTGTTGGTCAATCTACTGATCATGCTGAGCTGGAACCGAATGGTCGAAGGCCGCTATAAAAAGTCCCTGGGGGTTTAAGCGCATGTCCAGAAACGGTCCTTTGGCCCTCGGTTTCCATGGTTTGGTGGTGCTGTTCATGATGGCGCCGCTGGTGGTGGTGTGCCTGGTGGCGTTCACCCCGGAAAACACCTTGAGCCTGCCCACGTCGGGCTTTTCCCTGCGCTGGTTTCGCGCCGTATTCGAACGCGCCGACTTCATCCAGGCCTTCTATAACAGCCTGATCCTGGCGTTTACCGCCGCGTCCCTGGCGACCTTGATCGCGGTACCGGCGGCTTTGGCGATCAGTCGCTATACGTTCCCCGGGCGTAACTTTTTCAGTGCACTGTTTCTGTCGCCGATCATCATCCCGCACCTGGTGCTGGGCGTGGCGATGCTGCGCCTGTTTGCGTTGATGGGCGTTAATGGCAGCTTTACCTGGCTGATGCTGGCGCACGTGGTGATCATCACTCCCTATGTACTGCGCCTGGTGCTGGCGGCAGCGATCGGGATTGATCGCAGTGCCGAGCAGGCCGCCGAATCCCTCGGAGCCGGGCGCTTTACGTTGTTCCGGCAAATCACCTTGCCGATGATTTTGCCTGGGGTGGCCGGTGGTTGGTTGCTGGCGTTCATCAACAGTTTCGATGAGGTGACCCTGTCAATCTTCGTCAGTTCACCTGCCACACAAACCCTGCCGGTGCGCATGTACGTGTATGCCACTGAGTCCATCGATCCAATGATGGCGGCGGTATCGGCGCTGGTGATCGCACTCACCGCAGCGACCATGATTCTGCTCGATCGGGTCTACGGCCTGGACCGTGTACTGGTGGGGAAACATTGATGGCGCTGTTCAAGCGGCTGACGGAAACCCAGCGCCCAGCCCTGGCGTTCACCCTTGATGGGCAGCCGGCCACCGGGCTGCTCGGCGATACCTTGCTGACTGCCATGCTGACCTGCGCCGACCATCTGCGCGGCAGCGATTTCAGCGCCGAACGCCGCGCCGGTTTTTGCCTGATGGGGGCGTGCCAGGATTGTTGGGTACGGCTTGCCGATGGGCGACGCGTACGGGCCTGCTCGACGTTGCTCGAAGAAGGTCACGCGATCAGCCGCGATCCAGGACGGCAGCCATGAAGCCCGTGGCAATTGTAGGCGCAGGCCCAGCGGGCATCGCTGCCGCACGTACGCTGCTCGATCACGGCATAAAACCCTGCTTGATCGATGAGAACCTGCGTGGCGGCGGGCAGATATATCGGCGCCAACCGGCAAACTTCCAGCGCTCGGCCAAACAACTCTACGGCTTTGAAGCGAGCAAGGCGCAGACCGTGCATCGCATCATGGACGAGCTTGCGCCGTTGATCGACTACCGGCCGCAAACCCTGGTATGGAACGCCGAGGACAACCGTCTCGACCTGCTCACCAGCGGTCGCATCGACAGCGTTGAGTATTCGCGCATCATTGTCGCCACCGGCGCCACCGACCGTATCCTGCCGGTGCCGGGCTGGACCTTGCCGGGCGTCTACAGCCTGGGCGCGGCGCAAATCGCCTTGAAGTACCAGGGCTGCGCAATTGGCGAACGCGTAGTGTTTTGTGGTTCCGGACCACTGCTCTATCTCGTCGCTTATCAATATGCCCAGGCGGGCGCCAAGGTGTTGGCCGTGCTCGACAGTGCGCCGTTCAGTGCCCAATGTCGCGCATTACCGGCGCTGCTCAGGCAACCGGCGACCCTGGCAAAGGGTTTGTATTACCGTGCTTGGCTGACGGCCCATGGGATTGCCGTGCATCAGGGCGCAACACTGTCGCAGATCGATGGAGAGCAACGGGTCCACGGCATTCGCTGGGGCGAACAGACGCTGGAATGCGATGCGGTGGCCTTCGCGCATGCCCTGCGCAGCGAAACGCAACTAGCGGATTTACTCGGCTGTGACTTTGCCTGGAATAATCTCAACCGCGCCTGGTTGCCGCAGCGGGACTGCGCTGGGCGCAGCAGCGTCGAGGCGGTGTATCTGGCTGGCGATGGCGCAGGGATCATGGGCGCGGATGCGGCGCAGATGGCTGGCGAATGTGCGGCGTTGGCGCTGCTGGAGGATGCCGGCATTACGGTCGATCAGCACCGCCAGGATACGCTGCAGAAGCAGTTGGCGAGGATCCAGGGCTTTCGTCAGGGCCTGGAAACCGCGTTCCCTTTCCCCGAACAATGGGCTGTGCAAGCCCCCGACGAACTGATTCTGTGCCGCTGCGAAGAGGTCAGCGTCGGTGAAGTGCGGGCAGTAGTGGATGAGGGTCACTGGGAAATAAATCGGGTCAAAGCCCATTGCCGCATTGGCATGGGCCGCTGCCAGGGACGGATGTGCGGGTTGGCGACGGCGGAAATTGTCGCCCAGCGCAGCGGGCGTGGCATCGAACAAGTCGGACGCCTGCGAGGCCAAGCGCCGATCAAGCCGCTGCCGTTTGGCGTGGAGGGGCAACCATGATCGACGTCATCGTCCTGGGCGGCGGGATCGTCGGCGCTTCGGCAGCTTTGACACTCGCGCGAAAAGGCCAGCGGGTGGCGCTGGTGGAACGGGATTTTTGTGGCTCGCACTCCAGCGGCGTCAATTATGGCGGCGTGCGCCGCCAGGGCCGGCCCTTGCATCAGTTACCGTTGTCCCAGCGCGCCCATCAACTGTGGGCCGACTTGCCAGGCTTGATTGGCATTAGTGGCGAGTACGTGCGCTGCGGGCATTTGAAGCTGGCGCGCAGCCCGGTAGATTTTGCTGCGCTGCATGCGTATGCCGAACAAACCCGTGGCTTCGACCTGGGCTTGCAGCTGTTGGATCGCACTGAGTTGCGCGGGCGTTTCCCCTGGGTGGGCGACGTGGCAGTGGGTGCCTCCTTGTGCCCGGAAGACGGACATGCCAACCCGCGACTAGTGGCCCCTGCCTTCGCCCGTGCCGCCCTACGCCACGGCGCCGAGGTGTACGAGCAAGCCGAAGTGATCGGCATCGAGCACAACAGCCAACAGTTCCAGGTGCACTGTGCCAATGGCTTGCATCTGCAAGCCCCCTGGCTGCTCAACTGCGCCGGTGCCTGGGCCGGCAGTGTCGCTGCACAGTTTGACGAGCCGGTACCGATTACCTCGGCGCACCCGGCGATGCTGGTCACCGAACCACTGCCGGTGGTGATGACTGTCAGTACCGGTGTCGAGGGCGGAGGGATCTATGCGCGGCAAGTCGCCAGGGGCAACTGCATCCTCGGCGGCGGTCGCGGCTTTGCCCTCGGCCCACAGCAAGCCAGGCCAGGTCAGGCCGCGCTGCTGGAAATTCTGCGCAATGCCAGCGAACTCTATCCATTTCTCAAGGGTGCCCAGGCGATCCGGACCTGGAGCGGCACCGAAGGTTACTTGCCCGATCACGAACCGGTGATCGGCCCCAGCAGCACCCAACCTGGCCTGCTCCACGGTTTCGGCTTCGCCGGCGCCGGGTTCCAGCTCGGCCCCGCAGTCGGCGAAGCCCTGGCAGAGATTGTCTGCGCAGGGGCCAGCCGCCAACCCATCGAAGCGTTTTCCATCCGTCGTTTCCAAGCCTGAGAGGAAAAACATCCATGCACTCACGCATCGCTTTATCCTGCTTGTCCCTCGCCTTGCTCACCGGCACCGCCCATGCCGCCCCCACGCTGTATCTGGGCATGAACGGCGGTACCATGGAACGGGTGTACGCCGACAAGGTGCTGCCCGCCTTCGAGAAAGCCAACAACGTCAAGGTGGTGATCGTACCCGGCACCTCCTCGGACATCCTTGCCAAGGTCCAGGCCAACAAGGCCAACCCGCAGATGCACGTCATGTTCCTCGACGACGGCATCATGTACCGCGCGATCTCCATGGGCCTGTGCGACAAGCTCGCGCCAAGCCCGACCCTGGAGCAGATCCCGGCCAAGGCCAGAATCAAGGACGAAGCCGTGGCCGTAACACTGGGCGTCACCGGCCTGGGTTACAACGCCAAGATGTTCAAGGACAAGGGCTGGTCCGCACCCACCTCGTGGATGGACCTGGCCGACCCGCGTTTCAAGGACAAAGTGGTGTTCCAGTCCCTGGCCTCCTCCACCTTTGGCCTGCACGGTTTCCTGATGTTCAACCGCATCCAGGGTGGCGATGAAACCAATGTAGAACCGGGCTTCAAAGCCTGGCCTACCAGCGTCGGCCCCAACGTACTGGAATACATCGCCAGCTCCGCGAAAATCTCCGAGATGGTGCAAACCGACGAAGCCGCACTCTTCCCCCTGACGCCGACCCAGGTCGCCACGCAGAAGCTGTTGGGCATACCCATGGAATATGCGCAGCCCAAGGAAGGCGCGGTGGTTCTCAACGTGGCCGAGTGCGTGATCGCCCGCAATGACCAGCCGGAACTGGCGCAGAAACTCGCGGCGTTCTTGCTGACCGCTGAGGCCCAGGCGCCGGCGCTGGAGGACGGCGACCAGATCCCGTCGAACCCGACGACGCCCACCACCGAAAAGACCCGGGCACGGGTGGAAGCCATGCAGGGTTACTTGCAGACGGCGATTTCAATTGACTGGGACCAGGTTAACCAGGCGAGGCCGGAATGGAATGCGCGGTGGAGTCGCTCGATTGAGCGTTGAGGCTTGAGCGCTGCGCAATCGCGGCCAGTTCATCGCGGGTGCTACTGATGACAGCACCCGCCTTGAGCAACTCATTGACCGCCTGTACACCCCCCTCCTCGCTGATGCTGCGGCACGCCGGCAGGTGCAGGACCACTTGCAATCCGGCCTTGAGCAACTGCAACACAGTGGTCTTGACGCAGTAGTCCAAAGCCAGGCCGCCGACGATCACACGCACCACCCCTCGGGCCTTGAGGTACTCGATGACGCCGGTGGACAGTTTGTCGTGCAGGTCGTGGTAGCAGGCGCCATAAGGGTGCAGGTCGGGTTCGACGCCCTTCCAGATGAAGTAGTCATAGTCATAAGGCGCTGGCAGTTCGTCGAGCAACGTGAAGCCTTCGGTACCCGGCACGCAGTGGCTGACCCAGGTGACATCGGCGTGGGCAAGGCCAGTGGGCTGCAACATCTGGCTGTGCTGCGCAACCACCCAAGGGGCATGCGGGGTGTGGGCGTCCTTGCTGCCGATGCGATGACCGGCGAGGCTGGCCATGTAGTTGAGTTCGGCGCCAATGCGGTCGCCACCGACCACCGGCAACTCGTTGGGGCACAAAGGCGTGAAGCTTTTCTGCGCGTCGACGTCGAATGAAGCGATGGCGGTTTTCGCAAGGGTCATGGTGATTCTCCGGTGGCAGGCCCCAGGTGACGGAGTGTCAGTCACTTTATAGATGGCTGGCAACACCGCCATGGGTACAAGTCGAATCGTCGCACCGCCCCTCCCATGTTTTTAACGGTGCATGGCTTCAGTTCATCCAGTTGCCGCCATCCACGTTGTAGGTCTGGGCCACCACATAATCGGCTTCCTTCGACGCCAGGAAGATCGCCATTCCAGTCAGATCTTGCGCCGTGCCCATGCGCCCGAACGGCACCTCATCCCCTACCCGCTTTTTCTTCTCGCCAGGTGCCAGCCCCTCATGCCTGGCAAACAGCGCATCAACGGCGTCCCAGTGCTCGCCGTCCACTACGCCCGGGGCGATGGCATTGACGTTGATGCCCTGCTTGATCAGGTTCAACCCCGCCGATTGCGTCAGGCTGATCACCGCCGCCTTGGTCGCACAATAGACGGCTACCAACGGCTCTCCCCGCCGTCCGGCCTGACTGGCCATGTTGATGATCTTGCCGCCATGGCCCTGGCTGATCATCTGCCGGGCCGCGGCTTGTAACGTGAACAGGGTGCCGGCGACGTTGATCGAGAACAGCCGCTCAAAGCTGTCGCGGGTAATGTCGATAATAGGTGCCAGGTCGAACAGCGCAGCATTGTTGATCAGGATATCCAGCTTGCCGGCATGGGCCACGACCGCGGCGATGGCGGCGTCGATGCAAGCTTGATCGGTGACGTCCATCGCCACGGCGTAAGCCTGGGGGCCCAATTCGGCGGCGGTGGCCTGGGCGCGTTGCAGGTTGATGTCGGCAATGGCAACGGTAGCGCCTTCAGCAATATAGGCCTGGGCAAATGCTCGGCCGATACCCCGCGCCGATCCGGTGATCAACGCGCTTTTACCTTCGAGTCGTTTCATCGCGGTGTCCTGTAAAAATGAGTTCGGGTCGCCGGCACATTGCACCTGTTGTTTTTGTGGGCGTGCCTCGATTACAGCAGCTCGGCCTGGCCCTCACAAACGACTGGCGACTGCGCGGCTGATACTTTTTTAACCTCAAGCCCAGGATCAAAAAAGTACCAGTGCAAGGCAAAACCGGGGTAGCACACTGATTGCCGGTGCGCGTATTTTGAGTCCATTGCACAACTACAAGAGGCAGCACCATGCCCATCAGCCGCGCCAGCCCGTTCGAGCACCGCCCTGCGGAGCTTGAAGTGATCCTGCCCGAACCGGAGCATGGTTTTCGCTGGTTCGAACATGACTATCCCTATGAGCTGGCGCGCTGGAACCATCACCCCGAGTTCGAGATTCACCTGATCCGCCAGGGCAGCGGCAAGCTGGTGGCGGGCGACTATATTGGTGCGTTCAACGCCGGTCATGTCGCGTTGATCGGTCCTGACCTGCCCCACGACTGGATCGGCGACCTGGCGCCGGGCGAATACCTGAGCGGCCGCGACGTGGTGCTGCAGTTCGACGGCGCCGCCCTCCTCGCCCTGCGCACCACCCTGCCTGAGCTCGGCGATCTACAACCGTTGTTTGAACGGGCGCGATGCGGCCTTGAATTCAGCGGCGAAGCAGCAACGAGTGCGGCACGACTGATGGAGGCCATCGGCAGCGCCCATGGCCTGCAACGCCTGACCCTGTTCCTGCAGCTGCTCGACACCCTGAAGAACGCCTCGCCCACACAGGCCAAGACCCTGGCCAGCCCGTACTACGCACCCACCCTGGATGCGCGCAGTGCCGATCGCATCAACAAAGCCTTCGATTACCTGATGCGCGAACTGACCGGCGACGTGCGCCTATCGGACATTGCGCGGCAATTGGAGATGAGCGAGCCGGGCTTCTCGCGTTTTTTCAAGCGCAACACCGGCCACGGTTTTATCGACCTGATGCGTAAGTTCCGCGTGCAACGTGCCTGCCGGTTGTTGTTGCAAAGCCAGATGTCGGTGGCGGATATCTGCTTTGAAGTGGGCTACGCCAACCTGTCCAATTTCAACCGCCACTTTCGCATCGAAATGCATCAGACGCCGAGCGAATACCGGCGGCAGACTGCACTGCGTGTATTCAATCCCATCGCCAATCAACCACCACGCGCCAAGCTCACCTATTGACCCAGTGCCTGTTGCGCCAGGCAAGCCACCCGCAACTCATCCTCGGCGCGCTCGCGCTCCTGATCTTCCAAAAACCAGGCGGCGGACAGCCCAGCGTGAGCCACCACCCATTGCAGCAAACGCGTGCGCGACAGCCCCGCCGCCTGGGTAAGCACCTCGACCTGGCGGCTGAAACGCTGCGGGTCGCTAGCAGTAGGCAAATCCGGATTGCAGATCAGGTTGACGTAATCGTAGCCGCGCTCACCCACCACCCGTTTTGGATCAATCGCCAGCCAGCCCCGAGGGCCGAAGTCGAGAATATTGTTGTGATGGATATCTCCGTGCAGCACCACCCTATCCTCTTGCGCCACCAACAAGGTACGGGCCATCGCCGCGCAGTCGCGTAGCACGCCACCGTCGCGCTCGGCGGCGCTCCACAAGGACTTGAACCATTCATCCAGCCCAAGCAAACCCTCGGGCGGCGACGCACGGGGCGCATGCAGTCGGGCCACGGTGGCGCAGGCGATCTGACTGGCTTCGTCGTCCTGGCCATTGAGGGCCATGCGCATCAAGGAACCTGGCCCAGTGGCGCGCTCCATCAATACTGCGGTGTGGTCATGGGCAAACACCTGCGCCGCGCCGTCGCCCGCCCACCAACTCAACAAGCGACCGCCAAGTTTTTCTTCCGAGGTATGGGCAATTTTCAGCATCGCCGCCATGCCTTGCCAGCGCACCGGCAAAAGGTGACTGCCAGGCGTAACGATAAGCTCGCCATCGGCACTCAAGCTCCAGGCGCGCAGATAGTGATCGAACATATGGGTGCTCCAGTGGGTGGACACAGGATGACATGTAACCCGCTGGTTTTCTGACCAAAGCGTCGGCTAATTCGCATTTTTTCCAAACAGTTCAAGCCATTGACACAAGTTGGTACAGCCTGTGCAAACGTTTGCGGAACGAACTTGGCTGCCAAGTTCAGCCCTACCCGATGAATCGGGCTAAACCGTGTACGAATAAGGACTTTCAATGCATCCCACCTCTAAGCCTCGTGCTTGCCTTGGTGTTTCCCTGCTACTGGCCGCCGTTACGGGAGTACTCAGTGGCCCCATTTTGGCGCAACAAAAACCCGTCGATGATTCAGCCCAGGGCGAAACCCTTAGCCCTGAGGCCAGCCCACCGGCGAAAAAAGGCGTTTACCTGTCGGAGTGGTTCAACCAGGACCTGACGCTGATCGGCAGCAAAGACATCAGCTTCGGCCCCAAGCCCCAGGATGACGTCTACCTGGAGTACGAGTACTTCGGGCGCAAGGGGCCCTTTGAGCTGTACGGCTATATCGACGTGCCGAAGATCCTCACCATCGGTAACAGTAATGACAAAGGTGTATGGGACCATGGCTCGCCGGTATTCATGGAGCATGAACCGCGGATCTCCATCGACTACCTCGCAGGGCGCAGCCTGGCGATCGGCCCGTTCAAGGAGTGGTATGTGGCCTTTGACTGGATTTACGATCACGGCAGCCATAAGGAAAACCGCGCCAACACCCTGTACAGCGGCCTGGGCACCGATATCGACACCCACTCGCGGGTCAACCTGTCGGCCAACTTTTATGGCCGCTACCAGTGGGAAAACTACGGCGCCAGCAATGAATATTCCTGGGATGGCTACCGCGCGCAGATGAAGTACATCGTGCCCATCGGCAAGTTCGACAACGGTGCTTCGCTGACCTATATCGGCTTTACCAACTACGACTTCGGCTCAGACCTGCACAAGGACAACCCGGCGCGCACCGCCAATTCCCTGGTGGCTACCAACGTGTTGCTGTACGCGTTCACCCACCTGCGCTTTACCCTGGTGGGTCGTTACTTTCACAACGGTGGCAACTGGGAAGACGGCAGCGAGTTGAATTTCGGCGAAGGCAACTTCCGCGCCCGCTCTGATGGCTGGGGTTACTACGCCGGCGTGGGTTACCAATTCTGATCAAGGAGCTGTACATGAACGCACTGACTCGTATCTCGCTGGCCGTCGGCCTCGCTCTACTGCCCCACGTAGTGCTGGCGGATAACCCCGCACCGATCAAGCCCAAGGTGATGTTGATCACCATGTTCGCCCCCGAGGCGCAAACCTGGATCGACCGCCTGGAACTCAAACAGGAAGTACGCGTGCCGGGGCTGTCTGCCGAGTACCCGGTGATTCGCTGCAACACCCAGGACGTGTGCCTGCTGGTAACCGGCATGGGCCAGACCAACGCCGCTGCGTCGACCCTGGCCCTGGCCTTGTCGCCCAAATTCGACCTGCGCCAGAGCTATTTCCTGATCGCCGGTATCGCCGGTATCAGCCCCAAGCACGGCACCATCGGCACCGCCGCCTGGGCCCATTACCTGGTGGAGTTCGGCACCCAGTGGGAGCTGGATTCACGGGATGCGCCCAAGGACTGGCCGACCGGTTATATCGGCATCAACACCAAGGGGCCCAACGAAAAGCCACCGCTGGACTACAAGACCGAAGTATTCGAGCTCAACCCCAAGCTGCAAGCCAAGGCGTTTGCCTTGTCGCACAAGGTGGAGCTGACCGAGAGCAAAGAATCCGCCGCCTGGCGCAAGCACTATCCCGACGCTCCGGCCAACCAGCCGCCGCAAGTCACGCGCTGCGACACGCTGGCGGGCAATACCTGGTTTTCCGGCACCCGCCTGAGCGAACGCGCCGAAGTCTGGACCAAGTTGCTCACCGACAATAAAGGCGAATACTGCACCACCCAGCAGGAGGACAACTCCACTTATGAAGCCCTGCTGCGCGCCAGCCGTGAGGGCCTGGTGGATATCCAGCGCCTGGCCGTGGTGCGCGCAGGCTCCGATTTTGACCGGCCTTATCCGGGTTACAGCGAGGTCGACAACTTGCTCAAGTATGCGGACCAGGGCGGCTTTGTACCGGCACTGGAAAACCTGTACCGCACGGGCAATCCGCTGGTACAGGCGATTGTGAATCAGTGGTCGGCGTGGGAAAAAGGCGTACCCGAGGTCGAGTAAAGATCTGAAGTGGGAGGGGCTTACCCCCTCCCACATTTGCGACGATGTCACGGCAGCAGGATGAATTTGTCCGGGCTGCCGCTGTTCACTTGCTCATAACACTCAACTCCATCAGCCAACGCCACTTCGCGCAGGCCGGTGGGCAACGGCAACAACCCCTCATCAAAGAACCGCCCGAACGCCCCTAACATCACCGCACATTGCTCACAGCTATAGAGCAACGAATTGACGCCTACCACCGTCCCCCCCTTGCGATACAGCGCCAGAGCCGGCAGTTGCACGTGGCCGTCGACCGGCGCGGCAATGATTGCGATACGGCCGAAAGGCGCCAACCCCGCCACTGCAGCGGGCAGCCAGAAACCGCTGGTATCGAAGATCACCTCGGCGCCGCCCTTGAACACGGCGTGCACTTGTACGCCCAGTTCCTGCGGTTGGCCCAGGGCAATCGCCTCCACGCCTTGCGCCTGTAAGACATCCACCTGATCAGGGCGACGCACCGCTGCCAGCACCTGCGCACCACGAAGCTTCGCCAGTGCCAACGCCGCGCTGCCAACGGCACCATTGGCGCCGATCACCAGCAACCGCGTGCCCTTGCCCACACCACTGCGTTCCAGCGCATCCCAGGCCGTGGTATACGGCACGCCAAGGCTCGCGGCCTGGGTGAAGCTCAAGTGACCGGGCTTGGGCACCACGCCTGTGGCCAATACCCGAAGGTATTGGGCATGGGAGCCGTCAGCAAAAAAACCCAGGTCGCGACCGGTGCCCCAGACTTCCTGACCGAGCAAGGCTGGCGGACCTTCGACCACCACCCCGGCAAAATCACGCCCGGGAATGCGCGGCAGCGTGGTGTAGGGAAACCGGCCGAGTACGTTTTTCACATCGCTGGGGTTCAGACCGGCGGCTTTGACCTGGACCAGCACTTCATCGGCAGACGGTACGGGCGTGGCAACATCGACCAGGCGCAGGTCGGCGAGGTCGCCACTGGCGCTAAATTGTAGTGCTTTCATTAAAGGCATCCGTCGAAGAAGAAAAGGATCAGGACAACCAACCGCTGACCAACTGCCGCCCCATGGGCCACAACTGTTCGCCGAGCAGCATGCCCATCAGCCCCACCAGAGCAATGGCCGGCGGTGCGGGCGAACGGAAGCCCAGCGCGCCGTAGATCACGCCGACAAACAGGCCGATGGCCAAGGAAATCAGATAGTTCATGGTGACTACGCCCGGTTGATTGATGGGCTCAGCTTAAGGTGCGACTGGCTTCGACATCGGCCAAGTGCTTCAGGATTTCGGCCAACCCGCGTACTGCGAAGGCGATACACCCAGTTCACGGCGGAACATGTCGCTGAAACTGCTGGGCGAATACCCCAGGCCGCGGGCAATGCCGCTCACCGACCGGCCCTGGACCAGCTCCGCGGCTGCCGTCGCCAACTGCACTTGGCGCCGCCACTGCGCGAAGCCCATGCCCAGGTGGTTCTGGAACAACCGCGCCAGGGTGCGCACGCTGGCACCGACAGTTTCGGCGTGCTGCTCGAAAGGGATGTCCAGGGACGGCGCAGCCATGACCGCCCGGCATACACTGCTTAGCCGACGATCAGTCGCCACCGGCATGACGATACGGATTTGCGAGCGGCGTGCCCGTTGCAGCTCCAACAGGGCCAGGCCAACGAGCGCCTCGTAGTAGCCGGCATCGGCGTGATCGACCTGCTCCACTAACGTCACGATCAATTCACGCAATAACCGGCCCACCTCAATCACCTGCACCTGACTGTCCAGCGTCGCCGCCAACGCCGGGCGCAGGTAGATGTTGCGCATCTGCAAGTCGGAGACAACACGGATGCCGTGTTCGACTCCCGGCGGCAACCACACGGCGCGCTGCGGCGCAACTATCAGGGCTTCACGGGGCGTCTCGACCCACATCACGCCGCTCATCGCATAGAGCAACTGGCCCCATTCATGGCGATGGGGTTCCACATACAACCCACGCGGGTACCTGCGTGCCAGGGGCTGCACTGGGACGGCTTGATCACTGAGGTCGGGGGGCGCGGCCAGGGCCATGGCGGGTATATGTCAATCAAGGGAAAGGCGACCATGGTAAAGACTGGCCGCCGACAAGCGAACTGTTTTTACTCACCCGGCAGGCCCGGGTTGTCCGAGCCTGCAGGTAGATCACGTCAGGTGCGGGCCGACTTGGCGCACTCACAGCCGGTCGCGGCGGCGCAAGGCTCACCGTGGGCATGGTGCTCGGCACAGCCCTGGCAGCAATAACCTTTACCGTCCTTCATGATCGCATCGGCACCCAGTACGCATTTGCAGTGTGGGCAAGCACAGGTTTTATCTGGCATGGTCAGACTCCTTCTTCATGGTCGTCCCGGTGCAGCGAACGCCACACCTTAAGCAGTGACTCCACGCAGAGCGCCAAGGTTCAGCGCCGTCAGTCGGCCGCCCGGGTATTGCTGCGGTACATGAACACCAGTGCCAGCGCCAGGCAGAGCATCGCCACGATGCGGCTGCCCGACAATTCGATCGCCGGGTTGCCCAGCCAGCCGAAGTTGTCGATCAGCATGCCCATGCCCAACTGCCCGACAATCACCGCCACCGTGGCGACAGCCGTGCCAACCACCGGCACCGCGCCGACCATCACAAGCATGTACACCACACCGAACAAGGCGCCGGTCAATTGCCATTTCGGCACATCCAGCAGGCTGACGGCCTGGGCCGGCTCGAAGAAAAATATCAACAACGCCGTGGTGAGCGCACCGACGGCAAAGGTCAGCAGGCTGCTGCGCAATACGCCTACCGTCTGGCCCAGGCGCCCATTGATCGCGGCCTGCACACTCAACACCGCCCCTGCCGCAATCACCACCACCAATAACAGAATCAGATTCATCGTCTTACCCTCGTGCAATCAGGACCAATGCCGCCACAATCAACGCCAGCGCAATCCAGCGCTCGCCATTGACGCGCTTGCGCGCCGTGCCGAACCAGCCGAAGTGGTCGATCAACACACTCTTGCCCACCTGCCCCGACAAAATCGCAATCATGGTCATCGCGATACCGATATGGGGCGTAGCCAGCGTCAACACCACCACGTACATCGGCCCCAGGAACCCGCCGATCAACTGCCAACGCGGCAGTTCGGTGAACGCCGGGCCCTGCTGCGGGCCGCTGAACAGCAGCAGTAGAAGGAGAATCGCGGTGCCGACGCCAAAGATGCTCAAGGTCGCCCACAAATGCCCGACCTGCGCGCCCAACGGCCCGAGCAGGCCAGCCTCCACCGACAGGCCCATGCCCGCCAGGATCACCAACGGCAACAACAGCAACCGCAGAAAATTTTTGTTAGGTCTGGCCTGCGCCACACCTTCGATAGAACGTGCCTGCATGGATCACCTGCGCATCAACAAAGAAAACATGGCGCGCATTATCCGGTGGCCGTCCTGTGCGATAAATGGGAGCATGCAAACAACACCTTTGCGCAATACGCACAGCCAGGAGAGATGATGCAGGGTTTGAATGAGCTGAGTTTCAAGGCGCTGCGCCTGTTCGTCGCCGTGCTCGACCATGGCAGTTTTTCCGAAGTGGCCCGCCGAGAAAGCCTGGCGCCCTCCTCCATTTCGCGGCAGATTCAACTGATGGAACAGGCCCTCGGCCAGCAATTGCTGTACCGCCACACCCGCGCCGTAAGCCCCACCGAAGCCGGGCGCCTGCTGGGGCGTCACGCGCGGCTGGTACTGGAGCAGTTGGAAACGGCGAACCAAGCCCTGCAGGAACAAGACAGTGAGCCCAGCGGGCTGGTGCGTATCAATGCGCCGATGGTATTCGGCCAGCGCCACCTTTCACCGTGGTTGGGGCAACTGTGCCGGCGCTACCCGAAGCTGCAACTGGATATCCAGCAAACCGATACCTTCGTCGACCCACTGCAAGACGGCACCGACCTGCTGTTTCGCATTGGCGTGCTCAATGATTCGGGTATGCAGGCACGCATCTTCGCGCCCCAGCGCTTTCGCATCGCCGCAAGCCCCGCCTACCTGGCGCAACACGGCACGCCGCGCCACCCCGACGAACTGGTCGACCACCACTGCCTGGCCTACAAAGGCATCACGGGCCAGCAACGCTGGTTCTTCCGGCGCGGCCAAAGTGACTGGACCTCCTACAGCGTCAAGGGCCCGATCACCGGCAACCACGCCGACACCCTGACCCACGCCGCCGAACAGGGCCTGGGCCTGGTGGTGTTTCCGTCCTGGCTGATTGGCGAAAGCCTGCGCGCCGGCAGTTTGCAGGCTGTGCTGACTGAATATGAAGTGGCGACCACCCTGGAGCCCCAGCAGATTGCCGCACTGTGGCCGGGCAGCCGGAGATTGTCGTTGAAAGTGCGTACGGTGATCGACTATTTCGTGGAGTGTTTTGGGACGGTGCCGTATTGGGATCGGTAAGTGAAGCCGCCCTTGCTGATGGGCAACCACTCGTGAGACTGTTGCTGGATACCCATATTCTGCTGTGGGCGCTCAACGATGACCCCAGACTATCCGGCAAAGCTCACAAGCTGATTGAAAATGCCGCAGACTCATTGGCAATGTTGGTGTAGGCCTGTATTCCAGCGGCCCTATATCGTCAATCCAACAACCACTGCCCAATCAACCACGCATTCGCCCCACTGATCACCGCGAACAGGAACCACGCCAACAGCCGCGTGGGCAATCGATTGACGAACGGCCCCATCAACTGCTTGTCACCGGTCATGCGAATCAGTGGATACAGCGCGAACGGCAACTGCAGGCTGAGTACCACCTGGCTGAGAATCAGCAGCTTGCCGATGGCATCGTCGCCCATCAGCCATACCCCAAGGAACGCCGGGATCAACGCCAGTCCGCGAGTGATCAGGCGACGTTGCCAGCAGGGTATGCGCAGGTTCAGGTAGCCCTCCATGATCACTTGCCCGGCAATGGTGCCGGTAAAGGTCGAACTCTGCCCAGACGCCAGCAACGCGATACCGAACAGGATGCCGGCGAAGGCGCCACCTACCAGTGGGTCGAGCAGGTGATAGGCGTCCTGGATTTCCACCACATCGGTATGGCCCGTCTTGTAGAACGCCGCAGCGGCCAGCACCAGGATCGCTGCGTTGACCAACAGTGCCAGAGCCAGGGAACCGATGGTGTCGATACGCGCCAGCTTGACCGCGTCCTGCTTGCTCGCCAGGTCCTTGCCGATCAGGCGCGTCTGCACGATGGAGGTGTGCAGGTAGAGGTTATGGGGCATGACCGTGGCGCCAAGGATGCCGATCGCCAGGTACAACGGCGCCGCGTCGCTGATCGCCGACAGTGAAGGCGTGAAACCGCTGAGCACGTCGGGCCAGTAGGGTTTGATCAGCACCAGTTCGATAAAGAAACACACGCCGATGGTCGCCACCAGCGCCAGCATGATCGCTTCAAGGCGGCGGAAACCGCGGTTTTGCAGGGCCAGGATCAACAGCGTGTCGAAGGCGGTGATGACAATGCCGGTGGTCAGCGACACGCCAAGCAGCAGGTGAAACGCCAGGGCGCAACCGAGCACTTCGGCAAGATCGGTGGCGATGATGGAGATTTCCGCCAGCAGCCACTGGGTACGTGAGGAGCGCTTGCTGTAACGCTCGCGGCACAGCTGCGCCAGGTCCTTGCCAGTAGCGATGCCCAGCCGTGAGCACAGGCACTGCACCGCCATCCCCGCAAGGCTGGCCAGCAGCACCACAAATAGCAGGCTGTAGCCGTAGCGTGAACCGGCTTCAATGGCCGTCGCCCAATTGCCCGGGTCCATGTAGCCAATGGAGATCAACAAGCCGGGGCCGGCGAACATCAACATGCGTTTGAAAAACGAAGCCTTGGGGTCAACGGCAACAGAGCCGGCCACTTCCGGCGGGCAGAACGGGGCGGTAGCGATTTTCGGCAGGTTGAATTTCACGCGCAATTCCAGACAATACACTAGACTTGGGCAGCAGCTTATCAGTCGGACGCGACTGTGCGCATCACCGTATCTCGCGGCAAATCAAAGGCCTCTACCACTTGCACAACCAGGTCCAGCTCCTGGTTCAGCGCCTCGCGCTCCATGCGCTGACGAATCACACCAACCACCAATACCGCCAAGGTGGTGATCGAATACGCCGGGCCGGAAAACGCTCGCACGCCGCTGACCAGCAACATCGCCGCAGCCAGCGCCTGGCCCACCACCGGAATCGCCGTGGCTGCACCCCGACGCAGGATAAACCCGGTCAGCCCGGCCAGCGCGGTACCGCTCAAGGCCGTGGCGGCTGAACGGCCCACGTCGAAGCGGGTGAACAGCCCCTGCTCTTTTTGCGCGGCGGCCTTGAGTTCGGCGTCGAACGCCTGACGGTCGGTGCGGCTGAGTTTGTCCTTGTACTGCTCGATCAGTTTTTCAGCGACCTGCGCTTCGATATCCGCCAGCGCCACGCTTTGAAGTGGCTCGTCGAACTTGATGCCCAGGCGTTGCGCCACCTCCTCGGCAATCTGGCGATAGCTCACCCCGTGACCACGGGCCAGGTTCATGAAGCTGTCACCGCCCATGCGCTGCAACTCGATGGCCAGTTTCAGCGGTTCACGCACACTGGCGTCGATCGAGGCACTGCGCTTTTGCGCCATCAGCTCGGCGAGGAACTTCAGCTCTTCAGGACGCGCCTGCACCAGCGCCGGGAACAGTTCGGCATCTTCTTCGGCAAAGCGCACTTCGCTGCTGCGCAGGTCAGCGCGGATCAGACCACGGCGCTCCTGCAGCAAGTCGGTGTACTGCACCACCGTCTTCAATTGCGGCCAATAAGCGGCATGATCGAAGCTGGCCAGATGCACATTGGTGACCTTGGTCTTGAGTGCAGGCGTAACGTCAATCGCATAACGGCCGATGCAGCGCTCGCTATCCGGCTTCAAGGCCAGCGCCCAGTCCTTGCTGGAATGGCAGTTGATCAGCCGACCCTTGAGCGGCGCCGACACGTCATCCCAAGGGCTTGACGTACAGATCGCCCCGCCCATCAGCAACAGGTTATTCAACGGCAGCTCGCGGGCGATATCGGGGCTGGCCAACAGACTCTTGACCAGAATACGTGCGCCCAGGGAATGACCGATCAGGTTGATGCGCCGCACCGGCAGCGCCTCGTCGTGCAGGTAGCCGGCCAGTTCAGGCAACAAGGTCCTGGCCACTTCATCGACCCGCGCCTCGACACTTTTGTAATGGTCAAGAAAATAGGCAATCGCCCTACCGACGCCCACCGTCGCTGCGCCCAGGCCACCACCGCCAAGCATCGAAGCGATCACATCCTTGAACGGCGCGAACAGGTTTTCCAGAAAGTGCCCCGCCGGCCAGAACAGCATCAGGTTGGTCGAGCCTTCGATACCCGCCAGTTGTGCCTTGAAATTGCCCAGTTGCTGGCGGTTGAAGAAGGCCGAATAACCGTGAACATAGAGATTGAGCACATCCCCCTGGGGCTCGCCACATAGAACGAATGTGGGCTTGCGGGTGCGGTGCATTTCATCCCACTGGTGTTGCATGGGCCGGTGACTCCTGGTGGCAAGGGATGGCGATAGTAACAAACAGTGCCCGCAAGGAAGGTGAATCCTGACGGGCGTTAGCCACGTTCAGGACAACGGGAATAACCCGAGTCGAGCACGCCACACCAGCCGCGCTCCGGAAGAAATTGTGTGTACATTCTTCAGCCTGGCGGGTGAGCAATAAACTCTGTGCATTCAGGAACCAGTATTACTTCAAAAAAAAACCGCCCTTTCGGGCGGTTGAAAAAACTCGGCCTTGATCAAAAACCGAGGGAGAAACTCACCGTCACTGCATGGTCCTTGTCGTTGCGCGAGAGTTGACCCGAGTAACCCAGGCCCAGCTTGCCGTTCTGGCTGATCTGGTAGTCCAGGCCCGCTTCCACCACCGCGCTGTCCTTGGCAATCGGCACGCCCTGGGTGCTGAACGAGCCACCGCCATTGATGAAGCTCAGGTCGGCGTCAGGCTTGGTATCGCCGAAGGCATGGCGCCAGCCGATGCTGCCCCGCGGGGTGATTTTCGAGCCGTTGCCCAAGGTAAGGGTCTGACCGATGCGTACGCCCAAGGTCGAGTAGGTAATACTTTGGTCGGCATCGCCACGCAGGGCTGCCGAGCCGCCTTTTTCCTTGATCGTATCGCTGTCGTAGTTGACGTAGGCCAGGCCGGCGAACGGTTCCAGGGCCACGCTGGCGGTTTGAATGGTGTAGCCGACTTCACCGAACACCTGGGCACTGCGTGCCTTGTAGTCGGCTTTCAGGCGTTGGCCCTCACCGCCGACCGCCACGTTGCGTTTGCTTTCGATGTCATGCCAGCTGTACGCCACGCCCATGCGTGCGGCGAAGGCTTCCTGCTGGTAGGCGGTGTAGGCCATCAAGTGGTAGCTGTCCACATCGGCGCTGGAATTACGGCGCTTGGCATCCAGATCACTGCGGGTGTAGCCGGCGGCCACACCGACGCGCCAGGCGTCGTCCACTTGCTTGTCGGTGCCGAGCAGGAAGCCGCTGAGATTGCGGTCCAGCCTGGCGGTGTTGCTGTCACCGCCCATATGGCCCCAGGTGCCAAGTACGCGCATCCAACCGACCATCTCGCCGTGGCAACCGGCACTGGTCAGACGGTTTTCGCTCGGCGCCAGGGCATTGCGTGGGTCGTCCTCGCGGTAGCAACCGGGTTGGCGCATACGCTCGTTGACCGCGTCACGTACGTAACGCGAATCTTCGAGCATCGCGCTGGCGGTGCTGGCATGAATCTCGCCAGACAAGCTGTCGAAGGCTGCACGCGCTCCTGCCACGTCAGAATTGAGCAACGCGTTCTGCACCGCCACGCCACCGACGGCTGCGCCGCTGCCCAAGGCTGCCGCCACGCCGCGCTGGTTAGCGGTAGCCGCCACACTGGCATAGCTGACGTTGTTGCGGCTGACCGCCAGTGCCACCTGGGTTGGGCTGTAGTTCAACGCGGTAGTCAGGAACGCCAGGTTCTCCAGGTTGGTGGTGGCAAAGGTGCCGTTGACCGCGCCCGCAGTCAGCAGGGTGTAGGTGGTCGCGCCGGCATACGGTGCCAGGTTGATCACATTCAAGGTGCCGCCCAGGTTGGCAGTGCCGCCCACGGCCAGGGAGCCGGTGGTGGATGGGGTAATCACCAGGTTCAGCGCGCCCGTGCTGGCGTTGGTGAAGTTGCCGGCCACGGTCAACTTGCCGCCGTCAGGCGTCACTGAGCCGTTGTTGACCAGCGAACCGACACTGCCGTTGCCGGTCAGGCCCGCACCGTTGGCCACGGTGACCTGGCCACCGAGCACCGCGCCTGGGTTGGCCGCATTACCCACCTGCAGTACGCCCTCTTGCACCGCTACGGTCCCGCTGAACGGCTGGTTGCCGGTCAGCAACAGCGCACCGGTGCCTTGCTTGACCACCGCACCGGTGCCGCTCAAGGTGCCGTTGAATTGGCCATTACTGCTTTGGGCAAATACCAGACTGGCGTTGTCGAGGATACTGCCTTGCAGGCTGGTGGTATTGCCCACCAGCGTACCGCCACTGACCGTAGTGCCGCCGGTGTAGGTATTGGCGCCGGTCAGCAGCAACGTGCCGGAATCCAACTTGTTGATCCCACCGGTTCCTACCAGCGGTGCATCGATCTGGGCGGTCACGCCGGAGTTGACCCGCACCGCAGCCAGGCTGCCATCCGCCGCATTGGTCGGGCTCAAGCTGCCCCCAGCGCCGGCCGTCAGGGTGTAACCGGCGTCAAGGAATTGCAGGCCGGTAAAGCCTTGGTTACCGACAACCGTCACGGTGCCGCCCTGCCCGCCAAATACCGCGAACTGGTTGGTGGACGCCTGCCCTTGGGTACCGGTGGGGTCGGTCCAGTTGGTGCCCGGGCCCCAGGTGCCACTGCCACCGGTGATGGTGCCGTCGGGGTTGGTGGTGCCGCCGTTCCAGAACTGGATCTGCCCTGGCGCGTTTTGCACCACCAGGTTGAGCTGGTTGGCCAGCGCGGTTTGCAGGCTCACGTTGCCCAAGGCGACGGGCAAGGTGCCAAAGGTAAGGCCGTTATCGACCAAGCTGCCGCCATAGCGGAACAGTTGATACACGCCCAGACCGAAGCCGCCGGCATCGCTGACGTTGAGCGTTCCGTCCAAGGTCAGGTTGCCGGCGACATTCACCGCAGTGCTCGAAGCACCCGGCGCGCCGAGGGCGAAGTCCAGCGTGGTGCCCGACGACAAGGCCAGCGAGCCCACCGACAGTGGAGACGCCGAGCCCGCCTTGAGCACCGAACCGTCCGCCATGCTCACCGTACCGCCCAAGGTGCCGCTGCCACCCAGGGTCGCGCCGCCGGCAACTTGCACCGCAGCGCTGTTCAAGGTGCCGTTGACCAACAGGCTGCCGGTGTTGACGTTGGTAGTGCCGGTAAAGGTGTTGTTACCGGTCAGCAGCAACGCGCCGGTGCCGGTTTTGTTCAGTACGCCGGTGCCGGTGAGGTTGCCGGTGTAGGTGCCGTCGGTGGCTTGCTCAAAGGTCAATGCCGCATTGTTGGCGATGGCGCCTTGCAGGCTGTTGGTGTTGCCGGTGGTGGTGCCACCGTTGAGCGTGGTGCCGCCGCCGTAGGTATTGGCACCCGCCAGCAGCAAGGCGCCACTGCCGTTTTTCACCAGGCTGCCGGTGCCGCTGACGACGCCGTTGAGGGCCAGGTCATGGCTGCCGGCCAGGGTCAGCGGGCCGCCCAGATTGACGGCATTGGCCAGTTGCAGGTCAGTACCACCATCCAGTTGCGCAGCGCCGCCGACAGTCAGGGCACCGCTGCCCAGGGCGGCGTTGTTGCCCAGCACCAGTTGACCGGCGTTGAGGCCGGTGCCGCCGCTGTAGCTGTTGGTGCCGTTGAGGGTCAAGGTTGCAGCGCCGTTTTTCACCAGACTGCCGCTGCCGCTGATGTCACCATTGAGGGTCAGCGCGTTGCTGCCGCCAATCGCCAGGGCGCCGTTGAGTACCGCTGCATTGGCCAGGCTCACTGCCGCGTTGCTGTCCAGGGTGGTGCCCGCCGCGGCAGTCAGTACGCCGGTGCCCAGGGCACTGTTGTTGCCGACCACCAGAGTGCCGCCGTTGAGCGCAGTGCCGCCGGTGTAGCCATTGGCGCCGTTGAGCACCAGGGTGCCGCTGTCGAGCTTGGCCAGGGTACCGGCACCATTGAGCGTGACGCCCAGGGTGGCGGTCACGTTCGGATCGACGCGCACCGCGGTGTTGCCGGTGCCGCCATTGACCAGGTTAAGCACACCCGCCGTGCCGGAGGCCAGGTTGTAGCCATCGGTGACAAACTGCATGCCGGTGATGTTTTGCGTGCCGTCCACCATCACATTGCCGGCTGCACCCTGGAACACTGCGAAACTATTGGTCCAACCTTGATTGAGCGTGCCGTCGACATTGGTCCAGTTGGTATTACCGGCGCTCCAGGTACCGTTACCACCGTCGATGGCAGCGTTGCCGATCAGGTTATTGCCATCCCAGAACTGCACAGTAGTGTTAGGTGCAGTCACCAGCAGGTTGACCTTGTTGCTGATGGCGGTCTGCACTTGCAGATCGCCCGGCGCCACGCTGCCCGGCAGTATGCCGAGGGTCAGGCCGTTGTCGGTAAGCGCCCCGCCGTAGTTGATGAGGTTATAGACGCCGCTGCCAAAGCCGCCGATATCGGTGACGTTGAGGTTGCCGTCCAGGGTCAGGTCGCCGCCGACATTCAGCAGCCCGGTGCCGCCGCCCACAACTGGGGTGCCTAGACCGACATCCAGATTGGAGTTGCCGCCCAGCACCAGCGAGCCCACCGACAGCGTGCTGCCGGTGTTCAGGCCGATATGGCCGCCGTCGGCGACAGTCACGGCACCACCAAGAGCACCGCTGCCGGTCAGGGTCGCGCCGTTGTTGACCGCCACCGTGGCACTAGCCAGCGAGCCTGTGACATTCAAGGTGCCGCCATTGACGTTGGCTGCGCCGCTGATGCCATTGGTGCCGCTCAGGTTGAGCACACCGCTGCCGTTTTTATCCAGGCCGCCGGTACCGCCCAGCGAACCGCCAAAGGTGTTGTCCAGGTTGCTGCCGCCCACCGCCAGCGTGCTACCGCCCGCCACCTGCACCGTGCCGTTGCCGGCCAGCGTGTTGAGACTGGCATTGCCGCCCAGGTTGAGGCTGGCGCCGCTGCCGACGGTAACGCCGGAAGTGCTGCCCAGTGCGCCGTTACCCAACGTAGTCACGCTGCCGCCGGCCACAGTCAGCGGGCCGCTGAAGGTATTGCTACCTGTCAGCAACAGGTCCGCTGCGCCATTTTTGATCAGCGCCGCATTGCCGGCCAGTACCCCGGCCAGGGTCAGGTTATTGCTGCCTGCGACGGTCAGGTCGCCATTAAGATTGACCGCGTTGGCCAGCACCAGCGGCGTGCTGTTGGCCAGGGTCGCCGCCCCGCCGACGGTCAAGGCGCCCGCCCCCAGAGCCGTGGCGTTGCCCAAGGTCAACGTACCGGCATTGAGGGTTGTGCCACCGCTGTAGCTGTTGGCGCCGTTGAGCGTCAGGTTGGCGCCGCCGGCCTTGGTCAGGGAACCGCTGCCATCAACTACGCCATCAAGGCTCAGATCATTGCTGCCGCCGACTGTCAGCGCAGCATTCAGGCTGGTGTTATTGGCCAGGGCGAGTGCAGCGCTGGTATCCAGGGTCGCGACGCCATTGACTGCCAGGGCACCGCTGCCCAGGGCCGATGCGTTGCCCAGGGTCAACGACCCCGCGTTCAGTTGGGTGCCACCGAGGTAGGCATTGGCGCCATTAAGGGTCAGGTTGCCCGCACCGGTTTTGGTCAGGCCGCCGGCACCACTGACCACACCGTTCAAGCTCAGGTCGGCAGTTCCCAGAATGTCCAGGTTACCGGCCAGGTTCAGGGTATTGGCCAAAGCCACCACGGTGCTGCTGTCGAGGCTGGTACCGGCTGCCGCGTTCAACGCGCCACTGCCCAGTGCGCTATTGGAGCCCAGGATCAAGGCGCCGGCGTTGAGTGCGGTTGGCCCGGCGTAGGTGTTGTTACCACTGAGGGTCAGGTTGGCGATGCCATTTTTGATCAGGTTGCCGGTGCCTGCCACGGTGCCGGCCAGGGTCAAGGCGTTGCTGCCGCCAACAGTCAACGTACCGTTGACGTTCACATTGTTGGCCAGGTTGACCGCAGCGTTGCTGTCCAAAGTGGTGCCATTGGCGGTGGTCAACACGCCACTGCCCAGGGCACTGTCATTGCCGACCACCAGCGTGCCGCCATTGAGCTCGGTGCCGCCGGTGTAGCTGTTGGCCCCGTTGAGTACCAGGGTGCCGGTGTCCAGCTTGGCCAGGGTACCGCCGCCATTGAGCGTGACGCCCAGGGTCGCGGTGACGCCAGGGTCGACCCGCACGGCGGTGTTGCCGCCGGTGCCATTGAACAGGGTCAAGGCCCCCGCCGTGCCACCCGCCAGGTTGTAGCCATCCGTGACGAACTGCAACCCAGTGATAGCTTGCGCGCCGTCAACGGTGACGGTGCCCGCTGTGCCCTGGAATACCGCAAAGCTGTTCGGCGCCCAGGTTGTATTGAATGCGCCGTTGACGCCGGTCCAGTTGCCCGTGCCTGCGCTCCAGGTGCCGCTGCCGCCTTCGATGGCACCGTTGCCGGTGACTTGACTGCCGTCCCAGAACTGCACGTTGGTACTGCCGTTGACCAACAGGTTGACCTGGTTGCCGATGGCAATTTGCAGGTCCAGATCAGCGGCCGGGATATTCACCGGCAGGCTGCCTAGTTGCAGGCCGTTGTTGGTCAGGCCGCCGGTGTAGTCGATCAGGCGATAGATACCGGTGCCGAAGCCGCCGATGTCACTCACGTTGAGCGTACCGTCCAGGGTCAGATTGCCGTTGACTTGTACCAGTGCCGTACCGCCGGTGGATGGCGCGCCAAGGCCGGCATCCAGGTTGGAGTTGGCATTGAGCAACAACGAGCCGGTGGTCAGGGTAGCGCCCGAGTTGACCGCCAGGTGGCCGCCATCGGCGATGACCACATTGCCCAGCAAGGTACCGGTACCGCCCAGGGTTGCGCCGCTGCCCACGCTCACATTGGCGCTGGCCAATGAGCCGTTGACGAGCAGGCTGCCACCATTGACCAGCGTATCGCCGGTGAGCGCGCTGAGGCCACCGAGGGTCAGGGCGCCCGTGCCGTCCTTGGCAAAGTTGCCGAGCCCGGCCAATACGCCGTCGAACGTGCTGTCGAGGTTATTACCGCCAACGCTCAACGTGCTGCCCGCCCCGACTGTCGCCAGCCCTGTGCCGGTGAGCGCGCCCAGGCTGGCGGTACCGCCCAGGTTCAGGGAGGTACCGCCCGCCAGATTGACGCCGGCACCGACACCCAATGCCCCATTGCCCACGGTGGTAAGGCTGCCCGATTGCACATCGAACAAGCCGTTGAAGGTGTTGTTGCCAGTCAGGCTCAAATCAGCCGTGCCGGTTTTGATCAGGTCACCACTGCCTGTCAGCACACCTGCGAGAGTCAAGTTGTTATTGAGACCACCCACTGTCAGGCCTGCATTGAGGTTGACCGCGTTGGCCAGCACCAGCGGTGTGCTGTTGGCCAAGGTGGCCGCACCGCCGACCGTCAAAGCGCCGGTACCCAGCGCCGCTGCCGTACCGAGGGTCAAGGTGCCCGCATTGAGGGTGGTACCGCCTTGATAAGTGTTGACGCCGTTGAGCGTCAGGTCGGCGGCGCCGTTCTTGACCAGCTCGCCAGTGCCACTGAGCAGGCCAGCCAAGGTCAGGTCATTGCTGCCGGCTACGGTCAGCGCCGCGTTCAGGACGGCGTTGTTACCGATGGTCAAGGCTGCATTGTTATCCAGGGTTGCGGCGCCACCAACGATCAGATTGCCCAGCCCCAGCGCCGCCGCATTGCCCAGGGTCAGCGTACCGGCGTTCAGTGTGGTGCCGCCGAGAAAGGCATTGGCACCTGTCAGGGTGAGGTTGGCAGCGCCGTCTTTAGTCAGGCTGCCGGCGCCATTGATCGCCCCCGTCAGGGCCAGGTCGGCGGTGCCGGCGGTGCCGCCGATGCCCAGATTGCCCGCCAGGTTGATTGCATTGTTGACGCTCAGCGCAGTGCTTGCATCCAGGGTTGTACCGCCTGCCGCATTGAGCACGCCAGCGCCCAACGCGCTATTGGCCGCCAGCACCAGACCACCCGCATTCAAGGCCACCGGGCCAAGGAAGGTATTGCTGCCACCCAGGGTCACAGTGGCCGCGCCATTTTTGATCAAGCCGCCCGTGCCGCCAATCACGCCGTTGAGCGCCAACGCGTTGCTGCCCGCCAGGTTCAGGTCGCCGTTGAGGGTGACGTCATTGCCAAGCGCTGCCGCGGTATTGCTGTCCAGCGTGGTGCCCGCCGCAGCGGTCAGGGCGCCAGTGCCCAGCGCGGTGTTACTGCCGACCACCAACGTACCGCCATTGAGCAAGGTGCCACCGGTGTAGCTGTTGGCGCCACCGAGTACCAGTGTGCCGGTATCGAGTTTATTCAGGGCACCTGCCCCGGTGATATCGACGCCAATGGTCGCGGTTGCCAGCGGGTCGACACGCACCGCGAAGTTGCCACTGCCGGTGCTCAATTGCCCCCCGGTGCCATTGACCAGATTGTAGCCATCGGTGACGAATTGCATGCCAGTAAGGGTCTGCGCACCCTCCACGCTGACGGTACCCGCCGCGCCCTGGAACACCGCAAAACCGCCGCCCCAGGTCTGGTTGAGAATGCCGTCGGCCGAGGTCCAGTTGGTGCCGCCCGCCGTCCAGGTGCCGCTGCCACCGTCAACGCTGCCGTTGGGCACGGTGTTGCTGCCGTCCCAGAAACGGATGTTCGGTGCCGACACCACCAGATTGACCTGGTTGCCCACCGAGGTTTGTACCAACAGGTCACCCAGGCCATAGCCCAACGGCACGCTGTTGACGTTCAATGCGCCGGCCAGGCTGCCGGTGTAGTTGATCAACCGATACACACCGGCACCGAAACCACCGGCATCGCTGACGTTCAGGTTACCGGCCAGGTTCACATTGCCACCGACATTCAGCAACGAAGTCAGCGAAGGTGCACCGAGGGCCACATCCAGATTGCCGCCGGCGCTCATGTTCAAGCTGCCGGCGGATAAGGTCGCGCCGCTACCCAGGGCCAAGTGCCCGCCGTTGTTGATATTCACCGCACCCAACAGCGAACCGCTGCCGGTCAGCGTGCCGCCGCTATTCACGTCAACCACCGCACTGCCCAGGGAACCGGTGAGGTTCAAGGTGCCTGCGTTGATCGCCGTGTTACCACTGATGCCGTTGATCCCGGTGAGGTCCAGCGTGCCGGTGCCAACCTTGATCAAGCCACCCGCGCCACTGAGGCTACCGTCAAAGGTACTGCTGGTGCTCAGGCCGCCTACGGTGAGATTGAAACCACCGCCCACCGCCACGTCGCCCGTGCCGCTGAGGCCGGCCAGGCTGGAATCGACATTCAGGTTCAGCGCCGCACCGGCTGCCACGTTGGCGCCGGAACTGCCCGCCAGGGCATCGGCGCTCAACAGCGTGACGCTGCCAGACAGGATATCCACGACGCCAGTGAAGGTGTTGCTGCCCGACAGCGCCAGATCGGCCAGGCCATTTTTGATCAGCGCACCCGCGCCGCTGATCACGCCGTTCAGCGCCAGGTCGTTATTGCCCGCGAGGCTCAAGTCGGCATTCAGTGCAATGTCGTTGCCGATCCCGAAGGCCGCGCTATTGTCCAGGGTGGCTGCACCGCCGACCGTCAAGACGCCGCTGCCCAGCGCGCCCGCTGTGCCCAGGGTCAAGGTACCGGCATTGAGGGTGGCGCCACCGCTGAAAGTGTTGGTGCCGTTGAGGGTCAGATTGGCCAGGCCGTCCTTGATCAGCGGGCCCGCGCCGCTGATCGTATTGCCCAGGGTCAGCGCATTGGTGCCGCCAACGGTCAGCCCGGCATTGAGGACAATGCCATTGCTCAGCGCAACCGCCGCGCTGCTGTCCAGAGTCGCCGCGCCGCCGACAGTCAGGTCGCCAAGGCCTAGCGCCGAGTTGCTGCCGACGGTCAGTGTGCCTGCATTCAAGGTGGTGCCGCCCAGGAAGCCATTGGCGCCACTGAGAATCAGGTTGGCCGCGCCGGCTTTGGTCAGGCTACCGGCACCATTGATGCCACCGCTCAGGGTCAGATCGGCGGTGCCGCCGATGCCCAGGTTGCCCGCCAGGTTGACCGCATTGGTCAAGGTGACGGCCGTGCTGGCGTCCAGGGTCGTGCCCGCCGCCGCATTTAATGCTCCGGAACCCAACGCGGTAGCGGAACCTACCACCAGCCCACCGGCATTCAGCGCAGTAATCCCGGTGCGCGTATTGTTGCCGGTCAAGGTCAACAGGCCCGCACCGGTTTTGATCAAGCTGCCGGCGCCGGACATCACCCCGCCCAACGTCAGCGGGTTGGTGCCGGTCAGCGTCAGGTTGGCGCCCAGCGCCACGTTGTTGGTGAGTAACGACGCACCGCCAGCATCAAGGTTTGCGGCACCCGTCACACTCAAGCCACCGCTGCCCAATGCGGTGTTATTGCCCAGCACCAGTGTGCCGGCGCCCAGGCTGGTGATGCCGCTGTAGCCGCTGTTGACGCCATTGAGGGTCAAGCTGCCCGCACCGCTGTGGGTGATCCCACTGGTGCCGGAAATCGCACCGCCCAAGGTCAGCGCGCCGGCGACGTCGGTGGTCAGGTTGCCGTTCAGGGTCAGCGCATTACCCAGGCTGACAGTACCGGGGGCCTGCAAGGTGGTGGCTGCACTGACCGTCACTGCGCTGCTGCTCAAGGCCAGGTTATTGCCCAGTTGCACCGAACCGCCGGCCAGGTTCGTCGCACCTGTGTAAGTATTGGCGCCGCTGAGGATCAGTTGCCCGGTACCGGCCTTGGTCAAGCCGCCCGCGCCCGAGAGCACGCCGCTGAGGGTCAGCCCGGTCGAGGCACCCTGCACCGTCAAGCCGCCAGTGCCCAGGGTCAGCAAATTGGACAGGGTCAAGCCATTGCCGGTGGCCTCGATGGTCCCGCCGTTGGCGGTCAACACACCAGTGCCGAAGGTGGTGTTGTTATTGAACTGCGAAATGCCGCCATTGAGGGTCGTGCTGCCGCTGACCAAAGGCCCTTGCAGGGTCCAGGTGCCGCTGTTGATGGTCAGGTTGTTGAAGTTGACATAGTTGGCGCTCGACGCTGTGCCAGTCCCCGTGATACCGCCGCCGACACCCGTGGTGTTCTGCAAGATCAAGGTGTTGCTGCCCAGCGCGCCACCATCCACTTGGCCGGTGGGCGCGAATGTCAGGTTCACACCGAGCAGTCCGCCCAGGCTCGCGCCGATGCCGCCGCCGTTCGTTACGCTTGAACCGGTGACAGCGGTGAAGGTGTTGGTGCTACCGGCCCCCATCGACACGCCGCCGGATATAGTCCCGGTGTTGAGGAAAGTGTTACCAGCGGTGGAGCTTTCGAACGCCACGCGCCCGGTCAGGGTGCCGTTGTTGGTCATGTTGACTTGCCCGCCGCCTTGCACCGCCACCACTGGGGTGTCGGAAGTGAACAGGGTCAGGCCGAGCAAGGACGAAGAGCCGATGGTGCCGTTGTTGACGATGGTGGTGATGCCGCCTGCACCGTTGGTGGCGTTCAGGGCCATGCCATCGAGCGAGGCCAGGTTGAGCCCGAGCAGCGCACCGGTACCGCGCATGATGCCGGTGGCGGTGTTGGTGATGTTCAACGCGCTGGCTGCCGTGTTGCCGATCACTACGCCACCGCTCAGCACTGAAACCAATCCCAGGAGTGCCGGGTCAATGGTGCCGGAGTTATTCAACGTCGCGTTGTTACCCGTCAGGGTCAACGCTTTGCCGCCCAGCGTCGCATTGAGTTGCGCTCCGGGGCTGACGTTGACTGTCAGGTCGTTGACCGCGCTGCTGAAGGTGTTGAGGAACAATGGCAATGACGGCACGCCCGTACAGGTCACCGTCGCGCCGGCTGCAGGACTTGCCGGGGTACAGGCGGCGAACACATCCGGGCTCGCCAAGCCCATGACCAAACCGGCCACGCCCAGGCGGATAGCAAGAGAAAGCGCAGAAATACGAGGTACAGCAGCAGTCGCAAGTCTTCTATCCACGTTCTACTCCTTGTGGTGCAAGCGTTTCGTCCATGAATGCGTAAAAAGCCCGGGTTTAACCTTCCACACGCATCGAATTCGAAATACCTGACCGTGTTGACTAACAATCCAGTTTGTCGAAACGTTAGTAGAGCCACGGAAAAGTCATTGAATTAAATGGTATTAATACTTTCGTAAAACCCGTGATCGAATGGGGTAACAACCAACATCCATTGACTGTCGCGACAAAAATACAAGTTTCAAAATGTGAAAAAGCGTTCTAATAGCGCCCTATCTCCCTCGCCACAGCAATAGTTAGCCGTTGATCCAAGTAAACAATGGAGTTCGCAATGCCCCATGAAGGCAACCTGTTACAAGCGGCCGTAGTGTTCCTGCTCGCTGCCGTGCTCACCGTGCCCCTGGCCAAGCGCCTGCAACTAGGTGCGGTGCTGGGCTATCTGTTTGCCGGTGTGATCATCGGCCCGTCGGTACTCGGCCTGATCGGCAACCCGCAAAGCGTGGCGCAGTTCTCTGAATTGGGTGTGGTGCTGCTGTTGTTCATCATCGGCCTGGAGCTGTCGCCCAAACGCCTGTGGGTGATGCGCAAGGCCGTGTTCGGTGTCGGCCTGGCCCAGGTGCTGCTCACTGGGTTGGTCATGGGCGCGGTGGCGCTGTGGCTGTTTGGCCAGCCATGGAACAGTGCCATCGTGCTGGGCCTGGGCCTGGCGCTGTCCTCCACCGCGTTTGGCCTGCAAAGCCTGGCCGAGCGCAAGGAGCTTAACCAGCCCCACGGGCGTCTGGCTTTCGCCATCCTGCTGTTTCAGGACATCGCGGCCATCCCGCTGATCGCCCTCGTACCCTTGCTGGCCGGTGGCAGTCACCCAACCACCGAAGCCGAGGGCCTGCGCCATGGATTGCAGGTACTGGGCAGCATCGCCGTGGTGATCATCGGCGGGCGCTACCTATTGCGTCCGGTGTTTCGCATCGTCGCCAAAACCGGCCTGCGCGAAGTATCCACCGCCACCGCGCTGCTGGTGGTGATCGGCACCGCCTGGCTGATGGAGCTGGTGGGCGTGTCCATGGCCCTGGGGGCGTTCCTCGCCGGCCTGCTGCTGGCAGATTCGGAATACCGCCACGAACTGGAATCCCAGATCGAACCCTTCAAGGGCCTGCTGCTGGGGCTGTTCTTTATCAGCGTGGGCATGGGCGCCAACCTCAGCCTGCTGCTCAGTACGCCGCTGGTGGTGATCGGCCTGACCCTGCTGTTGATCGGGTTGAAACTGCCCCTGCTGTACGCCGTTGGCCGCATGGTCGGCGATCTCAATCGCGAAAGCGCCTTGCGCCTCGGCGTGGTACTGGCAGCCGGGGGTGAATTCGCCTTCGTGGTGTTCAAGATCGGCCGCGACCAAGGCCTGTTCGAACCACACCTTTACGATGTGCTGGTGCTGACCATCACCCTGTCCATGGCCTTGACCCCGCTGTTGTTGCTGGTGTGTCCGAAGCTGTTCAAACCCAAGGTCAAGTCGGTGGAAGTGCCGGAGGAATACCGCGCCATCGAAAGCGACGCGCCCCGCGTGGTCATTGCCGGCATGGGGCGGATGGGCCAGATTGTGGCGCGGATCCTGCGGGCGCAGAACATTTCGTTTATCGCCCTCGACACCTCCGTGGAAACCATCGAGCTGACCCGCAGTTTTGGCGGTATGCCGGTGTTCTACGGTGACCCCCAGCGCCCGGAAATTCTCCACGCGGCCAAGGTCGATCAGGCGGAATTCTTCGTCATTGCCATGGACGATCCGGAGATCAACATCAAGACCGCCGCTCTGGTGCGCAGCCTCTACCCGCACATGAAGATCATCGCCCGTGCCCGTAACCGCCAGCACGTACACCGCTTGGTGGACCTGGACGCTTCACCGGTGCGCGAAACCTTCTACTCCAGCCTGGAAATGAGCCGCCGCACCCTGGTCGGCCTTGGCTTGAGCCAGGCTCAGGCCGACGCGCGCATCAACCGCTTCAAGACCCACGACCAGCAAGTGCTCGCCGCGCAACACGCGGTGTACGACGATGCAGCCAAAGTCATGCAAACCGCTCAGGAAGCCCGTACGGAACTGGCGCGCTTGTTTGAGATGGACAGGCTTGAGGAAGAGTCCGACAAGGTGTGACATGGAGAATGAACGAAATTGCGAATTTTCTGACAGAATACGCCGCAATTTCGTTCATCTCTGGAGCGCCACATGGCCACGTTCACCAAGACCGCAGTGCTGCTGGCCCTCGCGCTTACCGCCGGCAGCGTGTTCGCTGCCGCCAAGCCAACCACGCAAAAAATCTCCACCTTGGGTGGCAAGTTCACCTTCAACCTGCCCAAGGCTTACAGCGCTGACACCCTGCCCTCCGGCAAGGCTGAGGACGGCACCGCTGATACCCAGGGCACGCTGTATGCCAACTCGACAACGAAAAGTGTGGTGATCGTCGCCGAAACCGTGCGCAACGATGGGGCAACCATCAAGGATAACGACCCGCAGTTCCTCGATGGTGCCGTGGCCGATTTCGTCAAGGACCAGAGCGCCGCCCTGCCCGACTTCAAGAAGCTGGGCGAGAAGAAACTCACTTACAAGGGCCTGGGCCTGCGCCAGGTTGACAGCAGCGCTACCCAGGGCGGCGGCAAGACCTTGAACTCCACGTTCCTGGGCGGTTCCGGCAACCATCTGCTGGTGATCCAGGCGATTTCCCGGGCCGATGATGTGAAGGGGCATGCGGCATTGGTGAAGCAGATTACGGGCGGCAAGTAACCGCCCCTCCCACATTTTTTACTGCATTTCACTTCAAGCTTTTCTCTAGCCAGGCTTTCAAGTCCTGCACTTCCGCTTCGCTGATCGTGTGATTCATCCCCGGGTATTCATGAAACTCCGGCTTGAGCCCCAACCCCACCAGCACCTTATCTGCCTGCGTGGCCGAGCTGAAGGGCAGCGCCTGGTCCAGAGTGCCATGGCCGATAAAAATCGCCAGTTTGCCCATGGACGCATCAGGCTTCAGCGCAGACCTGAGTACCGGTAGCACGCTGCCACTGAGCGCGGCGATACCGCGTACCAACTCGGGTTCACGCAAGGCCACCTCGTAAGACATGATCGCGCCCTGGCTGAACCCCACCAGGAATACCCGATCACTTTGGGTGTGGTACTTGGCGGTAGCCTTGACCACAAAGTCCTTAATCAGTCGGGCGCTGCTGAACAGTTCATCGGTCTCGCCGTTGTACTCAGGCTCATCAGTCTTGGTAAACCAACGATAACCGTGCGGTTCCACCGGCAGCGGCGCACGCACTGACAGGTAGGTCCAGGTGGATGGCAACGCGTCCTTGATACCAAACAGGTCTTCCTCGTTGCTGCCAAAACCATGCAGGAAGATCACCAGCGGCTGGTTGCGCGCATCGCTCTGGGTTTGTTCCAGGTAGGACAACGGCAAGTCGGTGTGCAAGCCGGTATCGGCATGAACGGCGCCGGCCACCAGGGCCAATGCGAGGGCAAGCTGTTTGAGCATCGGATTTACCTCAGGGTTTGCGCAACAAATAGGTGTCCATGATCCAGCCGTTTTCCAGGCGCGCCGCCTTGCGTACCCGTTCAATCTCTTGCGCCACGTGGGCCACTTTACCGCTGATCAGGATTTCGTCAGGCGTGCCCAGGTAGGCGCCCCAGTAAATATCCAGGTCCTGATCCGCCACGCTGCGGTAGGAATCTTCGGCGTCGAGCATTACTACCAGGGTATCGGCATCACTCGCCTGCCCCGCCGCCAACCGGCGCCCAGTGGTGATTTCGATGGACTTGCCGATACGGTTGAGCGGCACCTTATGCTGCGCCGCCAGCGCTTGCACACTGGTGATACCGGGGATCACTTCAAACTCGAACACACAGCGGCCACTGGCAAGAATCGCCTGCAGGATGCGGATCGTGCTGTCGTACAGCGCAGGATCCCCCCAGGCCAGGAACGCCCCCAATTCACCGTCGGCCATTTCTTCGTTGATCATGCGCTCGAAGGTGTGCTGCTTATCGCGGTTAAGGTCCTGCACGGCGGTGGTGTAGTCGATGTCACCGCGTACGCGCTCAGGGCAATCGGCCTCGACAAAACGGTAGCCGGGCTCGGTGATGTAGGTCTGGCAGATCTCACGGCGCAGGTCGATCAGCTTGTCCTTGCTCTGGCCCTTGTCCATCAGGAAGAACACGTCGGTACGGTTCAGCGCCTTCACGGCCTGCATCGTGATGTAGTCAGGGTTGCCGGCGCCAATGCCGATGATCAGGATGCGTTTCATGGGGTGCTCTCAGTGCGGGGCGTTGATTTTGCCATGATCTGCACGTCAGGCGTGAGTTTCCAGGCGCAGGCGCCACACGCCATTGAAGCGCAACTCAGTGGCCGACAGGGGGTCGACGTCGATCCGATAGAACATCGAGACCGGGAACTGCATGACGGAGAGCATCGCGGCGCGAATCACGAACGGGTGGGTCACGGCGACTGTATGGCCAGGGTGGGTTTCGAGCGATGCGAGCCATTGGCCCACACGCGCACAGAGCTGATCCACCGACTCGCCGCCATGGGGTGCGCGGGTGCTGTCGGCGCTCCAGGCCTTTAATTCTTGGCTATCGAGTTGGCTGATGTCCTGGCCTTTCCATGAACCGAGATCAACATCGCGCAACGCCACTTCAACCTCGGCGTGGGCGCCGAACAAGCCGGCTGTCTGGCGGGCCCTGGCTTCGGGGCCGCAGAGCAGGCGTGGCTGTTTTTTGTAGCGTCCGGCCAGGGAGCAAGCAGCACTTTGCCAGTCCATCGAGACGGACTCATCGTCGGGAAAACGCCCATGTTTTTGCAGGGGGGTGATGGCGTGGCAGATCAGGGTCAAACGGGTGGCGAGCATCGCACTTCACTCTGTTTTCGGTATGTTACTGCACCCCCAGTGTGAACGATGTACCTGTGGGAGGGGCTTGCCCCCTCCCACATTTAATCAGGCGGATGCACTCTCACTGAGCGGCGCGGCTGCGGCCTGGGCCTGCAACTGCGCGGCTTGCTGGCTGTATTCGCGCAGGTAGACGATAAATTCCTGCAACAGGCGGTCCCACAGTTCCAACTGGCTACGCAGATGCGAAGCGCCGACACCGGCCACCACCACGTCCATCTCCATCAACAGAAACTCACCCTGCACCGACAACCGCGCAAAGCGCCGCGAGGCATTCCACACCTGAGCCAGCCCCTCGGGCAATTCACCCTGCACCCGCAGGGCGCAGCTGTAGGTAAAGTCCACATAACTGCCCTGCTCGGCCGCCGGGTTGCCAAAGCGCACGGCAAAACCGATGCCCTGACTGGCGCTGAGCAATTGCACAACGCCGTTCTGCTCAGACTGGTTGACCCGATACCCGGCTTCCTGCAACAGCTCGGTGAGGCTTTGAATGGATACGCTGGTGATCAGTTGAACATCGCTCATAGTGGTCTCTTCCTTGTTGATCATTGATTAAGGCGGTGTGCGAGCATCGAACCGATTAAGGTATAGCTCATCGCCAAAACCTTGGGTCAATTCATTGGAAATGACCCATCCTCATCACAACAACGGCTGGCCACCTTTTTTGGATCGTGCTGCATCAGTTGGATAAGCGTCGACTATGAGGCCGTCTTCGGGAGCAAGTCCCCTCCCACATCGGCGGGCACAAGCGCCGAATGACCGCTGGCGACAAAATCCTCCTTGCGCAACACCACCAATGCCACCAACGACACCACTCCGGTGGCCACGTAGAAGTACCACGGCGAAGTAATGTCCCCGGTCACCTTGATCAACCAGGTGGAAATCAACGGCGCACTGCCGCCAAACACCGCCACTGGCACGTTGTATGCCACTGCAATCCCGGTGGAACGAATCCGCGTCGGCAACAGCTCACTCATCAACGCGTAGGTCGACGACGCATACAGCCCGAACAGAATCGCCACCGCCATCAACGGTGCGAAGAACGACGCCGGGGTCGCGGTGGGCGCCGACTTGAACAGCCAGAACATCGCCAGGGTCGCCAACGTGCCGATCACCATCAGGAACGGCTTGCGCCCGTATTTATCGGTAAATGCCCCGCCAAACGGCATCACGAAGGCGGCCGAGAAACTGGCAACGAACACGTAGAGCAAGGTGGTGCCGCTGTCGAACTTGAGGATCTTGGCCATGTAGGTCGAGGCGAAGGTCAGCACCAGGTAGAAGATCGAGCTGTGCAAGGTGATGATAAAGAACACCAGAGCAATCGCGCGCTTCCACTGCCAGACCTCCCGCAGCGGCGCCCGCGAGGTTTGCCCGGCGCGTTGCAGGGCTAAAAACTCGGGGCTGTCTTCAAGCTTGAGGCGGATGTACATGGAGATAAAGCCCAGGGGCGCAGCGATCAGGAACGGTACGCGCCAGGCCCATTCCTGCATGACCTCGGCGCCCAGCACCCAGGTCATGCCATTGGCCACGGCGCCGCCCAGCAACAGGCCGAGCACAGCGGTGACCATCAACCAGCAGGTGGCGAAGCCGCGGCGACCGGGCCCTGCGTATTCGGAGATAAAGCTGGTGACCGTGCCGATTTCGCCGCCCGCCGAGAAGCCCTGCACGCAGCGCACCAGGATCAGCAGGATCGGCGCGGCGATGCCCAGGCTGGCGTAGGTCGGCAACAACCCCAGCATCACCGTGGAACCGGTCATCATCACCAGCGCCATGATCAGGGTTTTGCGCCGGCCGATCTTGTCTGCCAGCGGGCCGAAGAACAGCCCACCCAGAGGGCGGATAAAGAAGCTCAGGGCAAACGCGGCGAAGCTGGCCAGCAGGCTGGTGGTGGGGTCATCGGAGACGAAGAACGCCTGGCCGATATAGACCGCGAGAAACCCATAGACGCCGTAGTCGTACCACTCGATCAAGTGGCCCGAGGTGGCGCCCAGAAACGCTCGGCGGCGCTTGCGGACAGTGTCTTGTGCGGGATTGCCCATCGTGGGGACTCCTTGTCTGATTATCGATCCATGTCAAAGCGCGGCGATACTCGCTGCTTTCAACCACTGCCGCAAGTCGGTCTTGAGAATCTTGCCGTAGCTGTTCTTGGGCAAGTCGCTGCGCCACACATATTTTTTCGGTTTCTTGAACGAGGCCATGCGCGCCAGGAACCAGGCGGTGAGTTCACCCTCATCCAGGGGCTGGCCGCTGCGCGTCACCACAAACGCCACCACCGACTCGCCCCACTGAGCGTCCGGCTCGCCCACCACGCACACTTCAAACACCTGCGGATGCTGGGCCAGCACTTCCTCGACTTCACGCGGGTAGACGTTGCTGCCGCCGCTGATGATCACGTCCTTGGAGCGATCCGTCAGGGTCAGATAGCCGGCCGCGTCGAGATAGCCGATATCACCGGTCAGCAGCCAGCCGTCCACCAAGGTTTGGCCAGTGGCCTGCGGGTTGCGCCAGTAGCCTTGCATCACGGTGGCGCCACGCACCGCGATTTCGCCGCGCTCACCGGTGGGCAAAGGCTGGTGCGCAGTATCGAGAATACGGATTTCCACACAGGACTGCGCGTGGCCCACCGAAGCGGCCAGGCTGGCCCAGTCGGGGCGTTGGCGATCGGCAATCACTGCACGGGGCAACACGCTGATGGTCATGGGGCTCTCGCCCTGACCGTAGATCTGCACCAGGCGCGGCCCGAAGGTGTCGGCGGCTTCACGCAGATCGGCCAGGTACATCGGGCCGCCGCCATACACGATGGTCTTGATGCCAGCGCCGTGATAATCCTGGCGCCGTGCCTGCTCGACCATGCGCTTGACCATGGTCGGCGCGGCAAACAGCGACACATTGCCCACCTGCTCGGCCAGCCCGAACAGCTCGGCGGCGTCGAAGCCATGGGAGGCCGGCACCACATGGCGTGCGCCGCAGCGCACATGGATGAAGTTATACAGGCCAGCACCGTGGGACATCGGCGCGGCATACACTGCCGCATCGTCGGCGCTGACCGCATCGACATCTGTGGCGTAGCACAGCGACATGGCGACCAGGTTGCCGTGGGACAGCATCACACCCTTGGAGCGCCCTGTCGTGCCGGAGGTGTAGAACAGCCAGGCGAGGTCCTGGTCGTGGCGTGGCACCGGTTGTTCCAGGGTTGGCCAGCCAGTGTTGGGAGGTAAGAGGTGGCCGTCCAGCTCCTTGCAGCGCGGGGGCAAATCCCGTGATGAAAACACCCGGCCGCCATCGGTAAAGATCAAGCGTGCCTCGGCGTTATCGGCAATCCACGCCGCTTCGCTGGGATGCAGTTTGGCATTGATCGGCACTGCCACGGCGCCCATCCACCAGATGGCATAGAGCAATTCCAGATAGTCGCAGCTGTTTTTCATCAGCAGCGCCACCGCGTCCCCCGGCACCAGGCCGTGCTGGTCCACCAGGTGCGCGGCGCGTTGGCGCACGTGGGCGGCGAAGGTGGCGTAGTCGGCCACTTGGGTGGTGCCGTTGAACAGCGCCGGGCGTTGCGGGGCCCGACGCTGGGTGTCGTGCAGCCAGTTGGCAATGTTCATGGCTCAGCTCCGGCGTGCCTGCAGGACCGATGCGTAGTTGGCCACCGCCATGCCGCCCATGTTGAACACCAGGCCGAACTCCGGGTTGGGCACCGCCAGGCCAATCGGTTCCCCGGTCAATTGCCGGAACGCCAAGGCGTGCATGGACACCCCCGTTGCACCGACCGGATGCCCCTTGGCCTTGAGCCCGCCGGAAAGGTTGACCGGCAAGCGCCCGCCGGCACGCACCACGCCGCTGTCGAGCACGCGATGCCCTTCGCCTTTGGGCGCCAGGCCCATGGCTTCGTAGATCAGCAGCTCGGCAATGGTGAAACAGTCGTGCACCTCGGCGAAACTCAGGTCTGCCAGGGTCACATTCGCTGCGCGCAGCGCTGCATGGATCGCTCGTTGCGGGCCTTCAAAGGCGAGGATGTCGCGCTGGGCGATGGGCAAGGTGTCATTGACCTGGGTCATCGCCCGGATCTGCACCTCGCGGCGAAACGCCCGCGCACGTTTAGGTGACGCCAGGATGATCGCAGCGGCGCCGTCGCTGATCAGCGAACAGTCCGTCAGGCGCAGGGAGTCGGCCACGAACGGGTTGCTCTGGGACACGTTGTTGCAGTGCTCGAAATTCATCTCCCGATGCATCTGCGCCAGCGGGTTGGCCATGGCATTGGAGTGGTTTTTGGTGGCGATGGCCGCCATCGAGCCCAGCGGGCAGTGGTAGCGCTCGGCGTATTGGCGGGCGGCGCGGCCGAACAATTGCGGGAAACTCAGGCCGGCTTCGGCCGGGTCGTTCTGATAGCCGGCGCCGGCCAGGGCTTGGGTGACCGCGGCGGTGCTGGTGTGAGTCATCTTTTCGGCGCCCACCACCAGCACCAACTCGGCGCTGCTGGAGAGAATCGCATTGACTCCCGCCTGGATCGCCGCCGAACCCGAAGCGCAGGCGTTTTCGCAGCGGGTGGCAGGTTTGAAGCGCAGCCCGGGGTCGGCCTGCAACAGCAACGAAGCGGCAAAGCCGTCGGGCACCAGCCCAGAGTTGAAATGCCCCAGGAACAGCGCGTCGATTTGCGACGCATCAATCGCAGCGTCACTCAGGGCTTCACGGGTAACCTGGACGATCAGGTCTTCCAGCGTGGTGCCTTCCAGGCGACCAAATCGGGAGTGACCAGCGGCAACAATGGAGACGCAATCAGCAGGCATAATCAATTTCTTCTGTTCTTGATCCGGACTTTACTTACAATGACCCACCCCTGGTCCCGCGCCAATTCGTGTAACTACTTACATGGGTAAGTAGCGCACCAGGGCATTGAACAACGAGGCAGGATGCCCCATGAACGCGTTTGCACAGCAATTTCCCGACCTCGAACGCCTGGCGTTCAAGCTGTCCCCTGCCCCGCAGATCGTCACCAGCGACCGCGTAATACTCGACTGCAACGATGCCTTCCTGAAGCTGTTCGGCTATACACGCCAGGCGCTGGTCAATCAGTTGACCCTTCTGATCTACCCGTCCCAGGCCGACTACCATGCCATCGGCAAGCGTAGCCATGACTGGCTGCTCGACAGCGACAACGGCTTTTATTCCGATGAGCGCTTCATGCAGCACCACAATGGCGAAGTGTTCTGGGCCAAGTCCCACGGCTACACCCTCACCCCCAAAGACCCGTTCAAGCTGATGATCTGGCACTTCGAACGCCTGGACCGCCTGCATCAGGGCACCGGCGACCTCACGCCGCGGGAGCGGGAAATCGCCATGCACATCGTCAATGGTTTCAAGTCCAAGGAAATCGCCCTGCGCCTGGCGATTTCCCACCGCACGGTGGAGGTGCACCGGGCGCGGTTGATGAAGAAATTGCAGGCCAAGACCGTGGTGGAGTTGGTGTCGAAGATCATTATGGTGGCGTGACAGGTAACGGCTATTGAGCAGGTTGCCTTCCCACATCATAGATATCTACACAACGTTGTAGCTGCCGACCGTAACCACGATGCAAAGCGAGCCGCTCTTGATCTTGATCTGCTTTTGATCTTAGGCGCCCCGTCAAACCACGCTGGCCGGAATTCGACAGGGATTTGGGGGGTAAACCGGCAGGGATGCCGGTTTACCCCCCAAATCCATGGCGGATTACGGGCACACCGAGCCCAGGCGAGGTGCCGAGTGGTGGGGCAAGAGCGCTTTGGTTACTTTCGCGCTTTTCGAAAGTGACCCGCTGTAAAAGCGGAACCCATAGCAGCCGTTACCTAAATAACGGATATGTACTCGATCAAAGTCCAACATTCTGGCCGGCTGTCAGGCCGCCTTCGGGGTCAAATCGAATCGTCGCACCACTCCTCCCACATTTGGACCTAAGCACATCAGATATAGATTCGGCGACTGACAGGTCGTCACGGGAGCAAGCTCCCTCGCCACAGGTACAGCGCCGTACCAAAAGATGTGTAGATACCTATGCTCCCACATCTGAGCACATTTCAATCCGGCAGCCGATTCAGCTGCCTTATCCACCTTTTCAGCTTTCCCGGCTGAGCCGCCCCGCTGTTTCAGCCGGGATCCTCCCCCCCTATGGCACAAAATAGCGTCACAAGATCCCCCATGGACCCGTGCCCCCATGCAAACCACCAACACCGTCCTGATGATTCGCCCGGCGCGCTTTGCCTTCAACCCGGATACCGCGATCAACAACCGTTTTCAACGCCCGCCGCCGGACCCGCTCAGTGCACAGCACAAAGCGCTGGAAGAATTCGACGGCTATGTCGACACCCTGCGCAGCCACGGCGTGGAAGTGCTGGTGGTGCAGGACACCCCGGCACCTCACACCCCGGACTCGATCTTCCCCAACAATTGGTGGAGCAGCCACGCCGACGGCAGCCTGGTGCTTTACCCCATGCAAGGCCAGAACCGACGGCTGGAGCGCAACAAAGGCGTGCTGCAAGTTCTGGAGCAGCGCTTTGCGATCAACACCACCATCGACCTCAGCCACCTGGAACAACAGGACATCTTCCTCGAAGGCACCGGCAGCATGGTGCTCGACCGCCAGCACCGCATCAGCTACGCCTGCCACTCCGGGCGCACCCATCACGCGGCGCTGCACCAGTTTGCCGAACGTCTGGACTACCAACTCTGCGTGTTCCACGCCCTGGACCGCCACCACGCACCGATCTACCACAGCAACGTGATGATGAGCGTCGGTCGCGACCTCGCAGTGGTGTGCCTGCAAGCCCTGCCCGACGAGCGCGAGCGCCTGGTCCTGGAACGCTCACTGCGCGACACCGGCAAGGACATCCTCGCCCTCGACTTCGACCAGTTGGAGGCCTTCGCCGGCAACATGCTCGAAGTCCACGACCGTGACGGCCAGCCATTGCTAGTGATGTCTGCCAGCGCCTGGCGCGCGTTGCAACCGGCGCAGCGCCAGCAGGTGGAGCGCCATACGCGACCATTGGTGGTGAATATCGACAACATCGAACGCATCGGCGGCGGCAGTGCCCGTTGCATGTTGGCCGAAGTGCATCTGCCGATCCGCCCCTCATTTCAATAAGGAGTCTTGCCATGACCCGTTATATCGACGTCAACGACCTCAGCTACCTGGTTTCGCAAAAAGGTTTGCAAACCTGCATCACCGAGATGGCCGAGTACATCCGTGCCGACTACCTGCGCTGGCAGGACTTCGAGAAATGCGCACGCCTGGCCAACCATTCACCGGATGGCGTGATCGAGTTGATGCCCGTCTCGGACGCCTCGCTGTATGCGTTCAAATACGTCAACGGCCACCCGAAAAACACCCTGGCCGGTATGCTGACCGTGATGGCCTTTGGCGCCTTGGGCGATGTGGATACCGGCAAACCCGTGCTGCTGGCGGAAATGACCCTGACTACCGCCATCCGCACCGCTGCCACCTCGGCCCTGGTCGCCCGCTACCTGGCGCGCGACAACAGCCGCAGCATGGCGTTGATCGGCAACGGCTGCCAAAGCGAATTCCAGGCCCTGGCCTTCTACGCCATGCTTGGCATTAACGAAATTCGCCTGTTCGATATCGACGCCAAGGCCACCGCCAAACTCGCCGCCAACCTCAAGGCGTTCCCGGCGATCAAGGTGATCCTGGCTGACAGCGTGGCCGACGCGGTCAAAGGCGCGGATATCGTCACCACCGTCACTGCCGACAAGGCTTATGCAACCATCCTCACCGACGAGATGATCGAACCGGGTATGCACCTCAATGCCGTGGGTGGCGATTGCCCGGGCAAGACCGAGCTGGACCGGCGCATCGTCGAACGTGCCCGGGTGATCGTGGAGTACGAACCGCAAAGCCGCATCGAAGGTGAGATCCAGCACATGCCTGAGGATTCGCCGGTGACCGAGTTGTGGCAAGTGATCAGCGGCCAGAAGCCCGGCCGCGAGAATGCGCGCCAGATCACCCTGTTCGACTCGGTGGGGTTTGCCATCGAAGACTACTCGGCCCTGCGCTATGTACTGGACGTCGCCAAGGCGTTGGACGTGGGCAGCGAGCTGGAACTGGTACCCGACCTGGCTGACCCCAAAGACCTGTTTGCCCGCCTGGCCCGGCAGCCGGTCGCACAGCACAAAAAGCGCGCCTGAGACCGCTCTGGCCTGCCGCTTTGCGTTGAGGGCGGGCCGGACTTTGCTGGATTAAAAGCCGATTCGGCGGGCGCAACAGCCGATTGCGCTGCATTGTCGGTTTTAACAGCGCAATTTGCGCTTTGTGCAGGGGGTAAACGACACAAAAAACGCACCATCATGAAGCATTCTCTGCTCCCAGTTATTCACTGCCCTGACATCAATTACAAAATATAGGGACCTCCACATGACTCCACTGCGATCACTCTTCGCTGCGTTGCTGTTGCCTCTGTGCGCCACCGCCGCCCACGCCCAGGACTGGAAAGAAATCCGTTTTGGCGTGTTCCCCGAATACCCACCCTTCGAATCCGTGGCCGCCGACGGCAGCCTGCAAGGCTTCGATATTGAACTGGGCAACGCCATCTGCGCCAAGCTCGAAGTGAAATGCACCTGGGTGCACAATGAATTCGACGGCATGATCCCGGCCCTGCGTGCGCGCAAGTTCGACGCCATCATGTCCTCCATGGCCGTGACCCCGGCTCGCGAAAAAGTCATCGACTTTACCGATCGCCTGTTCCTCAGCCCCACCTCGGTGATCACGCGCAAAGGCGCCGACTTCGGCGATACCCCGGAATCGCTCAAGGGCAAGCAGGTCGGCGTGCTGCAAGGCTCGCTGCAGGAAGCCTACGCCCGAGCGCACCTGGCCAGGCTGGGTGCGCAGATCAAGGCGTACCAGTCTCAAGAGCAGAACTACGCCGACCTGCAAAACGGGCGCCTCGACGCCACCCTGACCGACAAACTCGAAGCCCAGCTCAACTTCCTGTCCAAGCCCGAAGGCGCCGACTTCAAGACCGGCCCGGCCTTCAAGGACCCGACCCTGCCGCTGGACATCGCCATGGGCCTGCGCAAGAACGACCAGGCACTGCGTGAGCTGATCAATAAAGGCATCGCCGCCGTCCAGGCCGATGGCACTTACGCGCAGATCCAGAAGAAATACTTCGGCGATCAAGATATCTACAACGAATAACTAAGCCATCGACCTCCCTGTGGATGCAGCTTTTGTGGGAGGGGGGCTTGCTCCCGATAGCAGTGGTCAGTCATTGAAAATATTGACTGAACCACCGCTATCGGGAGCAAGCCCCCCTCCCACACAAATCGGTTCCCCACAAAGATAGTGTGTGTGCCTTTTAGAGATCTTCCCATGAACGAACTCCTCAACCTGCAAGGCTACGGCCCGATGCTGGCCCAGGGTGCCTGGATGACGCTCAAGCTGGCCTTCCTCGCCCTGGCCCTGAGCCTAACCCTGGGCCTGGTCGCCGCCGGCGCCAAGCTATCCAGCGCCAGATGGCTGCGCGTACCTGCCACGCTCTACACCACGCTGATCCGCAGCGTGCCGGACCTGGTGTTGATCCTGCTGATCTTCTATAGCCTGCAACTGTGGCTCAACGACCTGACTGAAGTGTTCGGCTGGGAGTACTTTGAAATCGACCCGTTCACCGCCGGGGTGGTCACCCTGGGATTTATCTACGGCGCGTATTTCACCGAGAACTTCCGTGGCGCGATCCTCAGCGTACCGGTGGGCCAGTTGGAAGCCGCGACGGCTTATGGCCTGAGCCGCTGGCAGCGCTTCCACCTGGTGCTGTTCCCACAACTGATGCGTTTTGCCCTGCCGGGCCTGGGCAATAACTGGCTGGTGCTGCTCAAGTCCACGGCGCTGGTGTCGATCATCGGCCTGTCAGACCTGGTCAAGGCCGCGCAAAACGCCGGCAAGTCCACCAGCGAGCCACTTTACTTCCTGATCCTCGCGGGCCTGGTGTACCTGCTGATCACTACCCTCTCCAACCGCATCTTCAAGCGCCTCGAACGGCGCTATAACCTGGGCATCAAGGGGATGGCGCGATGATCGAACTGTTCCAGCAATACGGCCTGGCCTACCTGTTCAGCGATGGCAGCGGCTTGTCCGGCGTCGCCATGACCGTGTGGCTGTTCATCATCTCGGTGGTGCTCGGTTTTTGCCTGTCGATCCCCCTGGCACTGGCGCGGGTTTCGCAGCACGTTTGGCTGCGCTGGCCGGTGGAGGTCTACACCTACCTGTTCCGCGGCACGCCGCTGTATATCCAGTTGCTGATTTGCTACACCGGGCTGTACAGCCTGGAGGTGGTGCAGGACAACGCCCTGCTCAACCAGTTTTTCCGCAATGCGCTGAACTGCACCTTGTTGGCGTTTGTGCTCAACACCTGTGCCTACACCGTGGAGATCTTCGCCGGGGCGATCCGCAATATTCCCCACGGCGAAATCGAAGCGGCACGCGCCTATGGCCTGCACGGCTGGCGGCTGAATCTGTTCGTGGTGGTACCCGCCGCATTGCGCCGCGCATTGCCGGCCTACAGCAATGAAATGATCCTGATGCTGCACGCCACGTCACTGGCGTTTACCGCCACCGTTGCCGACATCCTCAAGGTCGCCCGCGATGCGAATGCCGAAACCTTCCTGACCTTTCAGGCGTTTGGTATCGCCGCCCTGCTCTACATGCTGCTGTCCTTTGCACTGGTGGGCCTGTTTCGGCTGGCCGAACGTCGCTGGATGCGTTTTCTTGTTCCTACCCGAGGCTAACCCATGAATCAGTCCGCGCAGGCCCTGGCCGTTTATCCGGTGGATGTACCGGTTGTCGAAACTGCAACTGCCGCCATCAAGCTTCAAGTCGAAGGCATTCACAAACGCTACGGCGAACACGAAGTGCTAAAAGGTGTGTCCCTCAATGCCCGTCAAGGCGATGTGATCAGCCTGATCGGCGCCAGCGGCTCGGGCAAAAGCACCATGCTGCGTTGCATCAACTTTCTTGAACAGCCGGACGCCGGGGTCATCACCCTGGACGGTATCAGCATCGAAATGCAGCAAGGCCGCGCCGGCACCCGCGCGCCGCACCAGGCACAACTGCAAAACCTGCGCACGCGCCTGGCCATGGTGTTCCAGCACTTCAACCTGTGGAGTCACATGACGGTGCTGGAAAACATCACCATGGCCCCGCGCCGGGTGCTGAATGTGAGCGCCGCCGAGGCGGAAAAACGTGCGCGCCTGTACCTGGACAAAGTCGGCTTGCCAGGTCGCGTGGCGGATCAATACCCGGCGTTCCTCTCGGGTGGTCAGCAGCAGCGTGTGGCAATTGCGCGGGCATTGGCGATGGAGCCGGAGATTATCCTGTTCGACGAACCGACCTCAGCCCTCGACCCGGAACTTGTAGGCGAAGTACTCAAAGTCATACAGACGTTGGCCGAGGAAGGCCGTACCATGCTGATGGTCACCCACGAAATGGGCTTTGCCCGCCAGGTGTCCAGCCAAGTGCTGTTCCTGCATCAGGGCCGAGTCGAGGAACACGGCGGCGCCGAGATCCTCGACCACCCCAACAGCGAACGCTTGCAGCAATTTCTTTCCAACCGTTTGAAGTGAACCCATGGATACCAAGGCCAACGGACCCCACTCCTCCCCTGCGCTGGATCGCATCGACGAGGCGATCATCGATGTGCTCAGGCACCAGGGGCGCATCACCTATGAAAAACTCTCGTCGCTGGTGCACCTGACCCCCAGGCCATGCCTGGAGCGGGTGCGCAAGTTGGAGCGACGCGGGGTGATCCGTGGGTATGGGGCGATCATCGATGTGCAGATGGTCTCACCAGGGCTGTCGCTGCTGGTGCTGGTGGCCTTGTCCAACCAGAGCGGGCGCTCGGCGCAAAAGGCCTTCGAAGCCTGCGTCAAAGCCTGCCCGCAGGTGTTCGAATGCCAGTTGATCAGCGGGCCGTTCGACTACAGCCTGCGTATGCGCTGCCGGGATATGGAGCATTATCGGGTGCTGACGGAGATCTGGTTGAACAATGATGAGTTGCACATTGATAAGTTGGTGGCGCATCCGGAGCTTGCGGTGGTCAAGAACACCGCCACCGAACTGGCCTGAGCCCCTTACCCCAGTCACAGAAGAACAAATGTGGGAGGGGGCTTGCTCCCGATAGCAGTGTGTCAGTCAGCTCATCTATCACTGACCTACCGCTATCGGGAGCAAGTCGAATCGTCGCACCGCCCCTCCCACATTTTTAGCCATGCCCACTTAAGATTTTCTTACCAGGCCTTGCCCCCACCAGCTTCGCCTGCCCATCCTTCTGCTTGCCCGTACGCGCCTCGCTGATCAGCCCCGGGATCAACTTGCCCTCCGGCAAATTCTTCCAGAAGCGGCTGGGCAAGTGCCCTTCCATCACCTTGGGATTCAGCCGCGCCGGGTTGAAGATGTGACTGTAGTAGGTCAACCACATCGCGCTGTGGGGGTCTTCGACTGTCTGCGCCAGTTGCTGCCAGGCCTCGGGGCACTGGCGTTGATGAATCAACTGCTCGCCGTCGTAATACACCCCATCCAGTGGCGTGGCGATCATCCAGCGATGGCGGCCCATGCGCCCGATAAAATGCTCGCTGGCGCTCTTGAGAATGTCATGGGCCGGCTCATGCCAGGCCACGTACTCCGGCAGTTCCGGCCCGGCCCCGTCCGGCAGCGCGATAAAGCGCACAAACGCATGCAGGTGATGGGCCTCGCGGCTGACTTGCTTGATGCGTCGCTGCAACTCGCTGCCCAGCTTGTCCCCCGCCAGCATCGCGGTGCGATCACCGTGGCTGACCCGCCACAGCACTTCATACAGCAGGCTCCAGCGTTGATCACCGTGATAACAGGCGGCAGATTCCAGCAACTCCAACAGCGCCTTGGGAATCCGTGCCTGGAAGGGCCCCAACCCTGACGGGATCGACTCATCGGTAGCGAACAGGTCAGCTGCTTGCGCCTCGCCCCAGCTCACCTGGCTGGGGTCGACCTGATGGCTGAGCAGCCAGCGCGCCTGTTCGCGCCAAGTGCTGAACAGGTTGTCGCATTCCAGGCTGATCATCCCCACAACCCCATCTGTTGCGGTTGCGGACGGTCGCGCAATTGTTCGCGCAGTAACACGCTGGTGCTGTCGGCCTGTTGCGGGTGGTAGTCACTGGTGATGAAGAACGGTTTGGCCTTGGCCAGTACGCAGCGCATGCGCGCCAGGTCTTCGAAGCGGATCTTGCGCTCGCGGCGCAGGTCCACCAGGCGTTGGGTGGTGCGCAGGCCAATACCGGGGATGCGCGCAATCAGGGTGGGCTCTGCGCGGTTCAGGTCCAGGGGGAACACTTCGCGATGCTCCAGGGCCCAGGCCAGCTTGGGGTCGATATCCAGGGCCAGGTGGCCGGGGCCGGCAAACAGCTCCCTGGCGCTGAAACCGTAGCTGCGCAGCAGGAAGTCGGCCTGGTACAAGCGGTGCTCGCGCATCAACGGCGGCGCGGCCAGGGGCACGCTTTTCGGGCTGTTGGGGATGGGGCTGAACGCCGAGTAGTACACGCGGCGCAGCTTGAAATTGCCATACAACGCCTCGGCACCGTGGAGGATGGTGCTGTCATCGGTGTCGTCGGCGCCGACGATCATCTGCGTGCTCTGCCCGGCCGGGGCGAAACGCGGGGCGCGAGGCTCGTTGAACACCGCCTGCTCGCCGGTGTAGATGGTCTGCATCGCCTGCTTGATCGACACAATCTGCTTCTCCGGCGCCAGGGTCTGCAGGCTGGCCTCGGTGGGCAGTTCGATATTCACGCTCAGGCGATCGGCATAGCGACCAGCCTCGGCAATCAATGCAGGATCCGCATCGGGAATGGTCTTGAGGTGGATATAGCCGCGAAAGTCATGCTCTTCGCGCAGCAGTTTGGCGACCCGCACCAATTGCTCCATGGTGTAGTCCGACGAACGGATGATGCCGGAGCTGAGAAACAGCCCGCTGACGCAATTGCGCTTGTAGAAATCCAGGGTCAGGGTGACCACCTCTTCCGGGCTGAAACGCGCACGGGGCACGTCGCTGGAACGGCGGTTGACGCAATACTGGCAGTCGTAAAGGCAGAAGTTGGTAAGCAACACCTTGAGCAGCGACACGCAACGGCCATCGGGCGTGTAGCTGTGGCAGATGCCCATGCCGTCGGTGGAACCCAACCCCGCCTTGCCCTCGGAGCTGCGCTTGGGCGCGCCGCTGCTGGCGCACGACGCGTCGTACTTGGCGGCGTCGGCGAGGATGCTGAGTTTTTCGATCAACTGCATGACGGGCTACCGATACTGGTTTTTTGTACAGTACCAATAGCCGCACGTTGTCACAAGTGCCGTCTGTAGGAGGGGCAGATCAGCTGGCGGTTGCCAGGAGCAGGTCCTGCACCGAACGGCCCTTGTCACGGTTTCGATCGTTCTCATACAACGACGCCGCAATCTCATCGGCCCGAATCGGCAGCACCGACAGCAAGGTATCGCTCAAGCCATGGCTGGCCTGGCTGAAGCCCTGGATGTAGATACCCGCCTTGCAGCGCTCGTCGGTGACGATGCGGTAGTCGCGGGCCACTTCGAAGTCGCCCATGTAGGCTTGCAGCGGCGCCAACAGTTCGCGGTGCATCTGGCGCTCATAGCCGGTGGCGAGGATCACGGCGTCGTAGTGGTTGACGCTGGTTTCGCCCGTGGCGTTATTGCGCAATACCAGTTCGATACCCAGCGGCCCGGGCGTGGCCTTCTCCACCACGGTCATGGTGCGGAACGCCTGGCGGGCGATGCCGGAAACTTTCTGACGGTAGAAAATCCCGTAGATGCGCTCGATCAGGTCCAGGTCCACCACCGAATAGTTGGTGTTCTGGTACTCGGCGACCAAACGCTCGCGTTCGGCCCCCACTTGCTGGAACACCAGGTCGGTAAACGCCGGCGAGAACACTTCGTTGACGAACGGGCTGTCATCGGCCGGCTTGAGCGCCGAGCCGCGCAGGATCATATCGACCTGCACCGACGGGAAGCTGTCATTGAGGTCGATAAAGGCTTCTGCCGCGCTCTGGCCGCCGCCGATCACCGCAATGCGCATGGCCTTGCCATCCACGCAGGGCTGACTCGCCATGCGCTCCAGATACTGGGAATGGTGGAACACGCGGCTGTCACCCTTGAGCGCCTTGAACGCTTCGGGGATGCGCGCAGTGCCGCCGGCGCTGACCACCACCGAGCGGGTGGTACGCACATGCTGCTCGCCCTGGGCATCGCGGGAAATGACGCGCAAGGCCTCCACCTGCTGCTGATGCAGGATCGGTTCGATGGCCAGCACTTCCTCACCGTAGTTGGCCTGGGCCTGGAACTGCCCGGCCACCCAGCGCAGGTAGTCGTTGTACTCCATACGGCAGGGGTAGAAGGTGCCCAGGTTGATGAAGTCCACCAGGCGATCGTGAGCCTTGAGGTAATTGACGAAGGAGTACGGGCTCGTGGGGTTGCGCAGGGTCACCAGGTCCTTGAGGAAAGAGATCTGCAGCTCACTTTGGGTCACCAGCGTATTGCCGTGCCAGCGGTAGTCGGCCTGTTTGTCGAGAAACAGCACGTCCAGCTTGCCCTGGGCCTTTTCACGCTCCTGCAGGGCGATGGCCAGCGCCAGGTTCGAAGGGCCGAAGCCGATACCGATCAGGTCGTGAACCGCGGGCGAAGCAATTGCCTGTGTCATTCCAGTGTCCTCTGGATAAGCCCCTTGGCGGTGGGGCGGGAATACCTTCATGGCCTGAACAACAGGCCGTATGTTGATAGGAAACGAGGACAGTGAAATAAAATTTAACCAACTGGCGATCAGTGCGCTTCCCACTCACGCATACGCACCCGGCAATGCTTCATGGCGTTGACGATGTGTTTTTCCACCAGGCTGCGGGAAATCCCCAGGCGCTCGGCGATTTGCACATGGGACAGGCCCTCGAGCTTGCGCAGCAGGAAACTGTCGCGACACGCCGCCGGCAACTCGGCCAGGGCGCGCTCAAGCATCTCCAGGCGCTGGTTGTGGTCATGACTGGCGTGGGGTGAACAGGGGGCGAAGCGTTCTTCGCTGTCCAGCACCTCAAGAGGCTCGGACTGACGCAAGGCGTTGCGCCGGTGGCCGTCGATCACCAGGTTCAAGGCCGTGCGGTACAGGAAGGCGCGGGGCTGTTCGATCGGGATGTCGCTGGAACGCTCCAGCACCCGAACATAAGCGTCATGCACCACATCTTCGGCCACCTGACGGTTGCCCAGCTTGGCGTTCAGGAAACACACCAGCTCGCGATAGTAGTTTTCCAACATGACTCCTGGCCCCATGGCCGTGGTGCTAACGATGCCAGCCCGTGTAGGAGCGAGCCCATCGATGATGGCAGTTTGAGTGCGTGCAATTTATAGTAATTCTCATCTACTTTTAAAGGAGTCTTGCACCAACGGTGCATTTTTTTTCGTCGCACGAGCTGTTACCACATGTGTAACAACCTAAATTCCCGAGCATTTTCCTCGTATAACTGTCAACTCCCCGCTCCTGCGGTCAACACCTCCTGGCTGGAACCAAGACATGAAACGCCCTCGACCTGCCCGACGCGCCCTGCTTGTGCTGGCGTGCCTGCTCCCCATCCTTGTGGTGGCTGCCTGGCAAGTGCTGCCGTCGGGCCGCGACAGCCTACCCACGGTCACCGTAACCCGCGGCGACATTGAAAATAGCGTTACGTCACTGGGCACCCTGCAACCGCGCCGTTATGTGGACGTAGGTGCCCAGGCGTCCGGACAGATTCGCAAGATCCATGTGGAGGCTGGTGATCAAGTCAAGGAAGGCGATCTGCTGGTGGAAATCGATCCCGCCACGCAACAGGCCAAGCTCGACGCCAGCCGCTATTCCATTGAAAACCTCAAGGCGCAGTTGCAGGAACAGAAAGCCCAGCACGAACTCGCACGCCAGAAATACCAGCGCCAGCAACGCTTGGTTGCAGGCAACGCCACCCGCGAAGAAGATGTGCAAACCGCCAAAGCCGAACTGAGTGCCACCCAAGCCCGTGTCGATATGTTCCAGGCACAGATCCGCCAAGCCCAGGCCAGCCTGCGCAGTGACGAGGCCGAACTGGGCTATACGCGGATTTACGCGCCCATGAGCGGCACCGTGGTGGCGGTAGATGCGCGAGTCGGCCAAACCCTCAACGCCCAACAACAAACGCCGTTGATCCTGCGCATCGCCAAATTGTCACCAATGACCGTATGGGCCGAAGTGTCCGAAGCCGATATCGGCCACGTCAAACCGGGCATGAGCGCCTATTTCACTACCCTCGCCGGCGGCAACCGGCGCTGGAGCAGCACCGTGCGCCAGATCCTGCCGATACCGCCCAAGCCGCTGAATGAAACCAGCCAGGGCAGTGGCAGCCCCAGTAGCACGAGCAAAACCGGTAGTGGCCGCGTAGTGCTGTACACCGTACTGCTGGATGTGGACAACACTGACAATGCACTGATGGCCGAAATGACCACCCAAGTGTTTTTCGTAGCCAGCCAGGTCAAGGACGCTCTCACCATCCCGGTCGCAGCGCTGCTCGGCAGCCAAGGCACCGACAAGCAGATCGCGCGGGTCGTGACCAAAAACGGTGCCATCCAGAAGCGAGAAGTACAGCTGGGTATCAGTGACCGCCTGCGAGTTGAAGTGTTGGATGGCCTGGACGAAGGCGATCATCTGTTGATCGGCCCCGCCAGCAGCAGCGGGGGTTGATGTGACCACGCCACTGATCGAACTCAAGAACATCCGCAAATCCTACGGCGGCGGCGACAGCCCGCAGGTCGACGTATTGCGCGGGATCGACCTGTCGATCCATGCAGGAGAGTTCGTTGCCATCGTCGGCGCCTCGGGCTCCGGCAAATCCACACTGATGAACATCCTCGGTTGCCTCGACCGCCCCACCGTGGGCGACTACCTGTTCGCCGGGGAAAACGTCGCGCACCTGGACAGCGACGCACTGGCCTGGCTGCGCCGCGAAGCCTTTGGTTTCGTGTTCCAGGGCTACCACCTGATCCCGTCCGGCTCGGCCCAGGAAAACGTCGAGATGCCGGCGATCTATGCCGGCATCGGCGCTGCCGAACGCCATGCCCGCGCCAAGGCTCTGCTGACCCGCCTGGGCCTGGCCGATCGCACCAACAACCGCCCGCACCAGCTCTCCGGTGGTCAGCAGCAGCGCGTCTCGATTGCCCGTGCGTTGATGAACGGCGGGCATATCATCCTTGCCGACGAACCCACCGGTGCCCTCGACAGCCACAGCGGTGCCGAGGTGATGGTGCTGCTGGATGAATTGGCGAGCCAGGGCCACGTGGTTATCCTGATTACCCACGACCGCGAAGTCGCGGCGCACGCCAACCGCATCATCGAGATCAGCGACGGCCTGATCATCAGCGATTCGGCGTTGAGCCCCCCCCACGTGCCCGTCACGGCCGGCAGCGACGCATTGCAAGCCGTGGACCTGCGCCAGCGCCTGGCCGACGGCGCCGAACACAATGGTGCCTGGAAAGCCGAGCTGCTGGACGCGGTGCAGGCGGCGTGGCGGGTGATGTGGATCAACCGCTTCCGCACCGCGCTGACGCTGCTGGGGATCATCATCGGCGTGGCGTCGGTGGTGGTGATGCTGGCAGTGGGCGAAGGCAGCAAGCGCCAGGTCATGGCGCAGATGGCGGCCTTCGGCTCCAACATCATCTACCTGAGCGGTTTTTCGCCTAACCCGCGCACACCGCCAGGTATCGTGACCCTCAATGATGTGGCCGCATTGGCTACATTGCCCCAGGTCAAGCGCATCATGCCGGTGAACGGCACCTACGCCGGTGTTCGCTTCGGCAACGTCGATTACATGGCCTATGTGGGCGGTAACGACACCAACTTCCCGGACATCTTCAACTGGCCAGTGGCCGAGGGTAGCTACTTTACCGAAGCCGACGAGCGCGCCGGGGCCACGGTGGCGGTGATCGGTCATCGCGTGCGCGAAAAGCTGTTCAAAGGCCAGCTAGACCCCATCGGCCAATACATCCTGATCGAAAACGTGCCCTTCCAGGTGATTGGCGTGTTGGCGGAAAAAGGCTCCAGCTCCGGCATGCAAGACAGCGATGACCGTGTCGCCATTCCCTATACCGCCGCCAGCGTGCGCCTGTTCGGCACCTATAACCCCGAATACGTTGCCATTGCCGCCGCCGATGCGCGCAAGGTGCAAGAGGCCGAGCAAGCCATCAGTCAGCTTATGCAAACGCTGCACGGCGGCAAACGCGACTTCCACCTGACGAACGACGCCGCGATGATCCAGGCCGAAGCGCGGACCCAGAACACCCTGTCGCTGATGCTCGGCTCGATTGCCGCGATTTCCCTGCTGGTGGGCGGTATCGGCGTGATGAATATCATGTTGATGACCGTGCGCGAACGCACCCGCGAAATCGGCATCCGCATGGCCACCGGGGCGCGCCAGAGCGACATCCTGCGCCAATTCCTCACCGAGGCGGTGATGCTCTCGGTGGTCGGCGGTCTGTTCGGAATCGCCCTGGCATTGCTGGTGGGCGGCGTGCTGGTGCTGGCCGAAGTGGCGGTGCAGTTTTCCCTGGTGGCGGTGTTCGGCGCGTTTGGCTGTGCGCTGGTCACCGGCGTCGTATTCGGCTTTATGCCGGCCCGTAAAGCTGCCCGGCTCGATCCGGTTAAGGCATTGACCAGTGAATAAACGATCCATCGCACCGCACCTGTCGACGCTCAGCCTGTGCCTGTTGCTCACTGCCTGTGCCGGCACCTCGCCTGCCCTCGACAGCGGCATTGCCGCGCCCGCCGCCTGGCAATATGCCGAGCGCGACGCCGACCAGGCCACCAACCAGCGTTGGTGGACGCAGTTTGGCAGCCCTGCGCTGAACCGCCTGATCGATCAGGCCCGCCGTGACAGCTTTGATGTGGCTGCGGCCATGGCGCGGGTGCGGCAGGCCCAGGCGACAGCGGTGATTGCCGGCGCACCGTTGCTGCCCGAGGTGAAGTTCAACCTCAGCGCCAGCCGTCAAAGACTGTTGCGCGGCAGCGGCAACTCGGACCTGGACGCCACCGAGAGCAACAAGACGGTCAATAACTATGACGCCAACCTCACGGCCAGCTACGAAATCGACTTCTGGGGTGGCCGCGCCGCTGCGCGAGACAGCGCTGTGCATAGCCTGCACGCCAGTGAGTTCGATCAGGCCAACGTGGAGTTGACCTTGCTCAGCAATGTCGCCGACCGCTATGCGCAAACCCTGGCCGCGCACCAGCGCCTGCAGATCGCCGAGCTGAACCTGGCCAATGCGCGCAATGTGCTGGACCTGGTGCAAACCCGCTACGATGCCGGTTCCGCCACGGCCCTGGAGTTGGCACAACAGAAGAGCCTGGTGGCCGGCCAGCAACGGCAACTGCCGCTGGTCCAGCAATCGGCCGAAGAATCGCGCATCACCCTCGCCGCCTTGCTCGGCCAGCCGGTACAGGCCCTGGCGCTGGGCAGCGAGCCGTTCCAGGCACTGACCTGGCCGAATATCGGCCCCGGTGTGCCTAGCCAGTTATTGCGTCGCCGCCCTGACATCGCCCAGGCCGAGGCACAGCTGGCGGCGGCCAATGCCGACGTCACAGTGGCCCGTGCGGCCATGCTGCCCACGGTGACATTGGGCGCAACCCTCGGCTCGGGTGCGTACAAGGCTGAAGATGTTCTGCGCAGCCCGTTCTACACCCTGACCTCGGGCCTGATCGCACCGATCTTCAACAACGGTCGGCTGAGTGCCGAGCGCGATAAAGCCCGTGCGCGCCAGGATGAACTGCTGCAGACCTACCGCGGGGCGATCATCAACGGCTTTGCCGATGTGGAAAAAGCCCTCAGCAGCCTGACTCGCCTGGACCAGCAACGCCAATGGCAAACCGAAGAACTGCAGCAGGCGCAAACGGCCTTTGAGATTGCGCAAAGCCGCTACGAGGCCGGCGCCGAAGACCTGCTTACGGTGCTGGAAACCCAACGCACCCTCTATGCCGCCCAGGACCTGAACGTGCAACTGCGCCTGTCGCGGCTGCAAGCCAGTATCGCGCTGTACAAGGCATTAGGGGGTGGATGGAAGACCGATAGCTGATAAGCAAAATCGGCATTTCTTACACAAACTGTTTCTTAGCCTTACATTCTCCACCCCCAGGTCCTTGGTAAAAAAGCTGTTACATACGGCTGCCCGGGACCTCGTGATGACACCCAGCGTTCTTGTAAAAAGCCTGGTCTGCATAAGCTGCTGGCTTATAGCAAACGCAGTGCGCGCTGAGCCCTTGATCGTGCCCACTGCAATCGACTGGCTGTTGGATTGCCCCCTCACTACCACTGCGCGCCTGGACCCTGAGGTGGTCGGGCGCACCCAATGCGGCCTGGTCAGTGTGCCACGGGACCACGCTGCTCCCGGGCGCGGTCGTATACGCCTGAGCGTGACGCGTGTGGGCGCAAGGCAACCGCTCAACCGCGAGGGCGTGGTATTCATCCAGGCCGGCGAACCGCCCCAACCCGCCAACGCGCCTTTCGTGCAGCACCTGGCCAGCCACTGGGAGTCGCTCGCCACCCGCGCTTATCGCACGCTGGTGGACCGTTATGACGTGATCGAACTGAGCCCCCGCGACCTGCGCCAGCCAAACGCGGTCGAGCAGGCGGTGCTGGACATGGAATATGTGCGCGGGCAGCTCGGCGAAGCGCGCCTGCACTACCTGGGCAGCGCCGCCGCGACCCGTCTTGGCAGCCGCTACGGCACGCTGTTTCCCGAGCGCATCGCACGCATGGTGCTGATTAATGCGACGCCGGGCGATCCTATCGCTGTGGGCGTCGAGCAGTTATTGCTCAAGGAGTCCAAGCAGTCGGGCGCCGACGGCTGTGTCACCCGCTGGCTGGGGGATTTCCTCGCCTATGGCAAACAGCCGCCAGCCTCCGCGCGCTGCCTTGACCTGGGTGCCTGGGAGTAACCGGCGCATTTGCGACCTGTTGCCATCGAAAACGACACGCTGCGTTGACGCTCCGATGCAATCGTTATTAAGTGCTATTTATCCGCATTAATACGATAAATCGAACCCATGCTGACTCGCCCGCTACGCCGCAAACGCCAGAAGCTGTCCGATGTGATTGTCGAGTCGGTCAAGCGCTCCATCGTCACCGATGCCTTGAAGCCCGGCGACCGCTTGCCCACCGAACGCGAGCTGATGGAGAGCTTCCAGTGCTCCAAGGGCTCGGCACGCGAAGCGCTCAAGGCATTGGAAGTCGAAGGGTTGGTCAATACGCGCACCGGCCCCAGTGGCGGGGCTTATCTGAACCAGGCCGGCACTGAACCTGCCAGCCGCGCCTTGCGCAACTACCTGCACTTCCAGCATCTGGATGGCGAGCAGGTGTATCAGTTGCGCAAGGTCATCGAAGTGGAACTGGCGCTATCGGTGCTCGGGCGCTTGAGCGAAGACGACTATCAGGCCCTGCAAGCCAATGTGGATTTTTGCAGCGCCCCCGAAGACAGCGAAGCCGGCCAGCGCGAACAGCGCCTGGCGGAACTGGAGTTCCACAACCTGCTGGCCCGGGCGTGCCCCAACCCGCTGCTGAGTTTTATGGCGCAGTTTCTCAACGACCTGCTGCGCGACCTGGTGGTGCTGAAGAAAGCCTACAAGCCCAAGCGCAAGCAGTTCGACGCGGCCAACCTCGACTATCACAAACAACTGCTGATCGCCTTTCGTGCCGGGGATGAAAGCGCCGTGCGCAGTTTGATGCATGAGCATATGTGCGATGCCGAACACCATATGACTGCGCTGGAAGGCCAGGTCAGCCCGCACTTCCTTCTGGAGTTTGATCACCGTTAGGAACAAAACCCAATCAATGTGGGAGCTGGCTTGCCTGCGATGGCATCGACTCGGTCCCCCTGTAACACCGAGGCGCCCGCATCGCAGGCAAGCCAGCTCCCACATTTGACCGTGTCCATCTGTTGAACCGAGTTACCCAATAACAAGCCTGCCCACAGGCCCTTGCACCACCGTATCGCCCTTGCCGCTCCTGCCAATAACTAAACCAGGGAGTCACCCCATGCAGCGTCGTACGTTATTGAAAGCCAGCCTCACCGCGGCCGCCGCCCTCAGCTTGCCGCTGAGCGTGCGTTCGGCCTTCGCCGCCGAGCCTTTTATCTTTTACGGCCTCAAGTCCATGTCTGGCGCGTTTGCCAGCTATGGCAAATTTGCCGACATGGGTTCGCGCCTGGCCGTGCAACAGCATGACGAGATCCTCGGCCGCCCGCTCACCTACAAGGTTATAGACACCGAAGGCAACGCCGGCAAAGCGGTGCGCAAGGTGCAGGAGGCAATCGCGCAGGACAGCGCACGGTTCTTCCAGGGCTGCACACTGTCGTCTTCCGCCCTGGCGGTGGCCAAGGAAGTCGATAAAGTCGGCGGCGTGTTCATGACCCCGGTGGGTGCCGATGAAGTCACCGGCAAGGATTGCAACAAGGCGACCTTCCGCTGGTCAGTGCCCACCTACGGCGCGATCCGCGAAACCATGGTGCCACTGATCAAACTGCTGCCGGACGCCAAACGCTGGTACACCATCACGCCGCAATACGTGTTCGGCGAAGCCTTGCTCGAAGGCGCAAAGAGCGTGCTGAAGGAACACGGCCTGGAGCATGTCGGCAACAGCTACCACTCGCTGCAGGAGCAGGAATTCTCCGGCTACCTGACCAACGCCATTTCCACCCGGCCCGACGTGCTGGTACTGCTCAACTTCGGCAGCCAGTCGTCCAACACCCTGCGCCAGGCGGTGAACTTCGGCATCAAGGAACGCATGAAGGTGCTACTGGTATGGTCGGCCGGCCTTGATCAATTCCAGGAACTGGGCAGCGATGTGCTCGAAGGTGTGTACCTCGGCGCGCAGTACTGGCATCAGGTCGATACGCCACTCAACCGCGAACTGGTCAAGCTGACCCAGGCCAAATACGGCATCAACCCCACCTACCCGCTGGCCGCCGACTACATCAGCACCAAGGTCATGCTCGATACCATCATCGCCACCGGCAGCTTCGACGGCGCAACCGTGGCCAAGGCCATGCAAGGCTTGAGCTATGAAGGCCCGACCGGCAAGGAGTCGATCCGCGCCGGCGACCATCAGGTGATCAAGGATTACTACCTGCTGGTCGGCAAGGCCAGCGGCGACATGGCCGACAAGGACGACCTGGCCAAGGTGCTCAGCGCCGGCCAATCGTTCCCACCGGTCGAGGCGACGGGCTGCACGCTCGACTGACTGCTTACTTTTTGTCGCGCAGGGCCGCGCAAGCGGCCGCCTGCAGAGGGTTCCTGCATGCTCAATTTGTACCTGTTCCAGATTCTCAACGGCCTTGGGCTGGGGATGATCTACTTCCTGATCGCGGTCGGGCTGACGATCATTTTCGGCCTGCTCAACTTCGTCAACTTCGCCCACGGCGCGTTTTTCCTGCTGGGCGCCTACATCTGCTACACCGCCGTGAGCCTCACCGGCAGCTTCTGGCTGGCGCTGCTCGTCGCGCCGCTGGTGGTGGCTGCGCTGGCCTGGGTGATCGAGCGTGTGCTGATCCAGCGGATCTACCACTTGCCGCACATGTTCCAGATTCTGGTAACCCTGGGGATCGCGCTGATTATCCAGGAAGCCAGCGTGATGATCTGGGGCCCGGTGGGCAAAAGTGTCGCCGTACCGGAGTTGCTGCGCGGCGTGCTGGTGGTGGGGGATTTTGTCTATCCCTACTACCGCCTGTTTCTCATCGTGTTTTCCGGGCTGGTCGGCCTGGGCCTGTGGCTGCTGCTGGAACGCACGCGCTTCGGCGCCCTGGTGCGCGCCGGCAGTGAGAGCACTGAAACCGTGTCATTGCTGGGCACCAATATTTTCCGCCTGTTCTCCATGACCTTCGCCCTCGGCGTGGCCCTGGCCGGTGTCGCCGGGGTGTTGTTCGCGCCGTTGCGTGGTGCCCAGCCCTTTGTCGGCCCGGAGATTCTCGGGGTGGCGTTCGTGGTGGTGGTGATTGGCGGCATGGGCTCGTTCAGCGGTGCGCTGGTCGGCGGTTTGCTGGTAGGCGTAGTGCAAAGCCTGATGACCACACTCTGGCCCCAGGGTGCGAGCCTGATGATCTACGGCGCGATGGCCGTGGTGATTCTGGTGCGCCCCTACGGCCTGTTCGGGAGAGCCTGAAATGAGCGAGAAAAACCCCCTGCCGTTTGCCAAGACCCAATCCAAAGCGATGCTGCTGTGGGTATTGGCGGTGCTGATCGGCCTGCCGTTGATACTGCCCTCGGCAACCCTGGCCACCGAGATCCTGATCTTTGCCATGGCCGCCCTGGCTTGCAACCTGTTGCTGGGCTACACCGGCTTGCTGTCATTCGGCCAAGGCATCTTCTTCGGGGCCGGCGCCTACTGCGCGGCGTTGCTGATGATCCACCTGCAACTGGGGTTGTTCACCGCACTGCTGGGTGCCGCCATCGCCGGCGGTTTCCTGGCATTGCTGGTGGGCGCCCTGGCGATTCGGCGCACCGGCATTTACTTCGTGATGCTCACGCTGGCGTTCAGCCAGATGGCCTATTTCGTCGCCTACACCCTGAGCGACTGGACCGGCGGCGACAACGGCCTGCTCAGCGTGCCGCGCCCGGAAATCCGTGTGGGTGAAACCGTGCTGCTGTCCTTGGCCGATGCCCGTGCCTTCTATGGATTTGTCGCGGTGCTGTTCCTGCTGATCTTTATCGGCGCTCGCCGGGTGATCGCTTCGCCGTTCGGCAGCACGCTGATGGCGATCCGCGAAAACGAAACCCGGGCCTCGGCCATTGGCTACGACACGCGGCACTTCAAGATCCTGGTGTTCGTGCTGTCCGGGGCAGTCACCGGGATTGCCGGGGCGCTGTACGCCATGCTGCTGCACTTTGTGCCACTGTCCAATATTGACCTGGCGATGTCCGAGAACATTCTGATCATGACCATCGTCGGCGGCACTGGCTCGTTGTTCGGCTCATTGCTGGGCGCCGGTTCCATTGTGCTGCTGGGGGATTTCCTCTCCGACCTGTGGCCGCGCTGGCTGATGCTGCTGGGGGTGATCCTGATCCTGGTGGTGATCTTCATGCGCGGCGGTTTGTGGGGCGGCCTGGCGTCGCTGTTCGAGAAGGTGCGCGGTACGCGCAAAAGCGCGGTCGTCGCCAAGGAGCAAGGGCTATGAGCATCCTGCTGGAAACCCAACACCTGGAACTGGCCTATGGCGCGTTCCGTGCGGTCAATGGCGTCAACCTCAAGGTCGAGGCCGGCACCATCCACACCATTATCGGCCCCAATGGCGCTGGCAAGACCAGCCTGTTTCATTGCCTGACAGGCGAGCGCCAGGCCACTGCCGGAGCGATCCATTTCGACGGCAACAACCTGATGCGCAAACCCGCCCATGCCCGCGTCGGCCTGGGCATGGCGCGTTCGTTCCAGCTCACCAGCCTGTTCCAGAACCTCAGCGTGCGCGAAAACCTGCGCCTGGCCGCCCAGGGCCGCGATGGCGCCCGTGCCTTGAACTTCTGGCGCCGAGTGGACAGCAAGCGCGAACACCTGGAGATGGCCGACCAGGTCCTTGAGCGCCTGCAACTCACTGCCCGCGCCGACACCCTGGCCGGCGAGTTGTCCCACGGCCAGCAAAGGGTGCTGGAGGTGGGCATGTCGATCTGCTCCAAACCGAAACTGTTGATGCTCGACGAACCGACCTCGGGCATGGGCATCGATGATATCCCGATCATGACCCAACTGATCAGCGACCTGGGCCGCGACCACACGGTGCTGTTGATCGAACACAACATGAGCATTGTCATGTCCATCAGCCAACGCATCACGGTGATGAGCCACGGCCAGATCCTGGTAGAAGGCACGCCAGATTTCGTGCGTGCCGATGAACGTGTGCGCACTGCATACCTTGGGGAGGCCGCCTGATGCTGATCGTCGAGAATATTCACTCCTACTACGACAAGAGCCATGTGCTGGAGGGCGTGTCATTGACCGTCAACCCTGGCGAACTGGTGACCCTGCTGGGTCGCAATGGTGCCGGCAAGACCACCACCCTGCGCAGCATCCTCGGCATCATTTGCCCGCGTCAGGGCCAGATTCACTTCAATGGCCAGGCGCTGGTGGGGCAGAAAATCTTTGAAATTGCACGCCAGGGCTTGGCACTGGTGCCGGAGAACCGCGGGATTTTCCGCCTGCTCAGCGTCGAGGAAAACCTGCGCATCGCCGTGCGCAAAAGCAGCCGATGGCAACTGGACGACGTATACGCCATGTTCCCGCGCCTCAAGGAACGGCGCAAAAACGCCGGCCATGCGCTATCCGGCGGCGAACAGCAAATGCTTGCCATCGCCCGCGCCCTGCTCAACGACCCCAAGCTGCTGATCCTCGACGAACCCACCGAGGGCCTGGCCCCGGTGATCGTCGACGAGCTGGTGAAGATCCTGCGCAAGGTCAAGGACGACGGCCTGCCGGTGCTGCTGGTGGAGCAGAACCTGATGGTCTGCGACAAACTCGCCGACCGCCATTACGTACTCGAACAGGGCCGCGTGGTGTACGAAGGCAGCGCCGCTGACTTCCGTGCCGACCCGTCGATCAAGAACCGTTATCTGGCCTTGAGTGCCTGACTGGAGATCTCTGATGAATAGTGTTGCGCAACCGCTCCAGAGCAACGCCCCGCTGATCAACCGTGACCGCCTGTGGCAATCGCTGATGGACCTGGCCCGACTCGGCGCCACGGCCAAGGGTGGCGTGTGTCGCCTGGCCCTCACCGATCTGGACCGCCAGGCCCGCGACCTGTTTGTGCAGTGGTGCGAAGCGGCTGGGTGCAGCGTCACTGTCGACGCCATCGGCAATATCTTTGCGCGTCGTGCCGGACGCAACCCCGCCCTGCCCCCGGTGATGACCGGCAGCCACATCGACACCCAACCCACCGGCGGCAAGTTCGACGGCTGCTACGGGGTGATGGCCGGGCTGGAAGTGATCCGTACCTTGAATGACTTGCAGATCCAGACCCAAGCGCCGATTGAAGTGGTGGTGTGGACCAACGAAGAAGGCTCGCGCTTCCCGCCATGCATGATGGGCTCCGGGGTGTTTGCCGGGAAGTTCGACTTGCAGGACACCCTCGACAAATGCGACGACCAGGGCCTGTCGGTAGGCGCCGAATTGCAGCGCATCGGCTATGCCGGTTCCCGTGCGGTTCTGGGCCATCCGGTCGGCGCCTACTTCGAAGCGCATATCGAGCAAGGCCCGGTACTGGAAGACCAGGCCACCACTATCGGCGTGGTCATGGGCTGCCTGGGCCAGAAATGGTTCGACCTGACCCTCACCGGCGTCGAAGCCCACGCCGGCCCCACACCGATGCACCTGCGCAAGGACGCCCTGGTCGGCGCCGCCGAGGTGGTCAGCGCGGTCAACCGTATCGCCCATCAACAACAGCCCCATGCCTGCGGCACCGTTGGTTGCCTGAGCCTGCACCCGGGTTCGCGCAATGTGATTCCCGGCCAGGTGCAGATGACCCTCGACCTGCGCCACCTGCATGCCGACAAGCTGCAAGCCATGGTCGATGAAGTACACGCAGTGATCGAAACCACGGCCGCCCGACACGGCTTGACCTTTGAACTGACACCCACTGCCGACTTCACGCCGCTGGACTTCAACCCGGCCTGCGTCAATGCCGTGCGCGATGGCGCGAGGGCCTTGGGCTTGAGCCATATGGACATCGTCAGCGGCGCCGGGCATGACGCGATCTTCGTCGCCGAACTGGGCCCGGCCGGGATGATCTTCGTGCCATGCGAAGGCGGCATCAGCCATAACGAAATCGAAAACGCCGCGCCGGATGATCTGGCGGCTGGCTGCGCGGTGTTGCTGCGGGCCATGGTGAATGCGGCCCAGGGGGGTGTGGCATGAGTGAGATTGGGCAAATGACAGCGGTGCAGCTGTTGCAACATTTTCGCGATAAGCGCTTATCACCCGTGGAAGTCGCCGAAGACGCATTGCTGCGCATCGAACGCTATAACCCGGTGGTGAACGCCTACTGCCACGTGGATCCGGAGGGCGCGCTGAACGCTGCACGGGCATCGGAACAGCGCTGGCTCAAGGGTGAGCCGTGCGGCGCCCTGGACGGTGTGCCTGCATCGATCAAAGACCTCACGCTGACCATCGGCATGCCCACCCGCAAGGGCTCGCGCACCACCTGTGCCGAAGGCCCGTGGGACATTGACGCGCCCTTCTCGGCCCTGATGCGCAAGGCCGGCGCGGTGTTGTTGGGCAAGACCACCACCCCCGAGTTCGGCTGGAAAGGCGTCACCGACAACCCGCTGTACGGTATCACCCGCAACCCGTGGGATACACGCACCACCGCGGGCGGCTCTTCGGGTGGCGCGGGCGCGGCGGCGGCGTTGAACCTGGGCGTGTTGCACCAGGGCAGCGATGCGGGCGGTTCGATTCGCATCCCGTGTGCGTTCACCGGTACGTTTGGGATCAAGCCGACCTTTGGCTATGTGCCGCAATGGCCGGCCAGCTCCATGACCCTCCTGTCGCATCTGGGCCCCATGACCCGCACCGTGGAAGACAGCGTGCTGATGCTACAGACCGTGGCACAAATGGATGCGCGCGATGGCCTGATCGGAGCGCCAAGGACCACCCCTTGGCTTACGCCGGGTGCAGATTTGAAAGGCTTGCGTGTCGCCTATAGCCCAACGTTCGGCTATGTGGATGTGGATCCGCAGGTCGCCAAGGTCATCGCACAGGCGGTTGAGGGCCTGGTGCAATTGGGCGCCCATGTCGAACAGATCGATCCGGGTTTCAGCGACCCGCTTGAGGTGTTCAGCACCCTGTGGGCTGCCGGCGCCGCGCGCCTGACCGGGGCGATGAGCGATGCGCAAAAGCAACTACTGGACCCGGGGCTGCTGCGTATTGCCCAACAGGGTGGACGGTTGAGCCTGGATGATTTCACCGCGGCCCTCGAAGCCCGGGCGGCGCTGGTGGCCAGGATGGCCGCGTTCCATGAGCACTACCACGTACTGGTATCGCCGATGATGCCAATCACCGCGTTTGAAGCCGGGCACAACGTACCGCCGGGCTCGGGGCTCGATGAATGGATGCAGTGGACGCCGTTCACCTACCCGTTCAACCTGACCCAGCAGCCAGCCGCGTCGGTGCCCTGCGGGTTGGCGGCAAATGGGCTACCGGTTGGCTTGCAGGTGGTGGGCGCAAGGTTTGCCGATGATCGGGTGCTGCAAGTGTGCCAACTCTATGCCAAGGCATTTCCCACCGAACATCGGGCAACCCCTCAGTAAAGTGATCAAGGCCTGGGGCATTTATGTACCGCTCCCCCAGGCCTGATCAGCGGTCAAATCCTCAAGGTCATAATCCCTAACCTTGAAGAGCACATGCACCTTGGACCCGATCAGATACAAAGATCTTTTGATCAACTTCACATACAACTTTTCCTATTACGCAAACAACCATACCGGCAACAGCGAGGGCGAGCACTTCGGCGATAAACCCATCACCTTCTATCGCCCCAGAGTTCCTCCAGAACTGGCCGAATATTCGATACTGGGTGATGTACTGGAGCCAAACTTCCAGGCCATCCAGGGCCTGAAGGTGGTGCCGGTGGTGGCCGACGCACAGGGCCCGACAGGTACCGCGCTCAAACCACCGATCGACTTTACCTGGGTGTGGGAGCTAAAAAGGCCCGAACTCACTATTTCCATCTGGCACCCAGTGGCACCGCCCGGCTACGTGAGTATGGGGTTGGTCTGCAGCAATTCGTTTCGCCCTCCGAATATCGCTGCGGTCAAATGTGTGCGTGAAGACTTGGTGATTCCAGCTCGGGTCGATGGGGAGGTCTGGAACGACAGGGGCACACACGCAGGCACAAACTTCTCCGCCTGGAAAATTGCGCCGCCTTCTCCCTTGCCGGCAGAAGTATTCTTCTGCACGGGAACCTCTATTGGTCATGACCAATATTCAATGCCTTCATCCGTTAACCGCGCCTTCGCCCTGCGCACGCACCTGCCCATCCAGGCCCCCCCCGCGCCCACGCACGCACCGGTACTGTCAGGTTATGCCCGGCCATCGGACTTTGAGCGTAATCACGCGACCTACACCACCGTACTGCCTTGGTTCGTCATCTCTGACCCCCTATTGACGCCGGACCAGCAGTTCATTCAATCACCTCACTACCATTTGCAGAGAACCGAGCACTACGTGCTGGTGCGCCACGCTCACAACAACACAGGTGACGTTCAACGCTACAACTGGGCGATCCATTCCAGTGAATCAACCAGCAGCACGCAAACGAACTCCACAACCACGGGAGTAGAGCTAAGTGTAGAGACTGGCTTTACAGCGCTGTTTAAAATGACTGCAAAAAGCAACTTCAGCATCAGCCAGAGCAATGCAATCACCCAAGGCTGGACCACCTCAAAAACTTTCACCGTCTGGTGCACCCTGGGGCCCTATAAAGCCGTTGGCGTATTTTTGATCAGCTATGCCTACCGACTGCTGCGCACCGACGGCAGCGAAGTGGGTGAAGGCCTTACCCTGCAACCGAACAACAGCTTGTACTGGGCCGAGTACCCGCCTGCCCCTCGCTCTGTGACGATAGTCGAAACGCCAGAGCAGGAGGCCTCGTCCCTGCTGCATGAATGAATGCCAGCCGAGGGGATAATGACTCTACAATGAGCATCACTTTCTTCTGTGACGGCCCCATGGACATCGAACTGGCACGCACATTCCTGGAAATCACCCGCTGCGGCAGCCTCGCCGCAGCGGCGGAAAAACTGCACGTCACCCAGACCGCCATCACCGCCCGGGTGAAGAACCTGGAGAGCCAGTTGGGCAGCACGCTGTTTATCCGCAACCGTGCCGGTGCGCGCCTGACTGCCGATGGCGAAGCCTTTGTGGTGTATGCCAACCAGCTGCTGCAAACCTGGGAAGCGGCGCGCCGTGACCTGCCGCTACCCGATGGTTACCGCAATGTGCTGCATATCGGCGGTGAAGTCAGCCTGTGCAACCCGCTGATGCTTGGCTGGTCCCAGGCACTGCGCAAACATATCCCCGGGCACGCCCTGCGCACCGAAATCCGCGAGGGTGAATACCTGTTGCGCCAGTTGGAACTGGGGGTGCTCGACGCTGCCTTGGTGTTCCAGCCGCAATACTGGCCAGGCTTGCAGGTGGAACAAGTGCTGGAGGAGAAATTGATCCTTGTGCAGTTGGCGAGCCAACCTGAGCCGTATGTGTATATCGACTGGGGCCAGGGTTTTCGCCAGCAACATGACGCCGCCCTGCCCGACCGCGCACGCGCAGCCGTGAGTTTCAACCTGGGGCCGCTGGCGTTGCAGTACATCCTGGAAAACGGCGGCGCCGGATACTTCCGCACGCGGGTGGTGCAAAGCTACCTGGACAGCGGGGTGATGCAGCGTGTGCCAAAGGCGCCGGAATTCAGCTTCCCCACCTACCTGGTGTATTCACGGGCACGGGATTCGGCGGTGTTGCAACAGGCTTTGACGCTGCTGCGCGAAGTGGTCAAGGCCGAAAGTGACTGGTCGCAACGCTGGGACCCACTGATTTGAAACACCGGATGCTGCGGCGCATGCTAGCCTGCGGATGTGTCCTTTTGCAGCCTTATCGATGAACAAGAAAAAGTCAGTCACCATCAGCGACATCGCCAAACGGGTCGGCATGACCACCATCACGGTGTCCCGGGCGCTGAGCAAACCCGACCTGGTAAAACCCGCCACCCTGGCGCGCATCCTCGAAGTGGCACGGGAGCTCGACTACGTGCCCAACGCCTTTGCACGCGGGCTCAAGCGCAGTGAAAGCCTGATCATCGGGGTGATTACCGCGTCGGTCGACAACCCGTTCTACAGCGAGATGATCAAGGCGATTTCCCGCGAGGCGAAAAAGCACGGCTACACCATCATGCTGGTGGACACAGATGAGCTGGAGGAACTGGAGAGCAAAGCCGTGGATACCCTGCTGGGCTATCGCGTGGCGGGGATCATCCTGTCACCGGTCTCCGATGAGCCGAGCTACCAGCCTGACTACCTGGAGCGCCTGGGTAACGGCAAGACCCCCGTGGTGCTGCTTGATCGCACCCTCCACGACAGCCCTTTCAGCCGCGTGGTGCTGGACAATTACCACAGCGGCCTGCAGGCGGCGCACTACCTGCTACGGCAAACCCCGAACCTCAAGCGCCTGTTGGTACTGACCGGCCCTGAGCATTCGCGCATCACCGTGGAGCGTCTCAAGGGGTTGCGCGAAGTGCTGGCCGAACACCCGCACATTCAGGTCCAGGTGCAGGCCGGCGACTACACCTTGATGCCGGCGTACTTGCACACCCTCGACTACCTCGCCGAACATTCGGCGCCGGACGCGATCATGGGTTTTAACCAGTTGATCACCCTCGGCGCCCTGCGCGCACTGCGCATGCACAACATCCCCCATGACAGCCTGACCATCTGCGGCATCGACCGCCTGCCCTTCGCCGATATCTTCGGCGTGCCGATCGCCTGCGTGGCCCACGACGCGTCACTGGCTGGCAGCAGCGCGGTACGCCTGCTGCTCGATCGGCTTGAAGACCCTTACAAGCCACGGGACAAGGTCGTCATCGCCGGGCAATTGGAAAACGGCTAACGGCTGGTATAGCCGCCGTCGATAGGCAAGCTAACACCACTGATCATGCTGGCTGCGTCGCTCAGCAGGAACAGCACCGGCAACGCCACTTCCGCCGGTTGCGCAAAACGCCCCAAGGGGATCGCCGCCAGCGCCGGGTCGCGCTTGGCCGGGTCGGACCAGGCCATGGTTGCCATCGGCGTCAAGGTCACCGTAGGGTTGACGCCATTGACGCGGATACCAAAACGGCCCCACTCAGCGCACTGCACACGGGTGATCGCATCCAGCGCAGCCTTGGAGGCGCAGTAACCAAGATGGTCATCCAGCGCCACCAACGACGCCTGACTTGAGACGTTGACGATACTGCCGGCGACGTTCGCCGCGATCATCTTTGCCGCGACACGACTGGCCACCTGGGCCGCGGCGCGAGCGTTGACGTTCATTACCTGGTCGAAAGCCTCGGCGCTGATCGCAGCGGCGGGCTCCAGGCGCGAGATGCCGGCGCAGTTGACCAGGCCGTGCAGGGGCGGCAGCGCTTGCAGCGCTTTATCGAGGGCAGTACTGTCGGCCATGTCCACACACAAAGAGTGGCAGCCCAGTGCAGCCAAGGCTTGGGCGTCGCGACCAAGGGCAAAGACTTCGGCGCCGCTGTTGATCAGCTGCCGGGCGATTTCGCGACCGATACCACTGCTGGCGCCAGTGACGAGGATGCGCTGGTGGGTGAAGTTGAAGACTGCGTTCATAGATAAAATCTCAAGAACAATGAAGATCCACTGTGGGAGGGAGCAAGCCCCCTCCCACATTTTTAACCGTGTTGAGTCAGGTAGCTTGCAGGTTGTGCATGATCGGTTTCAGGGCCGGATACAGCTTCAGGTACTCGGTAAACGCCCGGTCATAGGCCATGACATTCTCGCGCTTGGGCTGCGCCCGTTGCTCCAGTTGCACCCAGCCTGTGTCCATCGCCTCATCACTGACCAACCCCACCGTATGCGCCGCCAGCAACGCCGCGCCCAGAGCCGCTTCAACTTCCTGGACAATGGTGTAGACGGGGTAGCGGGTGACGTCCGCGATAATCTGCATCCACAAATCCGAATGGCTCGCCCCACCCACCACGATCAGGCGCGGGTCCAGGGAGTGGGCGCCCTGGGTGCCTGCCTCGATATTGTGGCGCAGGGCAAAACTCACACCCTCCAGCACCGCGCGGTACAGGTGAATGCGGCTGTGATACAGGTTCAGCCCGACAAAACTGCCGCTGGCGCGGTCGTCCCATACCGGGCTGCGCTCGCCCATCAGGTACGGCAGGAACACCACGCCTTCACTGCCCGCCGGGATCTTCCTGGCACTCTGCTCCAGCAGCACCAGGCTGTCTTGCCCGGTTGCCTGGGCCTGCTGCTCTTCGGCCTGGCAGAACTGCTCGCGAAACCAGCTGACCGACGCTCCGGCGGTGATCGCACCGCCGAAGATGTACAGGTCGCGGTGGCCGTTGTAGACGTGGGGCATGCTCACCAGGCCGTGGTGCGCATCCACCTGCTGGTTGAGGTAACCCCAGCACATGCTGGTGCCGATCATCGCCACATGATTACCCGGCTGGGTGACGCCTGCGGCCAGAGTGGCCATGGCCGCGTCCACGCCACCGGCCAGGATGGGCGTGCCCGCCTGCAAGCCCAGGCGAGTGGCCCAGTCTGCGAGCAAACCACCCACCACCTCACCGGAATACACCAAGCGCTCGGGCATCATCGACCGCGCGATACCCAGCGCATCCAGCATCTCGCCTGACCAGTTGCGCGCCGCCACATCGTAGACACCGCCGATATTGCCGGCGCTGCTGTGGTCCACCGCCAACTCGCCGGTCAGGCACCAGTTGATGTAGCTGTTGGGCGGCAGCAAGTAGCGAGTGTTCGCCCACACTTGCGGTTGATGCTGCTTGAGCCAGAGCATTTTGGTGAACCCGTAGTAGCTGTCCACCGAGTTACCAGTGACCGCGAACAGCCGCTCCAGATCCACATGCTCACGCACCCACTCGACCTGCTCGCCAGCGCGGCGGTCCATCCAGATCAGGCACGGGTGCAAAGGTGTCATCTGCGCATCCACGGCAATCCCCGAGCCGCCGTACAGGCTGCTGATGCACAGCGCCTTGACCTGCCCCGCCGGCACGCCAGCCTTGGCCATGCACTGGGCAACGCAGGCTTGCACAGCGTCCAGCCACACCTGCGGCCATTGCTCGGCCCAGCGCACTTTGGGGGTATCCACGCGATAGCCCTGGCTGTGCTGGGCAATGATCGTGCCTTGGGCATCCACCAGCAGCGCCTTGGTGCTCTGGGTGCCGATGTCGACACCCATGACGTAGTTCATGTTGTTACTCATCGGCGGGCAGCACCGGTTTCAACAGCACCTTGATCGACTTGGTCGAGTTCGCCAGTTCGAACGCTTCGGCCCAGTCGTCCAGCGGGAAATCGTGGGTGACGATGCCTTTGGACGTGACCAGGCCACGTTCGAACAGGTCGATGGCAATCGGGTAGCAATACGGCCCCAGGTGCGCGCCGCGTACGTCGAGTTCCTTGCGGTCGCCGATGATCGACCAGTCCACGCTGGTCTCGGCGCCAAACACGCTGAACTCCACAAATCGCCCAAGCTTGCGGATCAGGTCCAGGCCCTGGGTGACGCCGGCCGGTACCCCCGTGGTCTCGATGTAGACATCGCAACCATAGTTGTCGGTGAGACCATTGATGATCTCGCGGGCGTTGTCACGGGCGGGATTGATCACCACATCGGCGCCGAATTGCTTGGCCAGTTCCAGGCGCGCGTCGACCATGTCGATCACCACCAGCTTTTTCGGGGTTTTCAACGCGGCGACCTGGACCATGCACAGGCCAAGGGTGCCCGCACCGGCAATCACCACCACGTCATCGAGCTGGATGTCGCCGCGGTTCACGGTGTGGATCGAGCAGGCCATGGGCTCCACCAGGGCCGAGTCTTCCAGGGACACCGCCTCAGGGATCTTGTGCACGATGGCAGTCTTGGGAATACGCATGTACTGGGCCATACCGCCTTCGGCCACTTCACGCTGGAAGCCGAAAATGTTGTGCACTTCGCACATCCAGTATTTGCCCGACTTGCAGAAACGGCACTTGCCGCACGGCACGATCTGTTCGGCGATGACCTTGTCACCGACCTTGACCTCGAAGTGTTCCTCGGCGCCCTCGCCCGCCTCCACCACGTAGCCGAAAAATTCATGCCCCGGCACCACCGGCGCCTTGACCCAGGGGTTGTCACCGCCCCAGAACATCGCAGCGCCGGAGTGGCACTTGCAGTCACTGGCGCAGATGCCGCAGGCAGCGATGCGGATCACCAGTTCATTGGCGCGGGCCTGGGGTTTGCCGATGCGTTCCAGGCGGTAGTCTTTCGGGCCGTGGCAGACGACGGCTTGCATGTGGGTGTGCTTGTCCATGGTGTTGGGTCCTGTGTGATGAGGTATTTATCGATGGCGCTGACGGCTGATAAAGATCGCCAGCAAAATGATCCCGCCCTTGATCACGCTCTGCACGTAAGGCGATACGCCAAGCATGTTCAAGCCGTTGTTCAACACGCCCAGCAGCATGGCGCCGAGCAAGGTGCCGACGATCACCCCGCGCCCGCCGGCGATCGATGCACCGCCGAGTACCACGGCGGCAATCGCATCAAGCTCGAACGACACACCGGCATTGGGCTGGCCGCTCATCAAGCGCGAGGTGAGCACCAGCCCGGCTATCGCCGCGGTCAGGCCACTGATGCCGTACACCAGCAGCTTGAAGCGCGCCGCACGCACCCCGGACAAACGCACCGCTTCTTCATTGCCGCCGATGGCGTAGATGTAGCGGCCGATACGCGTGTGTTGCAGCAGCACATAGGCGGCCAGGTAAGTGAGCACCATGATCAGGATCGGCACCTGCATACCGAACACGCTGCCGCGCCCGAAAAAGGCGAACCACTCCGGCAGCCCGGAAATCGGGTAGCCGTCGGTGTACATCAGCCCGAACCCACGGGCGATGCCCATGGTCGCCAGCGTGACGATGATCGGTGGCATGTGCAGGTAAGCCACGAACAGCCCATTGCCGATGCCGAACGCCACGCCTACCAGCAACCCGGCGCCAATCGCCAGGCCGGGCGGCACGCCGGCCACCATCAAACCGGCCGTGAGCGTGCCGGATAACGCCATCACCGGCCCCACCGACAAGTCGATGCCACCGGTAAGAATCACGCAGGTCATGCCCACCGCGATGATCGCGTTGATCGATACCTGGCGAGCGATATTGGAAAGGTTGCTGGCGGTGAGGAAGGTGTCGCTGGCAAGGATCATCACCAGGGTCACCACCACCAGCCCGACGAAGGGATAGAACGCCGGCGAGCGCAGCAGCCGTGCCACATTCAGGCGCAAGCGGCCGGTGTTTGCGGTGTTAATGGACGTATTCACTTGAGCCCCCTGTTGCATGGCGCATGACCTCTTGAGGATTGACGGCGGACGCTTCCAGGACCTTGACGATCGCGCCCTTGTGGAACACGGCGACGCGGTCGCACATGCCGATGACTTCGGGCAATTCGGAGGAAATCATGATGATTGCGTAGCCCTGTTCGGTGAGGCTGCGCATCAGCGCGTAGATCTGCGCCTTGGCGCCGACGTCGATGCCGCGGGTGGGCTCGTCGAACACCAGCACCTCGCAGTGGTGGTTGATCCAGCGCGCGATCACGACTTTTTGCTGATTGCCGCCGCTGAGGTTAAGCACGCGACTTTCGCCGCTGGGCGCCTTGATCGACAGCTGGCGCATCAGCGCTTCGACGCTGGCGCACTCCTTGGCCTTGTCGATCAGGCCCGAGGCGTTCTGATATTTGGGCAGGTTGTTCAGGGAGATGTTTTCGCGAATGCTGAAATCGGTGATCAGCCCTTCGCTCTTGCGACTTTCCGGCAGCAGGCCGATGCCGTGCGCCAAGGCTTGGGCCGGGTCGTCAAGGCTGATTTTTTCGCCGCGCAGCCACACCTCTTTGCTCACCGACGGCAGCGCCCCCATCATGCCCAGGGCCAATTCGGTACGGCCCGACCCCACCAGCCCGGCAAAGCCCAGGATTTCGCCCTTGTGCAGTTGGAAGCTGTTGTGTGGGCCATTGCGCACCAGCTGGATGTCTTTGACCTCCAGCAACAGCGGCCCGCGTTCGGCACTGGGCTTGGGCGGGAAACTGCACTCCAGGCGGCGCCCCACCATCATCTCCACCAGGCGGTCGATATCGCTGTCGGCCACGTCGGTGACGCCCACATTGCCGCCGTCGCGCAGCACGCTGATGCGGTCACAGACCTGGAAAATCTCTTCCAGGTGATGCGAGATAAAAATCACCGCCACGCCCTGGCGCTTGAGTTCACGCATGATCTCGAACAGCAGCTCGGCTTCGCTGGGCGTCAGCGTCGCGGTGGGTTCATCGAGTACCAGCAGGCGTGCGTCCAGGGCCAGGGCCTTGGCGATCTCGACGAACTGCTGCTCGGCCACGCTCAGGTGCTTGACCGCGCAATGCAGGTCGATACTCACCCCCAAACGCTGAAACAACGCCTGCGCCGCCTCGGTCATTTCACGTTTGCGCAACAGGCCGAAGCGGTTGCTCAACTCATGGCCGAGGAAGATGTTTTCCACCGCCGTGAGGTAGGGAATCAGGCTGAACTCCTGGAACACGATGCCGATACCGGCGGCGATGGCATCGCGGTAAGTGGCGAACTGCTGCGCCTGGCCGTCGATGAGGATCTGCCCTTCGTCCTGATGCTCGACGCCGCCGAGGATCTTCATCAGGGTGGATTTGCCCGCGCCATTTTCCCCCAGCAAGGCATGGATTTCGCCACGCTCCACTTGCAGGTTGATGGACTTGAGGGCCTGTACCCCCGGGTAACGCTTACAGATGTTTTCCAGCTTCAGAAGACTGCTCATACCGCCGACCTCGCGCTCAGAAGGAAGACCTGGGCCCCACGGTTTGCGTGGGGCCTGGGGATTTACCAGCTGAAGTCCCTGGCCTTGGCCTGGTCGATCAAGGTGATGTCCACCGGCACGCTGGCCGGGACTTGAGAGCCCCACTTTTTGGCCAGGGCAATGCCCAGGGCGAGGCGGATCTGGTCGCGGGGGTACTGGGCCGAGGTGGCGATGAAATGGCTGCCGGGTTTCTGGATCGCCTTGATCGCTTCCGGCGCACCGTCGACGCTCACCAGTTTCACGTCCATGCCGCTGGCTTCGATGGCCGAGAGCGCACCGAGGGAGCCGTTGTCATTCACGCTGAAAATACCCTTGAGGGTCGGCTGGGCCTGCAGCATGTTTTCGGTCACGGTCAGCGCCTGGTCACGCTCCTGCTTGCCGTTCTGGATGCTGACGATCTTGATGTCCGGGTGCTTGGCCACCGCCTCTTTGCAACCGCGCACACGTTCGAGAATCGGCACCACGGCGATGCCGTCGAGGATGGCGATATTGCCTTTGCCACCGATGGTCTTCGCCAGGTATTCACACGCCTGGAAGCCCGCGTCGAAGTTCTTCGAGCCCACGAACGAATCCAGCGGGCCGTCCGCCTGGGCATCCACAGCCACCACCACGACGCCTGCGGCGTGGGCCGACTTGACGGCGGACTGCACGCCGACCGAATCGGTAGGGTTGATCAGCAGGATATCGATGCCTTTTTGCAGCATGTCTTCGACGTCACTGACCTGCTTGGACACGTCGTGGCGGGCGTCGGTGATGATCAGCTTGGCACCGATGGTCGCGCCGGCTTCTTCCAGAGCGTTTTTCATAGTGACGAAATAGGGGTTGTTGATTTCCTGGAAGGAGGCGCCGATACGAATGGGCGCGGGCGGTGTGGCGGCAAAGGCCTGAGTACCGAAGGTAATGCCGACAGCCAGTAAACACAGGGTTTTTGGGAGCATTTTCATGGCGTGAGTCTCTGTTTTGTTTTTATTGTTAGAGCAAATGTTATCGTTAACATTTTGCCAGAAGCTAACAATTAAACAGAGGTGACGCAAGCCCCCGTTGGTCGCTTGAAGCGTTGCAGTAGATTTGGTCAGCCAAGGGCAAGCTTGATTTTGTAACGGCCTTGGCACCCACCCACCCGTCTGGATGGGTCGTGCTCGATGAACATGTGGGAGGGGCAAGTCGAATCGTTGCACCGCCCCTTCCATATTTGATCTCCCGAAGGCTTGAATCAACGTTGTTTCATGCGGTCGATAACAACGGCCAAAAGCAGGATCGAACCGCGAATCACGTACTGGTAAAACGTGTCGATGTTCTTCAGGTTCATCGCATTCTCAATGATCGCCAGGATCAGCACCCCGGCAATCACATGGCGAATCATGCCGATGCCGCCACTCAGGGATACGCCGCCCAGCACACAAGCCGAAATCACTGTGAGCTCGAAGCCTTGGCCGATCATCGGCTGGCCCGAGGTCATGCGTGACGCCAGGATCACACCAGCCAGGGCGCCGATCAGGCCGTGCACGGCGAAAATCAATATCTTGGTGCGATCAACGTTCACCCCCGCCAACAACGCCGCTTCCGGGTTGCCGCCGATGGCCATGGTGTTGCGCCCGTAAGTGGTGTAGTTGAGCAGCCAACCAAAGAACAGAAAACACACGATGGTGATCAGGATCGGCACCGGCACACCGAACAACTGGCCGTTGCCGAACACAAAGAACTGTTCCTGCGACACACCCACCGCTTTGCCGTCGGCGAAGATGTACGCCAGGCCGCGCACGATCTGCATGGTCGCCAGGGTGGTGATCAAGGCATTGACGCGCAGCTTGGCGATCACGATGCCGTTGATCAGCCCCACCATCAGGCCCATCAACAATGCAGCGCCGATGCCCAGCATCACGCTGTCGGTATCGCGCATCACAATCGCCGCCACCACACCGGCACAAGCGATCACCGAGCCCACCGACAAGTCGAAGTGCCCCGACGCCAGGCAGAACAGCATGGTGCACGCAGCGATGCCCACGGTGGATATCGCCAGGCCCAGCCCGCGCATATTCAGCGGCGAGAGGAAGTTATCGATCAGCAGCGCGCACAGCACGAAGATGCCCACCGCCGCCAACAGCATCGCCCAGTTGTCGAGCAATGCGCGCATATCGAGGGGTTTGCGTGCCGAAGGCAGCGCGTTGTTTTGAATGGTCATGGTCTTCTCTCAGTTCGCCAGGCCGCGCGGCAAGGCCAGCTGCAGCAGGTTGGATTCAGTCGCGTGCTCGCGCAGTTGTTCGCCGCGCATGGCGCCTTCGCACAG
>NZ_VXCZ01000011.1:0-194108 GCF_052850795.1 Pseudomonas sp. 910_23 | reverse complement strand
CAAATAACGGATATGTACTCGGTCTGATCCAACATCCTGGTCGGCTGTCAGGCCGCCATCGGGGGCAAGCCCCCTCCCACAGGGTCCCGCGGTATACCGAAAAGTTGTGTAGATACTCATGCCCCTCCCACAGTTTAGTTTTGTGTTGGGTTGACGATCACAGTGCAGGTAATCCCGGCCGCCAACAGCACGCCCTCCGGCACTTCATCAATGTGAATCCGCACCGGCACACGCTGCGCCAACCTCACCCAGTTGAACGTCGGGTTCACATCGGCAATCAGCTCACGGCTCTCGGGGTTGTCGCGGTCGTAGATGCCACGGGAGATGCTTTCCACGTGACCCTTGAGTGTCTCGCCACTCATCAATTGCATATCGGCTTTATCCCCGACGTTGACGTGGGGCAGCTTGGTTTCTTCAAAGAAGCCATAGACCCAGAACGAATTCATATCCACCACAGCCATCTTCGCTTCACCGATACGCGCATAGTCGCCGCGATGCACGTTGAGGTTGGTGACGTAGCCATCCACTGCCGCCAGCACACGGGTACGTTTCAAGTTGAGTTCAGCGGCCTCCAGTTGCGCCAGGGCGTGCTGATAATCGGCCAGGGCCGAGTCGGCGATATTACTGGCGTCGTCGCGGTTTTCCCTGGAGATCACCAGGGCGTCGAGGTCAGCGCGGCGGTGGGCGTTGAGCTTGCGCATCTCCCAGGTAGCCTTGCGTGAAGCCACCAGCGATTGCGCCTGCTTGACCGCGATGCGGTAGTGCTCGGGGTCGATCTGCATCAGCAGGTCGCCTTTTTTCACCAGTTGGTTATCGCGTACCGGCACGTCCACCACTTCGCCGGTAACGTCCGCCGCGACGTTGATGATGTCGGCGCGCACGCGGCCGTCGCGGGTCCATGGCGTTTGCATGTAGTGCACCCACAACGTGCGGCCAATCCAGATCGCGAGGGCCAGCACCAGCAAGGTCGCGAGCAGGCTGAAAAACTTTTTCATCGGGGCATTCTCAACGGTAGACGCTCAGCGCCAGGGCGCCGAACAGGCAAGCGAACAGGCTCAGGCGCAACAGCGCCGGGTGCCAGAAAAACCGGTACAGGTCGAACCCGGCCAGAAAGCGATCAATCGCCCAGGCCAGCCCGGCGGCGATCAGGAACATCAGGGTCATGGTCGGCATATAGATGCCATGAAATGCGATTTCACGAGGCATTCGAGGCTCCTTTGAGGGCCGCCAGCGGCGATTGCGGGTCGAGCAACGAGGTGCGGATAAAGTGCAGGTAGCTCTTCACCCGGCGCAGGGCTGAGGTATCGAAGTGCGGGGCGAAAGGTTCGTCGGTGGCCTGCACGCGGCTGATCGCATGGTCGACGGCGATCAAGCCGCGCTCCAGGTTGCTGGCGCTGGGTTGCAGGAACAAGCGCACCAGCGAACGGCCCATCACGCGGATTGCCTGGCGCCACGGCTGGGACTCGGCATAGGCCGGATGCACCGGCAGGATCGCCTGCTCCTTGCGCAACTCGATGATTGCGTGGCCGACCTCCAGCACCACGAACATCCAGCGCAGCAGGTCGCGTTGCACCTGTGGCTGGCCGGCCGCGAGGCCATAAGCCTGGTGCAGCAGGTCGCGGGTACGGCTTTCAAAACTCGACGCCAGGCCCTTGAGCTTGCCGCTGATCGCATACACCACTTGCTCACGCAGGTCCTGCTCCAGGCGGCGCCACAGCCAGCGACTGTTGGGTGGCAGGATGATCGCCCCCGCCGCCGCGCACACCAACATGCCGATGACCATGGCGATGTAGTCGTTGATAAAGGTGTAGGGGTTGTAGACCGTGAGGTTATCCGGCACCGAGCCGGTGCTGAAGAAAATCAACAGGCCCACGCCGACACCGGCGTACTGCGGGCGGGAGGAGAGGAAAGCACCGAAGATGATCACCGGTGCGAGCATCACGCACAGCAGCGGGAAGCCGTCGATCCAGGGGAACACGAAGAACATTTCGACAAAGCCGACCAAGGCGCCGATCAAGGTGCCGCAGGCCATCTGGAACGCCATGCGCTTGGGGTTGGGTGTGGCAGCGGAGAGGCCCACCGTGGCCGCCGCGATCAAGGTCATGGTCGCGCCGCTGGGCCAGGCGGTGGCTACCCAGTAACTGCCCAGCACGATCAGGATAAACGAGGCCCGCACCCCGGCGGCGGCGCAGGCCAGCCAGTTGGTTTTTGGCGTATAGGCTTCGTGCCAGTCTTCCCGCGCATGGCGGTGGTCAGCCAGGGACGCGTGGGTTTGCGCGTAGTTGTGCAGGTCGTCGACGAAGCGGTACAGCAGCTCGTAGGCGGTATGAAAGTCCAACTGCTCGGCTTCGGTCGGGTTACCGTCCTGGAAGCTCGCCCGCAGGCTGCGCACCTTGGCGGGCAGGTCGTCCTTGTAGGCGCTCAGTTGATTGACCAGGCGCGTGGCATCCGGACTGGTGAGGGCGCGACCGGAGAAGCTGTCGAGCACTTCGGCCAGGTCTTGCAGGCCGGGTTTGATCGCTGCGACCACATGATCGGCCTCATCGGCACGCAAGCGTTCAAGCAACTGGTGCAAGGCGTTGAAGCGCGTGGTGATGCTCATGAATTCGCTGTTGAGGCGACTGAGCCGCCCGTTGCGTCGGCGCATGTGCGGGTCTTCGAACACGGTGACGCTGCGCAGCCCTTCCAGGCCCACGGCTTCGGCGATAAAGCGCACGTTACTGGCCTCGAACCCTTCGCGTTGGCTGCGCCCGCGCAGGCCGTCGGTGACGAACAGCGCGAACACGCCAAAGCGCTGGTACAGCGCGTTGCGCATGGCGGCGCTGGAGGTCTGCGGGAGGATGGCGGCGCTGACCACTGTCGAGCACAGAATCCCCAGAGAGATTTCCAGCACCCGCCACACCGCTGCCATAAAGGCGCCGTCCGGGTGAGCCAGCGCCGGCAGGCCGACCATCGCGGCGGTGTAGCCGGCAAGCACAAACCCATAGGCGCGGAAGTTGCGGTTGCGCGTAGCGCCAGCGGTACAAATGCCCACCCAGATCGCCAGCGCGCCGAGGAACAGTTCGGTGTTCTGTGCAAACAAGGCGATCAACAGCACCATCACCGCCGAGCCTGCCAGGGTGCCGAGGAAACGGTAGAAACTCTTGGCGAACACCTGGCCGCTCTGGGGCTGCATCACGATAAACACAGTGATCATCGCGGTGCGCGGTTGCGGCAGTTCCAGGCGCATCGCCAGCCACAGCGTGAGGAACGCGGCGACCAGTACCTTGAAGATATACACCCAGGTCACGCCGTCGCTGCGTGCCCAGTCGAAAAAGCCACGGCGCCACTCAAGGGAATGCAACCAGCGCAGCGGTGCAGGCAAGGAAGTCATCGAATCCTACTCAGTGGTCGAACACGGCAAGTGCCGCCGGGGTCTTGCTCGGGAGGGTCTTGGTATCCAGGGGCACATCGTTGCCGGCACCAAGGCCGCCGCCCAATGCCGTTACCAGTTCGGCATGGGCACTCAGGCGCGCCGCCTGCACCTGTTGCTCGACCTGTTGCTGACGGAACAGCAGGGTCTGGGCGTTGAGCACATTGAGGTAGTCGGTGAGGCCACGCTGGTAGGCGATCATGGCGATGTCGTAGGTCTTCTGCGCCGAGGCCACCGACTGCGCGGCGAAAGCCGACTGCTTGTCCATGGACTCGCGGCGGATCAACTGGTCGCTGATGCCCTTGAGCGCATTGACCAGCGTCTGGTTGTACTGGGCGACCGCGATGTCATAGCCGGCACTGGCTTCGCCCAATTGAGCACGCAGGCGGCCGCCATCAAAGATCGGCAAGGTGATCGCCGGACCGACGTTGTAGTTGAATTTCTTGCCAGCCAGGAACTCCAGCATACCGCCGCCCGTGGCCATGTAGCCGAGGCTGCCGACCAGGTCGACGTTGGGGTAGAAACCGGCGTGGGCCACATCGATGCCACGGGCCTGGGCCGCCACCTGCCAGCGGCTGGCGACCACATCCGGGCGTTGGCCGAGCAGTTGCGCAGGCAGGCTTGAGGGCAACTTCAATGGCGCGGCCAGGGCCAGGGTCGGGCGTTGCAACTGCGCACCCTCGCCCGGGCCTTTACCGGCCAGCGCCGCCAACTGGTTGCGGCTCAGGGCGATTTCCTCGTCCAGGGCATCCAGTTGGCGATGGGTTTCCGGCAGCGGGGTTTCGGCCTGGCTGACGTCGAAGTGGGTGCCGATCCCGGCGTTAAGGCGTTTGTTGGCCAGGTCGAGAATCTGCTGTTGCTGGGCCAGGGTGGCCGCGGCGATATCGCGGTCGGCGTAATGCAACGACAACTGGATATAGGCGCGCACCACGTTGTTCTGCAGTTCGAGCTGGGCCTGACGTGCTTCGGCAGCGCTCATGTGCGCCAGGTCGACCGCACGTTCGGTGCTGTTGCTTTCCCGCCCCCACAGGTCGAGGGCATAACTCAGACCCAGGGACGAGTTGTTATCCCAGGTGTTGGCGCCGCTCAATTCGCCGGGGCCGTAGAACTGATCTTTCGGCCAGTTGTGGCGCTTGAGGGTGGTGTCGCTGTTGATCTGCAACGACTCGGCCGACTCCGCAACCCCGGCCAGCGCCCGCGCTTGCCGCACGCGTGCGGCGGCCACGGCCAGGCTGGGACTGTTCTGGGTGGCGAGTTCGACCCAACGGTTGAGCTGCGGGTCGCCGTAGGCTTGCCACCATTGGGCGGTGGGCCAATGGGCATCCTGGGAGGCGTCTTGAATGGCTTCATCGGTGGCCAGGGTATTGGCGTTGAGGGCCTGGCCTTGGGGGGCAATTCCTCCGGTTCCGATGCAACCGCTGATGGCTAACGATAAGGCCCAAACACTGAGAGTCTTCAGCTCTCTGCTGATGCGACGCGGCACGGCAAGCGAATTCCTGAGAGGTGTTGCGCAAGAGGTGGCGCAATTCTAGGCGGCGGCATGGAGGACGATAAGCTGGCATTCCTGTGAATCTTTGTTACCGTTCAGGCGATAATCCGTTGGTAGGGATCACTGGTCGGCGTAACTTTCTGTCACAATTTGTCATCTCCCTTGAGAACACTCCATGGACACTTTGCAAAACATGCGCGCTTTCAGTTGCGTGGCCGAAGCCGGCAGCTTCACCGCCGCCGCCGTGCAACTGGACACCACCACGGCCAATGTCTCGCGCGCGGTCTCCAACCTTGAGGCCCACCTGCAAACCCGCTTGCTCAACCGCACCACCCGGCGTATCGCGCTGACCGAGGCCGGTAAACGCTATTTGCTGCGTTGCGAGCAGATCCTCGCCTACGTCGAAGAAGCCGAGGCCGAGGCCAGCGACGCCCACGCCCGCCCTGCCGGGCAGTTGAAAGTGCACACCATGACCGGGATCGGCCAGCATTTCGTCATCGACGCGATTGCCCGTTACCGCCGCACCCACCCCGACGTGACCTTCGACCTGACCCTGGCCAACCGCGTACCGGACCTGCTCGACGAGGGCTACGACGTGTCCATCGTGCTGGCCAGTGAACTGCCGGACTCGGGTTTCGTGTCCCAGCGCCTGGGCATCACCTACAGCATTGCCTGTGCTTCCCCGGAATACGTCAAGGCCAAGGGCTGTGCACAGCGGCCGCAGGATTTGCTCAACCATGCGTGCCTGCGCCTGGTCAGCCCGGTGATCCAACTGGACAAATGGACCTTCAACGGGCCTGAAGGTCAGGAAAGCGTGGCGATCAACAGCTCGCCGTTCCTGGTCAACTCGGCCGACGCGATGAAAACCGCAATTACCAGCGGCATGGGCGTAGGCCTGCTGCCGGTGTATGCCGCCATCGAAGGGCTGCGCAACGGCACACTGGTGCGGGTGATGCCGACCTACCGCTCCCAGGAACTGAACCTGTACGCCATCTACCCTTCGCGCCAATACCTGGATGCGAAGATCAAGACCTGGGTGGAGTACCTGCGTGGTTCGTTGCCGGAAATTCTGGCGGCGCACCAGGCGGAGCTGGTGGCGTATGAATTGAGCGGTGGTTTAGGTGGTGCTCGCTTGAGTAATTGAGCCAGGCATGCGGTGACTGGTTTTGAACAGGTCACCGTATGCCTTGATAGGACGCATCATCTGACGGTGAAGGTCGTCCACTCAGAGGTTTCTTTGCCATCGATGAAGTAAAGACAAAGACCAAGCTCGTTTTTATGCAACTTTTCAATCTTTTCCTTGGGTACGGTAACAACGTAAGGTTTCACCTCTATCACTGTAACGGTCTCGTTATAGTCGCCATCCGAAGGCGTATTGCTGAACAAATATAAAACGAACTCCTGACCCTCCAGCATAGTGTCGTAATCCACCCCAACCTTCAGCCCCGTCCCAGGTACATGGTCGACGAACAACTCGCCATTGACGATCAATTCGATTGTGGGAGCCTGCGGCAAAGCCTCGTCAGGCTCGTTGCGTGTTTTACCAGCGGCTAAAAAATCCCTGATTCGCTTTATCTCATCGTCGATATTCATAAGAGTGATCTCCTGTTTAACAAAGGCATCAACCCCTGCCTTGAAAAACGAGAATAGGCGCTCACGTATTGGCCGAACAGCTCGTAGTTTTCACAGTTGACAGGTATTAAAACCAATGGAAGAGAAGCAGGACCGATCAAAACCCTGCAAAATTCTTATCGGGAATGTTAGCGTGCTTGGCATTCTTCCGTAGTCGACGAGCCCGCCTGCCATGAAAAAGACTGTCCTGGCCTTCAGCCGCATCACCCCACCGATGATCGAACGCCTGCAACAGGATTTCGAGGTGATCGTGCCCAACCCCAAACTGGGTGATATCAACGCGCAGTTCAACGACGCCCTGCCCCATGCCCACGGCTTGATCGGCGTGGGCCGCAAGCTGGGCCGCGAACAGCTTGAAGGCGCGAGCAAGCTTGAAGTGGTGTCCAGTGTATCGGTGGGCTACGACAACTACGACGTGCCGTACTTCAACGAGCGCGGCATCATGCTGACCAACACCCCTGATGTACTCACCGAAAGCACTGCCGACCTGGCCTTTGCGTTGCTGATGAGCAGCGCACGCCGGGTGGCCGAGCTGGACGCCTGGACCAAGGCCGGTCAGTGGAAAGCCAGCGTCGGCGCGCCGTTGTTTGGCTGCGATGTACACGGCAAGACCCTGGGCATCGTCGGCCTGGGCAATATCGGCGCGGCCGTGGCCCGGCGTGGGCGCCTGGGTTTCAACATGCCGATCCTGTACAGCGGCAACAGCCGCAAGACCGCGCTGGAGCAAGAACTGGGCGCGCAGTTCCGTAGCCTGGACCAGTTGCTGGCCGAGGCGGATTTTGTCTGCCTGGTGGTGCCATTGAGCGACAAGACCCGTCACCTGATCAGCACGCGCGAATTAGGCCTGATGAAGTCCAGCGCGATCCTGATCAATATTTCCCGTGGGCCGGTGGTGGATGAACCGGCGCTGGTCGAAGCCCTGCAAACCCAGAAAATTCGCGGTGCCGGGCTGGATGTGTATGAAAAGGAACCGCTGGCCGAATCGCCGCTGTTCCAGTTGAGCAATGCCGTGACCCTGCCGCACGTCGGTTCGGCCACCGGTGAAACCCGCGAAGCCATGGCCAATCGTGCTTTGGATAACCTGCGCAGCGCACTGCTGGGCCAACGCCCGCAGGACCTGGTGAATCCCCAGGCCTGGAAAGGCTGATACATAACCCAATGTGGGAGGGGGCTTGCTCCCGATGGCGGTGGGTCAGTTGTACATCTGCTGACTGACACGCCGATATCGGGAGCAAGCCCCCTCCCACATTAGCAGTGCCCGACACAAAATCCGGTTAAAGCCCAGGCCAGCCGAGTCGATAACCTTCCATAGATGATCGTCATCCCTGATCCACAGAAGGTTTTTATGTCCACCACCAAAGCCCGCGCAGACTCACTTTCGCTTCTGCTCTTTACCCTGCGCAGCGGCAAGCTGATGGCCATCAACCTGTTGAAAGTCAGTGAAATCATCCCCTGCCCGCCGCTGACCAAGCTGCCGGAGTCCCACCCGCACGTCAAAGGCATTGCCACCTTGCGCGGCACCTCGCTGTCGGTGATCGACTTGAGCCGCGCCCTCGGTGAAATGCCCTTGCAAGACCCGGACGGCGGCTGCCTGATCGTCACCGACGTCAGCCGTTCCAAGCAGGGTTTGCATGTGCAGGCAGTGAGCAAGATCGTGCATTGCCTGACCACCGACATCCGCCCGCCACCCTACGGCTCCGGGGGCAACCGTGCATTTATCACTGGGGTAACCCAAGTGGAAGGTGGCCTGGTACAGGTGCTGGATATCGAGAAAGTCATCCACGGCATCGCCCCGGCACCGATTGAAACGGCGCCGACCGACCTGACCATGGAAGAAGCCGAAGTGCTCGGCAACGCCCGCATCCTGGTGGTGGACGACAGCCAAGTGGCCTTGCAGCAGTCGGTACACACCCTGCGTAACCTTGGCCTGACCTGCCACACCGCGCGCAGCGCCAAGGAAGCCATCGATGTGTTGCTGGAACTGCAAGGCACGGGCGAGCAGATCAATGTGGTGGTGTCAGATATCGAGATGTCCGAGATGGACGGCTACGCCCTTACCCGCACCCTGCGCGAAACCCCGGATTTCAAGGACCTATACGTGCTGTTGCACACTTCCCTGGACAGCGCGATGAACAGCGAGAAAGCCCGCCTGGCCGGTGCCGATGCGGTGCTCACCAAGTTCTCCTCCCCGGAGCTGACCAAGTACCTGGTCATCGCCGCGCAAACCGTGGCACAAAAGGGCCTGTAAGCAGTGGCCGAGTATTTCCAGCTGCTGCGTCGCGACCTCACGGGCAGCCTGCCCGCTCCGCAGTGGCCAGCGAATACGCGGCTGGATCATTACCGGGATGAATTGGCCCCGGCGATCCATGCCGTGTTGCGCATGACTCAAGACCAGGGCGGAGGCCGTGTCGCCAGCCTGGATGAATGGCGCCGACAGTTCGTGACCGATGCCGAGTGCGACCCGACGTTGTGCCTGGTCGCCATTAACGCCGACGGCATTCTCGGTGTCGCCCAGTGCTGGACCAGCGCCTTCATCAAGAACCTTGCGATACATCCTTGCGCCCAGGGCCAGGGGCTGGGGCGCGCCTTGTTGCTGCACAGCTTTCAGGTGTTCAAGCAGCGCGGCGAACCTTATGTCGACCTCAAGGTGCTGGAAAGCAACCTGCGTGCCCGGCAACTGTATGAAAGTGCCGGCATGAGATTTGTCCTGCGCGACACTGTGCCCAAGGGCTGACAACCCCTGGCGCATAACTTGCTTCCAGAGTGCCGAGCGGTCGATAGAGGTAAAAAACCCGTCACCCCTCAAGCGTGCCCTCTGACCTAGCCTGGTGACAGATCCGCCATGAACACTCAGTTTTCTTGCGTAGGTTGCGGCAAATGCTGCAGCGACCATCACGTCCCCCTGACCCTCGCAGAAGCCCGTAGCTGGGCGGCGGACGGCGGTAACGTCATCGTCCTGGTCGAGGGTTTCCTCGGCAACGGCCTGGGCCTGCCCCTGCAACAACGTGAACACGCCGAGCGCCGATCGGTGATGGTGCCCAGCGGCACTACCGAGGCGTTTGTGGCAATCACCTTTGCCGCCTATAACGCCGGACGCTGCCGGAATCTTGACGAAGACAACCTTTGCCGTATCTATGAACGACGCCCACTGGTGTGCCGGATCTACCCGATGGAGATCAACCCGCATATCCCGCTGAACCCGAGTGCCAAGGATTGCCCGCCAGAATCCTGGGAACAGGGCCCGGCTTTGATCGTCGGTGGCGAGTTAATGGACAAGGAACTGGCTGAACTGATCGGCCGCTCGCGCCAGGCCGACCGTGATGATGTACAAACCAAGGAAGCGGTGTGTGCGTTGCTCGGCATTCGTACCACAGCACTCAAGGGCGACGGCTTTACCGCCTACCTGCCCGATATGCAGGCGTTTGCCCAAGCTGTCGAGCAGGCAGTGGTCCAGCCGAGCATGGCCAATGAATGGGTGTTCCATGTATCCGGTATGGACATCGCCGAACAACTGCTGGACGCCGGGGCGCAGATTGCCACCGAAGTGCCGGCCAACTATGCGTTTATCTCGTTGCGGGCTGCCTGACCGCCGACGGGGATTTGACTGAGTCTGCTCCCGCATTGAGATCTATCGCGATCATGGAGTGGCAGGCGCTACATCCAGACCATAGGGCTGGAGGATGCGTTGGTATTCGCCGTTTTGCATCAGCTGTTCAAGCGCATGGTTCAGCTCATTGCGCAGTGCGGTATCAGGTTTGCGTACCGCGATAGCCACGCTGTTGCCCAACAGGCCCGATGACACCACAGGCCCCAGGAAACCGAAGTCCAGGCCGTCGGCTGTGTCGAGCAGCGCCTCACGGATCTCCACGGCACCTTGCAAGGTCGCATCGATATCACCCGACACCAGGCTCTGGATCAGTTGATCGTTGAGCCAGAAACTTCTGATGATCACCCCCGCCGGTGCCCACTGCGAGAGCGCAAAGGCTTCACGATTACTCCTGACCAACACCCCGACGCGCTTGCCCTTGAGCGAGCGCCGGCCAGGGGTCAAGCCTGAGCCTTTACGACCCACCAGGCGGGTGGTGATCGGGTAGAGGTCATCGGTAAAACTTACCCGTTGTCGGCGCCGACATGTCGGCGCCATACCCATGATCGCGTCGAACTGCCGGGCTTCGAGGGCCGGAAAATTTTCCATGACGACTTGGTCAACCCAGATACAGCGCACGTTGAGTTGTTCGCACAAGGCATTGCCCAGTTCGATGTTCAGCCCCACCAGTTGCCCTTGCGGGTTGCGGCTTTGAAAGGGGGGAAAATGCGCGGCCACGGCGAAACGGATCTCGCGCCGCGGTTGAACGTCGCCCGCAACGGCAGTCGTCGAGAGCAAGAAGGCAAGCACTGCACAGAGGTGTATCAGGGCCACGGGAACGTCCTTTTCCGGAAAGCTTACTCACTTCGTCCCGATGGAGCGTCATCGGGACGAAGCAAACGCTGTGCAAGCTTTCAAGAATCGACCGCGGACCTACAAGTAGAAATATCGACAGGCGACGTAGGCAACAGCCTATAACGCGAGCTTCGATTTAGCCTTAACGTTTACCCATCGAACGGCGCGTGCCTGGAGGTGCCATGCCTGGGGTCTTGGTATGGCCGTTCTTGGCGCCACCTTTGTACCAGGGCTGGCTGGCGTTTTTGGCGCCTGCCAGTTCACCCGGCTTGAAGGGGAACTTGAACGCCGGGATCTCGGCTTTTTCAGCACTGTCGGCGGTGGCCGAATCAACGAGGTCGGCCGCTTCAACAGGGGGTTGGGTGGGGGAAGTCATAGGGGCTCCGGCACAGCTATAGGTGTAAAAACGCGAGTATACGGGGCCGAGGCTGCCAGCAGTAACTTCAAGCGACAGGCTCACACAGCCTAACTGTCACGGCTGTCAGTTTGCCGTCACCGTGCTGACGGTGAAACAGCGCTATAAAGCAGCTTTCCAAACTCCAACGTGCAGTTTGCGCCGGCGCCCTCCTATGCAGATCAAACGAAACATGGCCCTGATAGTGGGAGCCCTCCTGATACTGGCTGTCGCAGCCTGGGCATTGACCCGGCCGGTCAAAGCACGGCTGGCGGCGCCTACCGCCATTCCCGTGCGGGTGGTGAGCGTGACGCAACAGGATGTTCCGCGGTTTGTCAGCGGCATCGGCTCGGTGCTGTCGTTGCACAATGTGGTGATTCGCCCGCAGATCGACGGCATCCTCACCCGATTGCTGGTCAAAGAAGGTCAGTCGGTGAAGGCCGGTGACCTGCTGGCGACCCTCGATGACCGCTCGATCCGCGCCAGCCTCGACCAGGCCAAGGCGCAACTGGGTGAAAGCCAGGCGCAGTTGCAAGTGGCACTGGTCAACCTCAAGCGCTACAAGGCACTGAGCATTGACGACGGCGTATCAAAGCAGACCTATGACCAGCAGCAGGCATTGGTGAACCAGCTCAGGGCCACCGTGCAGGGCAATCAGGCTGCGATTGATGCTGCTCAGGTACAACTTTCCTACACCCAGATTCGCTCCCCCGTCAGTGGTCGCGTGGGCATTCGCAGTGTGGATGAAGGTAATTTCCTGCGCATGAGCGACACCCAGGGGTTGTTCTCCGTCACCCAGCTCGACCCGATCGCCGTTGAGTTCTCCCTGCCGCAGCAGATGCTGCCGACCCTGCAGGGCCTGATCGCGGCGCCAACCCCGGCCAGCGTTGACGCCTACCTGGGCGCCGATACCGACGGCGACACCGGCCACCTGCTCGGCGAAGGCCACCTGAGCCTGATCGACAACCAGATCAGCTCCACCACTGGCACCCTGCGGGCCAAGGCCGAGTTCAACAACCCTGCGCAAAAGCTGTGGCCGGGGCAACTGGTGACCATCAAGATCCAGACGGCCCTCGACAAGCATGTTCTAGTAGTACCACCGACCGTAGTACAGCGTGGGCTGGACGCGCACTTCGTGTACCGGGTCAACGGTAATAAAGCAGAAGTGGTGCCGGTACAGGTTGCCTATCAGGACAGCGAGATCAACATCATCACCGGCGTGCAGGCCGGGGACGTGCTGGTCAGCGACGGTCAGTCGCGGCTCAAGGCCGGCGCCCAGGTGGAAGTACTCAAGGAGCCACCACAGGTGATCCAGACCGCTGACGCCACGGTGCAACCATGAGCGGCAGCCGTTCTCCCTCGGCCTGGTGCGTTGATCACCCGGTCGCCACCCTGTTGTTGACGTTTGCCTTGGTACTGCTGGGGGTCATCGCCTTCCCACGCCTGTCCATCGCCCCGTTGCCGGAAGCGGAATTTCCGACGATCCAGGTCACCGCGCAACTGCCCGGTGCCAGCCCGGACACCATGGCCTCATCAGTGGCCACGCCCCTGGAAGTGCAATTCAGTGCCATCCCCGGCGTGACCCAGATGACCTCCAGCAGCGCCTTGGGCTCAAGCCTTTTGACGTTGCAGTTCACTCTGGAAAAAAGCATCGACACCGCCGCCCAGGAAGTCCAGGCCGCGATCAACACCGCCTCCGGCAAGCTGCCCAGCGATATGCCGAACTTGCCGACCTGGAGAAAGGTCAACCCGGCGGACAGCCCGGTACTGATCCTCAGCGTCAGTTCAGGCAGCATGCCCAGCACCGAGCTGAGTGATTACGTGGAAACCCTGCTGGCGCGCCAGATCAGCCAGATCGACGGCGTCGGCCAGATCAACATCACCGGCCAGCAACGCCCGGCGATTCGCGTGCAGGCCTCCCCCGACAAACTCGCGGCCATCGGGCTGACCCTCGCCGACATACGCCTGGCCATTCAGCAGTCGAGCCTCAACTTGGCCAAGGGCGCGATCTATGGCGAGAACAGCGTCTCGACTCTGTCGACCAACGACCAGCTGTTTCACCCCGAAGACTACGGCCAGTTGATCGTTTCCTACAAAGACGGCGCACCGGTTCAACTGCGCGATATCGCCAACGTCATCAATGGTTCGGAAAACGCCTACGTGCAAGCCTGGTCCGGCGATACGCCAGGGGTCAACCTGGTGATTTCGCGTCAGCCCGGCGCCAACATCGTCGAAACCGTCGACCGCATCCAGGCCGAACTGCCGCGCCTGCAAGGCATGTTGCCGGCCTCGGTGCAGGTCAGCGTATTGACCGACCGCACCAAGACCATCCGCGCCTCCCTGCATGAAGTGGAAATGACCCTGCTGATCGCCATCCTGCTGGTGGTGGCGGTGATGGCGCTGTTTTTGCGCCAGCTCTCGGCGACACTGATTGTGTCGGCCGTGCTGGGTGTATCGCTGGTGGCCAGTTTTGCCCTGATGTACGTGATGGGGTTCAGCCTGAACAACCTGACCCTGGTCGCTATCGTGATCGCCGTAGGCTTTGTGGTGGACGATGCGATTGTGGTGGTGGAGAACATCCATCGGCACCTGGAGGCTGGCCTGGGCCAGCACGAAGCGGCGATCAAGGGGGCCGGCGAAATCGGTTTTACCGTGGTGTCCATCAGCTTCTCGCTGGTGGCGGCGTTTATTCCGCTGCTGTTCATGGGCGGTGTGGTCGGGCGGTTGTTCAAGGAATTCGCGCTGACGGCCACTTCGACCATCCTGATTTCGGTGGTGGTCTCGCTGACATTGGCGCCTACCCTGGCCGCCTTGTTCATGCGCGCACCGAGCCATCCTGCCCACGCCAAACCCACCTTCAGCGAGCGCCTGCTGGCCGGCTACGCGCGCAACCTGCGCCGGGCACTGGCGCACCAACGCAGCATGGCGGCGATCTTCGTGGTGACCCTGGCCCTGGCTGTGGTCGGTTATGTGTTTATCCCCAAGGGTTTCTTCCCGGTGCAGGACACAGGTTTCGTGCTCGGCACCAGCGAGGCGGCGGCCGATGTGTCCTACAAAGACATGGTCGCCAAGCACAAGGCCCTGGCGGACATCGTCAAGGCCGACCCGGCGGTGCAGGCGTTTTCCCACTCGGTGGGCGTCACCGGCAGCAACCAGACCATCGCCAACGGGCGCTTCTGGATTGCCTTGAAAGATCGCGGTGATCGCGACGTGTCCGCCAGCCAGTTCATCGACCGCCTGCGCCCGCAACTGGCGAAGGTGCCCGGTATCGTGCTGTACCTGCGCGCCGGCCAGGACATCAACTTGAGCTCCGGCCCCAGCCGCGCCCAGTACCAATACGTGCTCAAGAGCAACGACGGCCCGACGCTCAACACCTGGACCCAACGCCTCACCGAGAAACTGCGCAGCAACCCGGCGTTTCGTGACCTGTCCAACGACCTGCAACTGGGCGGCAGCATTACCCACATCAACATCGACCGCCAGGCCGCGGCCCGCTTCGGCCTGACCGCCACCGATGTCGACCAGGCGCTGTACGACGCCTTCGGCCAGCGCCAGATCAACGAGTTTCAGACCGAGATCAACCAGTACCAAGTGATACTCGAACTGGACAGCCAGCAACGCGGCAAGGCCGAAAGCCTCAACTACTTTTACCTGCGCTCGCCGCTGACCAACGAAATGGTGCCGCTGTCGGCACTGGCCAGGGTCGAGCCGCCCAGCGTGGGGCCATTGTCCATCAGCCATGACGGCATGTTCCCCGCCGCCAACCTGTCGTTCAACCTGGCGCCCGGCGTGGCCCTGGGCGACGCGGTGATCATGCTCGACCAGGCCAAGAGCGACATCGGTATGCCGAGCACCCTCATCGGCAACTTCCAGGGCGCGGCCCAGGCGTTCCAGAGTTCGCTGGCCAGCCAACCGTGGCTGATCCTCGCAGCGCTGGTGGCGGTGTACATCATCCTGGGTGTGCTGTACGAGAGTTTCGTGCACCCACTGACGATCATTTCTACCTTGCCCTCGGCGGGCCTGGGGGCGCTGATCATGCTGTGGCTGCTGGGCCAGGACTTTTCGATCATGGCCTTGATCGGCCTGGTGTTGCTGATCGGCATCGTCAAGAAAAACGGCATTTTGATGATCGACTTTGCACTGGAGGCCCAGCGCATGCGCGGGCTGACGCCGGAGGATGCAATTTATGAAGCCTGCGTCACGCGGTTCCGACCGATCATCATGACCACCCTCGCCGCCCTGCTCGGCGCGGTGCCCTTGATGCTGGGCTCGGGCCCGGGGGCGGAACTGCGTCAACCGCTGGGCATTGCGGTGGTGGGAGGCTTGCTGGTGAGCCAGGCGCTGACGCTGTTCACGACTCCGGTCATATACTTGTACCTTGAACGGACTTTCCACAGGCCCAAACCAGCGCTGGCGCTGGCGACCACACACTGAGGCGGTCATGCGCGTCCTGATTATTGAAGATGAAGAGAAAACCGCAGACTACCTGCACCGTGGCCTGACAGAGCAAGGCTACACCGTCGATGTGGCACGCGAAGGCGTCGAGGGCCTGCACCTGGCGCTGGAGAATGAATACGCGGTGATCGTGCTCGACGTGATGCTCCCCGGCCTGGACGGCTTTGGCGTATTGCGGGCGTTGCGCGCCCGCAAGCAGACGCCGGTGATCATGCTCACCGCCCGCGAGCGCGTGGAGGACCGCATTCGCGGCCTGCGTGAGGGCGCCGATGATTACCTGGGCAAGCCGTTTTCGTTTCTTGAGCTGGTGGCGCGCCTGCAAGCCCTGACCCGCCGCAGCGGCGGCCATGAGCCGGTGCAGGTAACCGTCGCCGACCTGTGGATCGACTTGATCAGCCGCAAGGCCAGTCGCAACGGTGTACGCCTGGACCTGACCGCCAAGGAGTTCTCGCTGCTCAGCGTGTTGGCGCGGCGCCAGGGAGAAATCCTGTCCAAGACCGCGATTGCCGAGATGGTCTGGGACATCAATTTCGACAGCGATGCCAACGTGGTGGAAGTGGCGATCAAGCGCCTGCGCGCCAAGCTCGACGGGCCGTTCGAACACAAGCTGCTGCACACTATTCGTGGCATGGGCTATGTGCTGGAGAACCGCAGTGTCGGCTAACTCCATCGCCCTGCGCCTGAGCGGCATGTTCACCCTGGTGGCGCTGCTGATCTTCGTGTTGATCGGCGGCGCGCTGTACCAGCAGGTGGATCGCGGCCTGGGGTTGTTGCCGGGCGCCGAACTGGATGCGCGCTACAGCGTGCTGGAATCGTCGGTGAACCGCTTCGGCACGCCGGAGCATTGGGTCAAGATAAAGTCCAAGCTCAAGCTGCTGGGGGAAGAGGACAAGCGCATTCGATTCTGGGTGGTCAGCAGCGACCCGAGCTATGAATATGGCGAGCCGGACGCGCAAATCCGCGCCTTTGCACAGGGCCCGACGGGCAAGCGCGACCTGCGCCTGCCCGGCCACGCTTATCCGTTCAAGGTGCTGGTCAGCCAGTTTGCGGCCAAGGACCAGCGCCCGGCGTTGCGCTTTATGATCGCCATCGACACCGAAAACTTCCGCGCCACCCAGCATCATTTGCTGGTGGCGTTGATCAGCCTGGCAATGGTGGGTGTGGTCATGGCCGCGCTGCTGGGTTTCTGGGTTGCGCGCATCGGCTTGAAGCCACTGGAAAAGCTCTCCGACGAAGCGCGCAAACTCGCCCCGCCCAAACTCTCCGGGCGCTTGCAATTGTCACCGCTGCCGCCGGAGTTGAGCCTGTTCGTCAATTCGTTCAATGCCACTCTCGACCGCGTGGAACAAGCCTACTCGCGCCTGGAATCGTTCAACGCCGACGTGGCCCATGAACTGCGCTCGCCGCTGACCAACCTGATCGGCCAGACCCAAGTCGCACTGACACGCGGGCGTTCGGCCGAGCACTATTTCGAGGTGTTGCAATCGAACCTGGAAGAGCTGGAACGGCTGCGCTCGATCATCAACGACATGCTGTTCCTCGCCAGCGCCGACCAGGGCAGCAAAGCCACCAAGCTGATCGAATGCTCCCTGGCCGATGAAGTGGCCACCACCCTCGATTACCTGGACTTCATCCTCGAAGACGCTCAGGTGCGGGTGCGGGTGCACGGTGATGCCCGGGTGCAGATCGAAAAGGCCCACCTGCGGCGTGCGCTGATCAACCTGCTGAGCAATGCCGTGCAACATACCGCGCCCGGACAGGTTATCAACGTGCACATCCAGGTGCAGGGGCAACAGGTAGCGATTGGCGTGACCAACCCGGGCGAGGCGATCGCCAGCGAACACTTGCCACGCCTGTTCGAACGTTTCTACCGGGTGGATGCATCACGCAGCAACAGCGGGGCCAATCACGGGCTGGGGCTGGCGATCGTCAAGGCGATTGCGTTGATGCATGGCGGGGACGTGTTTGTGCGCAGCGAAGGCGGTGGCAATACCTTTGGTATCACCCTTCCGGTCTAAACAACTCGGTCAAAAATGTGGGAGCTGGCTTGCCTGCGATAGCATCACCCCGGTGCGCCTGGCATACCGAGGTGTCTGCATCGCAGGCAAGCCAGCTCCCACAGAAGATCCTATCGCCCACACTGTTGCGATTTGGGCAATAGTTATTATCTTGTTACACTCTGTATCGCACCGCTCGCCTGCGTTACTTTGACGCATCGATGAGCGCGACGGCAAAGGCAGCTGACCCGCTTACCCGAATTTCCCTCGACTTATTTCCAGGGCTCTACACTGGGAATCTGTCTTAAAGCCGCTGACTTCAGCGGCTTTTTTTTGCCGTGAAAAAAGGCCGGGCACACCCCACGACACTGGCCGTTCATGATTGACCAAAGGAGCTCCACCGGTGAAGAACTCGCTGACGTTCACCCCGTTATTCCTCGCAATCGCAGCAACGATCATCCCCCTTGCCCACGCGGCGGACGCCCCGCCCGACGAAGGCTTCGTCGAGGGTTCGCACCTCACGGTCAACACCCGCAACTACTACATGAACCGCGACCGTCGTGACATCCATATCGATGACAGCAAGGAATGGGGCCAGGGCTTTATCGGCACCTTCGAGTCCGGCTACACCCAGGGCACCGTCGGCTTTGGCCTGGACGTCAACGCCATGCTCGGCCTGAAGCTCGACGGCGGCGGCGGCACTGATGGCTCCAGCATCCTTCCCTACGGCAGCGGCAACGGCAAGGCACCGGGTTCGTTTTCCACCGCCGGCGGCACCTTGAAAATGCGTGCCTTCGATACCGAACTGAAAGCCGGCGACCTGTTCCTCAACAACCCGGTGATCGCCGGCGGCATGACGCGCATGTTGCCGCAGACGTTCCGGGGTGTAAGCCTGACCAACCACAGCTTTGACGGTTGGATGATCGAAGGCGGCCAGGCCAGCTTCACCAAGCTCTACAACCAGAGCGGCCATCGGCGCATCGGCACCAGCTACGGTGCATTGCCGGCCAATGCCGACAGCCAGCACCTGGACTGGGCCGGCGTGTCGTTCAGCGGCATTGCCGGGCTGACCAGCAACCTGTACGCCTCCGAGCTCAAGGACGTATGGCACCAGTACTACTACGACCTCGAATATACCTACGCCCTCAATGATCTGGTCAGCCTGACCCCCGGCCTGCACTACTACCACACCCAGGACACCGGCCAATCGCTGCTGGGTGATATCGACAACAACACCTACAGCCTGCATTTCACTGTAGGCGTGGGCAACCACAGCGTCACGGCCACCTATCAGCGGGTCAACGGCGACACGCCGTTCGACTACATCACCCAGGGCGACAGCGTGTACCTGGACAACTCCCAGCAGTACTCGGACTTCAACGGCCCCAACGAGCGCTCCTGGAAGCTCAAGTACGCCTACGACTTCGCCGGCCTCGGCGTGCCGGGGCTGACGTCTGCCGTGTCCTACATCAGCGGCAAGACCGACCTGACCAAGGTCGACCCCAACAGTCGTGGCTACAGCAGTTGGTACAGCGCCGACGGCAAGGACGCCAAGCATTGGGAACGGGATATCGACGTGAAATATGTGGTGCAAGGCGGTAAAGCCAAGGACCTCGCGGTGCGCCTGCAATGGGCGACCAATCGCGGTGGCAATGGCTACTCGGCAGTGGATCGGGACGTGGATGAGTACCGCGTGATTATGGATTACCCGATCAACGTCTTCTGACAGCGTTCCTAATGTGGGAGGGGGCTTGCTCCCGATGGCGTTGGGTCAGTCAACCTATTATTGACTGACACTCAGCTATCGGGAGCAAGCCCCCTCCCACATTTGGTTCTGCGACCTATTCCAGAGTTACTACTAAGCTATTGGCAACCCCAAAGCAGAAGTGCGTCCGATGAGCCCAAGCCTTACCCGCCCTGACCGCCGCCCTGAGCGCCTGCTTATCCTGGGCAGCACGCTGACAGTGTTGCTGATCGTGGGAGTCGTCACGGCGCTGCTGATTCGTGAACACGCCAATACCTTGCAGACGGCCAAGCGCACCGCCAATACCATCACCCAATTGATCGACGCCGACGTGTTGCGCAATGTCGAACTCTACGATGTGGGCCTCAAGGGTTTGATCGCCGCGACCGAACGTACTGACCTGCAGGATGTATCCGCGAGTATCCGTCAGTTGGTGCTGTTCGACCGCTCCGCCGCCGCGCCATACAAGGGCGATGTCCTGTTGCTGGATCCCACCGGCGAGGTGATTGCCGACTCGTCACTGCTCACGATCAAGCCCGGCAACTTCGCTGATCGGGACTATTTTCAGGTTCACCGCCAGAATCCGGACGTGGGGTTGTACATCAGCCGTCCGTTCATGGCCCGCTGTGTGTGCGATGACCAATGGCGCATTGCTTTCAGCCGCCGCGTTTCGTCACCGGACGGGCGCTTCCTGGGAGTGGCCGTGGCTTCCATGCGTCTGTCGTACTTCCACCAGCTGTTCACCAGCCTGAATATCGGCAGCAACAGCACGATCAACCTGCTCAACCACCAAGGCATCCTGCTGGCGCAAGAGCCTTTGCTGGAAGCGGATATCATCAATAAGGACCTGAGCCAACGCCCCAACGTCGCACGTATGCTGCGTGAACGGGACGGCAGTTTCCAAAGCATCTCCAGTGTCGACCATCAGGCACGCCTTTACAGTTTCTCCAATGTGGGCAATTTGCCATTGATCGTTGCGGTGGCCCTTTCCAGTGATGAAGTGTTCGCGCCCTGGCGGCGTGCGGCGTGGCTGGTCAGTCTTGCGACGGGGGTATTATGTGTGGGTCTGTTGTGGCTGACCTGGGCGCTGTGCATGGAATTGCGCCGTCGCCATCGTGCTGAGCAAGTGCTGTCAGAACTGGCAGCCACCGACGCCCTCACCGGCCTGGCCAACCGTCGTACTCTGGACGAGCGCTTGCGTATGGAATGGGACCGTGCGCAGCGCTCAACCGAGCCGCTGACTGTGCTGATGATCGACGTGGACCACTTCAAGGCCTTCAACGACCGCCACGGCCATCAGGGTGGGGATGATGCGTTGCGGGCAGTCGCGCAGGTAATCAACAGCACTATCCGCCGCCCGGCCGACCTGGCCGCGCGTTATGGCGGTGAAGAGTTCGCCGCGGTGCTGCCCCATACCGACGCCAAGGGCGCCTGGGTGATCGCCGAGCGTATCCGCCAGAGCGTTCAGCATTTGCCGCAGGTGGCCGGGGATGATCAGCCGATCACGGTGAGCATCGGCATGAGTACCTGGCACAAGCACAGCCGTATCACCCTTGAGGACTTGCTGCTCAAGGCTGACCAAGCGTTGTATGAGGCCAAGCACAGTGGGCGTAACCGCATTGTGGATGCGGCAACCCTTCCCATATAAAACGCCATAAAAAAAGGCCACCCGAAGGCAGCCTTTAAAAACTAAAGAAAGAGAGTTGTTACTTACACCGCCGCAACGGGACGCATGTAAGAGATCGGTGCGGTGCTGGCATCTTCGAAGGTCACGACTTCCCAAGCGTCTGTCTGCTCAATCAACTTGCGCAGCAGCTGGTTGTTAAGGGCGTGGCCCGACTTGAAGCCTTTGAACTCGCCTATCAGGCTATTGCCCAGCAGGTAGAGGTCACCGATTGCATCGAGGATCTTGTGCTTCACGAATTCGTCTTCGTAGCGAAGGCCGTCTTCGTTCAGTACACCATCCGCGTCGACCACAATGGCGTTTTCAACGCTGCCGCCGAGTGCGAGGTTGTGCTTGCGCAGGTACTCGATGTCACTCATGAAACCAAAGGTACGGGCGCGGCTGACTTCTTTTACGAACGAAGTGCTGGAAAAATCCACGCTTGCACTTTGGGTGCGGTCACGGAATACCGGGTGATCGAAATCGATCTCAAAGCTCACTTTAAAGCCTTCGAACGGGACGAAGGTGGCGCGCTTGTCGCCGTCTTCTACTGTCACTTCCCGCAGAATGCGAATGAACTTCTTGGCTGCGTCCTGTTCTTCCAGGCCGGCAGATTGAATCAAGAATACGAAGGGTCCAGCGCTGCCATCCATGATCGGGACTTCGGACGCGGAGAGCTCGACGTAGGCGTTATCGATGCCCAGGCCAGCCATGGCCGAGAGCAAGTGCTCCACCGTGTCCACTTTGACGTCACCGTTGACCAGAGTGGTCGACATCGTGGTTTCGCCAACGTTTTCCGCGCGAGCAGGAATCTGCACCACAGGGTCCAGGTCGGCACGAACAAACACGATGCCGGTGTCGACAGGTGCGGGCTTGAGGGTCAGGTATACCTTCTCCCCGGAGTGCAGACCTACACCTGTGGCACGGATAATATTCTTCAGGGTGCGTTGTTTAATCATGGCTTGGACCGCTTCAGCGCAAATTGCGAACTGGTATCAACAAAGGCTGGCGATAATAACAGACCAGACCTTTGCTGAACACCAATCACCTTCATAGCCCTGATACATTCCATTAATCGGCCTGACGACGCAGGAATGCCGGGATGTCCAGGTAGTCCAGATCATCTTGCGGATTCAGGCTACGGGATGCAGCAGCACCGGCCTGGGCCTGGTTGCGCATCACGGTCGGACGGTCCAGATCACGGTAGTTCACCGACGGCAGTTCCTGGCGAGCAGGTGCTGCAGCGGCCGCTGCCTGATTAGCCTGGCTGACCTGGCTGTTGTGCAGGGTGTTGTCGATGACCTTTACAGGCTTCTCGATTTTCGCACCCAGGCCGGTCGCAACCACGGTTACATGCAGTTCATCACGCATGTCCGGATCGATAACGGTACCCACCTTGACCATGGCGTGCTCGGACGCGAAGGCTTCGATGATGCTACCCACGTCGGAGTACTCACCCAGGGACAGGTCGGGACCTGCGGTGATGTTCACCAGGATGCCGCGTGCACCTTGCAGGTTCACGTCTTCGAGCAACGGGTTGCGGATGGCCGCTTCGGTCGCTTCGCGTGCACGGTTAGGACCGCTGGCGCAGCCAGTGCCCATCATCGCCATGCCCATTTCGCTCATGACGGTACGAACGTCGGCAAAGTCGACGTTGATCATGCCCGGACGCTTGATGATGTCGGAGATACCGCGAACGGCACCGGCCAGTACATCGTCAGCCTTGGCGAACGCAGACAGCAGGCTTGCGTCCTTGCCCAGGATGGTCAGCAGTTTCTCGTTGGGGATGGTGATCAACGAGTCGACGCTTTCAGACAGCAGACGGATACCTTCGTCGGCGATCTGCATGCGCTTGCGGCCTTCGAACGGGAACGGACGCGTCACGACCGCAACGGTCAGAATCCCCATTTCCTTGGCTACTTCGGCAATGATCGGAGCAGCACCGGTACCGGTACCGCCGCCCATGCCGGTGGTGATGAACACCATGTTGGTGCCTTGCAGCACTTCGGCAATACGCTCGCGGTCTTCCAGAGCGGCTTGACGGCCGACTTCCGGATTGGCGCCAGCGCCGAGGCCCTTGGTCACCGCTGTGCCCAATTGCAGGATGGTCCGCGCGCCGATGCTTTTCAGCGCCTGGGCATCAGTGTTGGCGCAGATGAATTCAACGCCTTCAATGTTGCTCTTGACCATGTGGTTGACAGCGTTGCCGCCGCCACCGCCGACACCGATTACTTTGATAACCGGGCTAGCGGGGATGTTGTCTACGAGTTCAAACATGTTCCCTCTCCTTTCGTTTTCTCTAGTTTTTTCGCCTACTGCTTACTGCGGGTGCTGCGGTGTCGCGGTAAATCTTTAGAAATTGCCTTTGACCCAAGCCTGCAACCGCTCGAACAACGGCGCTTTGGCTTCGTCGTCACTGCGGTAGCTGTCGCGGATGCTCGGGCCCGACAGGGAAATGCCATCGGTCTGCTTTTGCAGCCCGTACAACAGCAAGCCCACACCGGTGGAGTAAATCGGGTTGCGCACGACGTCGCCCAGGCCTTTCACGCCATGGGGCACGCCCAGGCGCACAGGCATGTGGAAGATCTCTTCGGCCAGTTCGACCGCGCCTTCCATTTTCGAGGTGCCACCGGTCAGCACGATGCCGGCCGGGATCAGATCTTCGTAGCCGCTGCGACGCAGTTCGGCCTGGATCAGGGTGAACAGTTCGTCGTAGCGCGGCTCGACCACTTCGGCCAGAGCCTGGCGCGACAGTTCGCGCGGTGGACGGTCGCCCACGCTTGGCACCTTGATGGTCTCGCCGGCACCGGCCAGTTTGGCCAGGGCGCAGGCGTAGCGGATCTTGATTTCTTCGGCGTACTGGGTCGGTGTACGCAACGCCATGGCGATGTCGTTGGTGACCTGGTCGCCGGCAATCGGGATCACCGCGGTGTGACGGATCGCACCCTCGGTGAAGATCGCGATGTCGGTGGTGCCGCCGCCGATGTCCACCAGGCACACGCCCAGCTCTTTTTCGTCGTCGGTGAGTACCGAGTAGGCCGAAGCCAACTGCTCGAGAATGATGTCGTCGATTTCCAGGCCGCAACGGCGCACGCATTTTTCAATGTTCTGTGCGGCGTTGACGGCGCAGGTCACCACGTGGACCTTGGCTTCCAGACGTACGCCCGACATGCCCAGGGGCTCGCGCACGCCTTCCTGGTTATCGATCACGTAGTCCTGCGGCAGGGTGTGCAGCACGCGCTGGTCAGCCGGGATCGCCACGGCCTGGGCGGCGTCGAGGACGCGCTCAAGGTCGGCCGAGCTGACTTCACGGTCGCGGATCGCCACGATGCCATGGGAATTCAGGCTGCGGATATGGTTGCCGGCCACGCCGACAAACGCCGAGTGAATCCGGCAACCGGCCATCAGCTGCGCTTCTTCGATGGCGCGCTGGATCGATTGCACGGTGGACTCGATGTTCACCACCACGCCCTTCTTCAGGCCCCGGGACGGATGCGTGCCAATACCGACGATTTCGATCGCGCCGTCTTCCCCAACCTCGCCCACCAGCGCCACCACCTTGGAGGTGCCGATATCGAGACCGACGATCATTTTGCCGCTTTGCACGTTTGCCATGGGTCCTGCCTCTTCTTAATTCTTCGCGACAGCGGGTTGTGCTGCCGTGGGCGCGGCCGGTGCACGCCAGCCGACGGCCAGGCCGTTGGCGTAACGCAGGTCGACGCTCGCAATGTTCGTAATCTGTTCTTTCAAGGTTTTTTCATAGATGGCAATAAAGCGGCGCATCTTTTCCACCAAGCGGTCGCGTCCCAGCAACAACTCGATGCCCGGGCCGGAACTGCCTGCCCCGGTCGTCAAAAACCAGCTGCCCCGTTCACGCAGTTCCAGGCGTGCAATGGAGAAGCCCAGTGGCCGCAGCATCTGGCTCAAGGCCTGGTACTGCTGCATCACTTGCTGCTGCGCCCGCTGCGGCCCGAATAGCTGCGGCAGGTGCTCATAATTGGCCAGCTCACGCGGGGTGAACGCCTGGCCCTGGTTGTTCAACAGCGCTTCATCACCCCAACGGGCCACGGGCAGTTGTTCTTCCAGGCGGATCGTCACCTGGTCGGGCCATACGCGGCGCACTTCGGCGTGTGCGATCCACGGCATCTGTTCCAGCTCCGAGCGCATACCGGCCAGGTCGATGGTAAAGAAGCTCGCGGCCAGGTACGGGCCGATGCGCTGCTGTACCGCCTGCTGGCTGATGTAGCTCAAGTCGCCCTGCACGCTGATCTTGGTGATCGGCCGGTCGGCATACGGCAGCAGGCGCTGCGCGCCTTCGTAGGTACCGAACCCCAGCACCACCAGCAATACCGGCCAGAACAGCGCCTTGATAAAACCAAAGTTGGCTTTGGGCAGGCGCGCCGACATCGGCTCTTTGGCCACCATGCGGCTGGCACCCCGTGGCACCGGCTTGCGGCTCGGTGCTTGTGGGGGCTGATGACGAAGCGATGCGCCTTTCATGTCTTAGCCTCGTGACTCGATACTTGCCGCCAGGATCGCCAGCACCAACTGCTGAAAATCCAGGCCGGCTGCGCGAGCGGCCATCGGCACCAGGCTGTGGTCGGTCATCCCCGGTGCGGTGTTGACTTCAAGGAACCAGAAATTCCCTTGGTCATCCTGCATCACGTCTGCCCGCGCCCAACCGGCGATACCCAACGCCTCACAGGCTTTCGCCGTGAGGTCCATCAATTGCTGTTCCTTGGTTGCTTCGAGGCCACATGGGATCCGGTACTGGGTATCGGAAGCCAGGTACTTGGCGTCGTAGTCATAAAAGGTGTGGGGCGTGCCCAAAGCGATGGGCGGCAATACCTGGCCACGCAGGGTGGCGATGGTGTACTCGGGACCGGAAATCCACTGTTCCACCAACACTTGCGAATCGTAGGTACTTGCCGCTTTCCATGCGTCGATCAATTCGGCGGCCGAGTTCACTTTAGCCATGCCGATACTGGAGCCTTCATGGGCTGGTTTGACGATCAAAGGCAGGCCCAGTTCCTTGGCCGCAGAAATACAATCGTCTTCGCTGCACAGCACGGCGTGACGCGGAGTCGGAATACCCAGGCTGTGCCACACCTGCTTGGTGCGCAATTTGTCCATCGCCAGCGCGGAAGCGAGGATACCGCTACCGGTGTAGGGGATGCCGGCACATTCGAGCAGGCCTTGCATGCTGCCGTCTTCACCGCCACGACCATGGAGGATGATGAAGGCGCGGTCGATCTTCTCGGCTTGCAGACGGGCGAGGAAGTCATCGCCGACGTCGATGCCAAAGGCGTTCACACCGGCACTTTGCAGCGCCTGGAGCACGGCATTGCCGGACTTGAGCGACACTTCGCGCTCAGCGCTCTTGCCGCCGAACAGCACGGCGACGCGACCGAAATCGGCAGGCGCGACAGTGGAAAACAGGGAGCCGTAGTCAGTGATCATTTCGACGCCCCCTTTGCCACGGCTGCAAACAGCGGGCTCGCCAGCAACTTGGGCGCAAGGCCACCGATATCACCGGCACCCTGGCACAGCAGGATGTCGCCGGCGCGCAGCAACGGCTTGACGATAGGGGCCAGGTCGACGCCACGCTCGATGTAGATCGGGTCCAGTTGGCCACGCTGGCGGATGCTGTTGCACAGCTTGCGGCTGTCAGCGCCCGGGATCGGTTCTTCACCGGCCGGGTAAACCTCCATCAGCAGCAGCACGTTGGCATCGGCCAGTACATTGACGAAATCGTCGTACAGGTCGCGGGTACGGCTGTAGCGGTGCGGCTGGTAAACCATCACCAGGCGGCGCTCCGGCCAGCCGCCGCGCACGGCCTTGATCACAGCGGCAACTTCAGTCGGGTGGTGACCGTAGTCGTCCACCAGCATCACGTCACCGCCTTCAACCGGCAACTGGCCGTAGACCTGGAAGCGACGGCCGACACCGGCAAAGCGCGACAGCCCTTCAACGATGGCTTCATCGCTGACGCCCTCATCGGTGGCGATGCAGATGGTCGCCAGGGAGTTCAGCACGTTGTGGTTGCCCGGCATGTTCACCGAGACATCCAGCGGTTCGCGGTCGGGACGCAGCACGGTGAAGAAGGTTTGCATGCCTTCCTGGCGTACATTGATTGCGCGCACATCGGCGTCTTCGCTGAAGCCGTAGGTCACGGTCGGACGCTTGACCTGCGGCAGGATTTCACGCACCACCGGATCGTCCAGGCACACCACCGCCAGACCGTAGAACGGCAGGTTGTGCAGGAAGTCGACGAAGGTTTTCTTCAGTTTATTGAAGTCACCGTCGTAGGTCGCCATGTGGTCTTCGTCGATGTTGGTGACGACGGCGACCAGCGGTTGCAGGTGCAGGAAGCTCGCATCGCTTTCATCGGCTTCGGCGATCAGATAGCGGCTGGTGCCGAGCTGGGCATTGGTGCCGGCTGCATTCAGGCGGCCACCGATGACGAACGTCGGGTCCAGGCCACCGGCGGCGAACACCGAAGCGATCAGGCTGGTGGTGGTGGTCTTGCCATGGGTACCGGCGACGGCGATGCCGTGGCGATAGCGCATCAGTTCGGCGAGCATCTCGGCACGCGGCACCACCGGGATACGGCGTTCAAGGGCGGTGGCCACTTCCGGGTTGGACGTATTCACGGCACTGGACACCACCAGCACGTCGGCGTCGGCGGCGTTCTCGGCACGGTGGCCGATAAAGATCTGCGCACCGAAGGACTTCAGACGCTCGGTGACCGGCGACTCTTTCAAGTCCGAGCCGGACACCTGGTAGCCCAGGTTCAGCAGTACTTCGGCGATGCCGCACATGCCCACACCGCCGATACCGACGAAGTGAATGCGACGGATGCGGCGCATCTCGGGTTGCGGCATGGCTTTCTGATTCTCAACCATGGGCCACCTCCAGGCAGATATCGACCACGGTGCGGGTTGCGTCAGGTTTGGCCAGGCGGCTTGCGGTGCTCGCCATGCTGTTGAGTCGTTCCGGTTGCATCAAAACCTCGGTCAGGCGTGCGGCCAAATCGGCGGCGCCGGTCGTTCTTTGCGGCAGCAGGAAGGCAGCGCCCTCCCCGGCCAAATATTCGGCGTTGCGGGTCTGGTGATCGTCGATCGCATGGGGCAAAGGCACCAGCAACGACGGCAGACCGGCAGCGGCCAGTTCACTGACGGTCAGCGCACCTGCGCGGCAGACCACCAGGTCGGCCCAGCCATAGGCTTGGGCCATGTCTTTGATGAAGGGCTGTACATTCGCCTCCACACCAGCCTCGCGATAACGCGCGGCGGTGACTTCATCATGGTGCTTGCCGGCCTGGTGGAAGATCTCCGGGCGCACATCCTCAGGGAGTTGCGCAACGGCCTCAGGCAGCAATTTGTTCAGTGGCTCGGCGCCCAGGCTTCCGCCCAGGATCAGCAGGTGTGCCTTGCGGCCGGCCAGAGCGTCACGCGCAATGGCCATGAACAGTTCGGTACGCACCGGATTGCCGGTGGTGCGAAGCTTGTCCGAGGCAGCGAACGTTTTCGGGAAGGCTTCACACACCCGCGATGCCAACGGCACCAGCAGACGGTTGGCAGTCCCGGCGACGGCGTTCTGCTCGTGCACGATCACCGGTACGCCAGCGAGCTTCGCCGCAACGCCACCAGGGCCGGTCACATAACCACCGAAACCGAGCACGCACACCGGCTTCAGTTCGCGGATGATCCTGCGTGCCTGCATGACCGCCTTGAGCAACACGAACGGCGCCTTGAGCAGGGACAACTTGCTCTTGCCACGCAGGCCGGTGACGTTGATCAAATGCAGGGGCAAACCGGCATTGGGCACCAATTCGTTTTCAATGCCACGGGGCGTACCCAACCAGTGCACGGTATAGCCGCGGTTCTGGAATTCACGGGCGCAAGCCAGGGCCGGGAACACATGCCCCCCGGTGCCGCCGGCCATGATCAGCACGTTAGCGCCCATGGGTCGGCTCCTCGGCGAAGTCGCTTTCGCTGAACTCCATCTCTTCGCTGCCCAAGTGGGTTCGACTCTCCCACTCGATACGCAGCAACAAGCCAAGACAGGCGCAGCAGATCACCAACGAACTGCCACCGTAGCTGAGGAACGGCAAGGTCAGGCCCTTGGTCGGCAACAGGCCGACGTTCACGCCGATGTTGATCAAGAATTGGCCAATCCACAGGAACGCCAGCCCGTAGGCAACGTAGGCGGCAAAGAACTGCTTGGCCTTCTCGGCCCACAGACCGATGTACATGGCGCGTACACAGACGAATACAAACAGGCCGACAGTGCACAGCGAACCCACGACACCCAGCTCTTCGGCGAGTACCGAGAACACGAAGTCGGTGTGGGCTTCGGGCAGGTAGAACTGCTTCTGCACGCTGTTGCCCAGGCCCACGCCCAGCCACTCGCCGCGACCGAAGGCAATCAGCGCCTGGGTCAACTGGTAGCCGGAACCGAACTGATCGGACCAGGGGTCGGTAAAGGTAATCAGACGCGCCATCCGGTAGGGCTGCGCCTGCACCAGAATGGTCACCGCCGCGACTGCCAGCACCACCATCAAGGTGAAGCGGAACAGGCCGACGCCGCCAAGGAACAGCATGGCCGCCGCAGCACCCATCATGACCACGGTGGCACCGAAGTCGGGTTCCATCAGCAACAGGCCGGCCATGGGCAGCAGCACGATGAAGGGTTTGAAGAAGCCCATCCAGCTTTCGCGCACTTCTTTCTGACGGCGTACCAGGTAACCGGCCAGGTAGATCACCACGAACACTTTGGCGATCTCCGAGGGCTGCACGTTGAACGCGCCGAAGCCGATCCAGCGCATCGAACCGTTCACCTCGCGGCCGATGCCGGGCACGATCACCATCACCAGCAAGCCGAACGCGCCGATCAGCATCAGCCAGCCCAGACGCTGCCAGGTGGCGATAGGAATCATCATGGTGACGATGCACGCGCCGAGGCCGATCACCAGATACACCAGGTGACGGATCATCATGTAAAGGGTATTGCCCGACTGCACGGCAGCCACTTCGGAGGATGCCGAAGTGATCATCACCAGGCCCAGGCCGAGCAGCGCGAGGCACCCGGCGAGCATCGGGAAATCGAGGTCGATGCCGCGCCCGGTAATGATCGGCGACGGGTACGGCTTGATGATGTTTTTCAGGTTGAGGCTCATGCCAAGGCCTCCACGGCGCGGGCGAACAGCTGACCGCGCTCTTCGTAATTCTTGAACATGTCGAAACTGGCGCAGGCCGGCGACAGCAGCACCGCGTCACCCGGCTGGGCCAGGGCTTTGCAGTGGGCAATGGCGTCATCCAGCGAAGTCGCGCGTACTTGCGGCACCGCGTCGCCGAGGGCGGCGGCGATCAAGTCCGAATCGCGACCCATCAGCACCACGGCGCGGCAATGGGCGGCGACCGGATTTGCAAGGTCCTTGAAGTCGGCGCCCTTGCCATCACCACCAGCGATCAGTACCAGCTTGCCGTCGATATCGGCACCCAGGCCCTCGATGGCAGCCAGGGCGGCACCGACGTTGGTGGCCTTGGAGTCGTTGTAGTAGCTCACGCCATTGAGGTCGCGTACCCACTGGCAGCGATGCTCAAGGCCAGCGAACGTACGCAGGCTGGCGAGCATGGCGTCGAATGGCAGGCCAACCGCATGACCGAGCGCCAGTGCAGCCAGGGCATTTGACTGGTTATGTGCGCCACGGATCTTAAGCTCGCGTACCGGCATCAGGTTCTGGAATTCGAAGGCCAGGTACTTCTCGCCGTTCTCTTCGCGAATGCCGAAGCCTTTGAAGTCGGGTTTGCCCAGACCGAAAGTCCAGCAAGGCATGCCCTCGCCCATCAGCGGACGGCTCAGGGCATCCTGGCGATTGACTACAAATTGCCTGGCGCCACGGAAGATCCGGTGCTTGGCCAGGTGATAAGCCGGCAGGCCGCTGTAGCGGTCCATATGGTCTTCGCTGACATTCAGCACGGTGGCCACTTCAGCGCCGAGATCGTGGGTGGTTTCCAGCTGGAAGCTCGACAACTCCATCACGTACAACTCGACGTCGTCGCTGAGCAGGTCCAGCGCCGGCACACCGAGATTGCCGCCCACAGCCACGCGCTTGCCGGCCGCAGCCGCCATTTCGCCGACCAGGGTGGTCACGGTGCTCTTCGCATTGGAACCGCTGATGGCCACGATCGGCGCCTTGGCGTTACGCGCAAACAGATCGATATCACCGGACAGCTTGACGCCACGCGCTGCAGCAGCTTGCAGGGCGGGTGTAGCCAGCGCCAGGCCGGGGCTCACGTAGAGCTCATCGGCACGGCACAGAAACTCGACATCCAACTCGCCACAACGCACTTCCACGTGCGGGTAGTCACGGCGCAGCGTGACCAGCTCCGGTGGATTTTCCCGCGTGTCGGCCACGGCAAACGACGTGCCCCGGTTCGCCAGGAAGCGAACCAGGGACATGCCGCTCTTGCCGAGGCCGACAACGATGCGGAAGTGGTCTGAAGCGATCAGGGACACTCGTTTCTACCTCAGTTTCAGGGTGGCAAGGCCGACCAGTACCAGAATCACGGTGATGATCCAGAAACGGACGATCACACGTGGCTCGGGCCAGCCCTTGAGTTCAAAGTGGTGGTGGATCGGCGCCATGCGGAACACACGACGCCCGGTCAATTTGAAGGAAGCCACCTGGATGACCACCGACAGGGTTTCCATCACGAACACACCGCCCATGATGAACAGCACGATTTCCTGGCGAACGATCACCGCAATGGTGCCCAGGGCAGCGCCCAGCGCCAGCGCGCCGACGTCACCCATGAAGACTTGTGCCGGGTAGGTGTTGAACCACAGGAACCCCAGGCCGGCACCGATCAGCGCGCCGCAGAACACGATCAGCTCACCGGCGCCCGGTACGTAAGGGATCAGCAGGTATTCTGCGAATTTCACGTTACCCGACAGGTAGCAGAAGATGCCGAGTGCACCGCCAACCATCACCGTCGGCATGATCGCCAGGCCATCAAGGCCGTCGGTCAGGTTCACCGCGTTGCTGGAGCCGACGATCACGAAATAGGTCAGCACCACGAAGCCGACACCCAGTGGAATGCTCACATCCTTGAGCATCGGGATGATCAAGGTGGTTTCCACGGCGCTTGGCGCAGTGGTGTACAGGAAGACTGCCGCAGCGAGGCCGAACACCGACTGCCAGAAATACTTCCAGCGGCTTGGCAGCCCCTTGGAGTTTTTCTCGATCACTTTGCGGTAGTCATCCACCCAGCCGATGGCACCGAACAGCAGGGTCACCAGCAGCACCACCCACACGTAGCGGTTATGCAGGTCCGCCCAGAGCAAGGTGCTGACGCCGATGGACGACAGGATCAGCGCACCGCCCATGGTCGGCGTGCCGGACTTGGACAGGTGCGACTGCGGGCCGTCGTTGCGAACCGATTGACCAATTTGCAGGTTCTGCAGGGTGCGGATCATCCACGGCCCCAGGAACAGTGACAAAGACAGCGCGGTCAGCACACCCAGGATCCCGCGCAGGGTCAGGTACTGAAAGACCGCGAAGCCTTTGTGGAACTGTTGCAGATACTCAGCCAGCAGCAGCAGCATTAATGTTTCTCCGTACTTGAGCCACACAAGGCTGCGACGACGTTTTCCATCACCGCGCTGCGCGATCCCTTGATCAAAATGGTTGTGTGTTTGTCGTGTTCAGTCGCCGTCAGCGCCTGGATCAATTCAGCTTGCGTCGCAAAATGCCGCGCACCGGGACCGAAGGCGCTCACGGCATGAGTCATGTGCGGGCCGACCGCATAGAGCGCGTCGACCTTGCCGCTGGCGTAGGCGCCAACTTCGCGATGGGACTGCTCGGCCCAGTCGCCCAGCTCGGCGATATCGCCCAGCACCAGTACTTTGCGGCCATCGAAACCCTTGAGCAGATCTATGGCGGCGCAGACCGAGGACTGATTGGCGTTGTAGGTGTCATCAATCACGCGCATGCCGTTGGCAGCCAATTGCGCCACAGTGCGGCCCTTGACCGGCTGCACCGCGCCCAGGCCCGTAGCGATACCGAACAGCGACACGCCCAGGGCATGGGCGGCGGCGGCGGCGGCCAGGGCGTTGGCAACGTTATGGTTGCCCAGCAGGTTCAGCTGCACGTGTTCGCTGCCTTGCGGGGTATGCAAGGTGAAGGACGGGCAACCGCGGGCGTCGACGGTGATATTTGAAGCATGGAAGTCGGCCGCGGCATTGAGCACCGCAAACGTCAGCACCTTGCGGCCGGCGGCGCGTACACGCCAGGTCTCGAAAGCCTTGTCGTCCAGGTTCAGCACAGCGGTGCCTGAGGCGTCGAGCCCTTCAAGAATTTCACCCTTGGCTTCGACGATTTTTTCCGGGCCGCCGAACTCGCCGACATGGGCGGTACCGGCATTGTTGATGATCGCCACGTGAGGCTTGGTCAGCGCCACGGTGTAGGCGATTTCGCCGATACGCGAAGCCCCCAGCTCGATCACGGCTGCCGTGTGCTCCGGGCCCAGTTCAAGCAGGGTCAGCGGTGCGCCGAAATCATTGTTGAGGTTGCCCAGGGTCGCAAGCACCGGCCCGCGCGTACGCAGGACACCGGCAAGCAGTTCCTTGACCGTGGTCTTGCCGCTGGAGCCGGTAATGGCCGCCACCGGCTTGTCAAAAGCAGCGCGGTTGAGCGCACCCAATTGACCCAAGGCCAAGCGAGTATCGGGCACCAGCAATTGCGGCAAGGTGGAGTCGGGCACTTCACGCTGTACCAAGGCACCGACGGCACCTTTGGCAGCGACTTCGTTCAGGTAGTCGTGACCATCGAAGCGCGGGCCTGCCAGGGCGACAAACAACTGCCCAGGCTGAATGTTGCGGCTGTCGATACTCACGCCGTTGAAGGTGCAATCGCTCGACACTACGCGGGCCGACAGGGCCTGGGTGAGTTGGCTGAACTGCATGACTTTAAGCATGGGCGACCTCCCAGGCAGTCAAGGCGTGATCAGCCTCGACCAGATCGGAGAAGGCATGGCGCTCGCCGTTGATTTCCTGGTAGTCCTCGTGCCCCTTGCCCGCCAGCACCACCACATCGTCAGCGCTGGCGCTGGCAATCAGTTGGGCAATGGCGGCACCACGACCAGCAACGAAGGTGGCCTTGGAGGCATCTTTGAAGCCGACACGGATGTCATCGAAAATCTGGCTTGGGTCTTCACTGCGCGGGTTGTCGTCGGTGACGAGTACGCCGTCGGCCAAACGCTCGACAATCTCAGCCATCAACGGACGCTTGCCGCGATCGCGATCACCGCCGCAGCCGAACAGGCAGAGCAATTTGCCCTTGGCATGTGGGCGCAGGGCTTCGAGAACTTTTTCCAGGGCATCCGGGGTATGGGCGTAATCGACCACCACCAGCGGCTGTTTGCCGCCACCCAGGCGCTGCATACGGCCAGCCGGGCCCTCAAGCTTGGGCAGTACGCGCAGGATTTCATCCAGGGCGTAATCCAGCCCCAGCAGCGCGCCGATGGCAGCGAGTACGTTGCTCAGGTTGAAGCGGCCGAGCAAGGTACTGCGCAAGTGGTGTTCGCCCTGGGGCGTGACCAACGTAGCGCGTACGCCCTCGTCATTGAACTGGGCTTCGCGGCAATACAGGTAGGCACTGGAATCTTTCAGGCTATAACTGATCAGGCGTGCTTCGCTTTCTTCGCCAGCCAGTTGACGGCCAAATGCGTCGTCCAGGTTGATCACCCGGCACTTCAGGTCATTCCAGGCAAACAGCTTGGCCTTGGCGGCGGCGTACGCCTCCATGGTGCCGTGGTAGTCGAGGTGATCACGGGACAGGTTGGTCATCACCGCAACGTCAAAGGCCAGGGCAGCCACTCGCCCCTGATCCAGACCATGTGAGGAAACTTCCATGGCAACCGCCTTGGCGCCGGCCTTTTTCAGGTCGGCCAGGGTCGCTTGCACGGCAATCGGGTTCGGCGTGGTGTGCAGGCCGCTTTGCAGCGCACCATAAAAGCCAGTGCCCAGGGTGCCGACGATGCCGCAGTGCTGGCCCAACAGGTCAAGAGCCTGGGCGACCAACTGGGTCACGCTGGTCTTGCCATTGGTGCCGGTCACGCCGATCAGGTTGAGCTGGCGGCTCGGGTCGCCGTAAAAACGCCCGGCGATGTCAGAGAGCTGCGCAGCCAGGCCCTTGACTGGAATCAACGGCACGTCGGTGATCGGTAGCACAGTGGCGCCTTCCACTTCATAGGCCACAGCCGCCGCGCCGCGCTGCAGGGCGTCTGCGATATGCGCACGACCATCGAACTTGCCGCCAGGCACCGCCAGGAACAGGTCACCGGCGCGTACGTTGCGGCTGTCCAGGCTCAATTCGCGAATCAGCAGATCGCGGCCGGCATGGGCAAAAATCTTGTTGAGGCTCAGAGACATCAGCCGCGCCCTCCATTGGCTTTGACAGCGGCGGCCGGTGGTCCGGCGTTGGCTTGTTGGGTCGGCGGCAGGTTGTCCGGCGTGATGTTCATCAGGCGCAGGGTGCCGGACATCACTTTGCTGAACACCGGCGCCGATACCAGGCCACCGAAGTAGCCGGCTTTACTCGGTTCGTCGATGACCACGACGATGGCGTAGCGCGGGTCGCTCATCGGGCCGAAGCCAGCGAACAGCGAGCGGTAGGAATTTTCGGCGTAGCCTTTGGTGCCTACCGATGTCTTGCGCGCAGTACCCGACTTGCCTGCCACGTGATATGCCGGCACCTGGGCACGGAACACGCCGCGTGGAGCTTCGATCACTTGTTGCAGCATGCCCTGGATGGTCTTGGCGACTTTTTCCGGAATGACCTGGTTGGCTTTCGGCGGTTCGTCCACATGGATCAGGCTCAGCGGCACCATGCGGCCGTTATTGGCCAACACCGAAAACGCGTGGGCCAGCTGGATCGCAGTGACCGACAGGCCGTAGCCGTAGGACAGCGTGGCAGTCTCGGCCTTTCTCCACTCGCGGTAGTTCGGCAGGTTGCCCACGCGCTCGCCCGGGAAATCGAGGCCGGTGGGTTGCCCCAGACCGATTTTTTGCGCCAGGTGATAGATCGTTTCGCCGCCAATGTCGAAGGCAACCTTACTCATGCCCACGTTACTGGAATTGATCAGGATGCCTGTCAGATCCAGCACCGGACCTTCGCTGCGGGATACGTCACGAATGGTGTATTTGCCAAGTTGCAAGGTGCCCGGGTAAACCTCGACCTTGTCGGTAGGTTTCCAGCGCCCGGTTTCCAGGGCAGCGCTCATGGAGATGGCTTTCATGGTCGAACCGGGCTCGAACACGTCGATCATTGCGCGGTTACGCATCATCGCCGGCTGCAGGTTGCGACGGTTGTTGGGGTTGTAGGTCGGCTGGTTGACCATGGCGAGGATCTCGCCGGTCTTCACGTCCATGATCACCAGGCTACCGGCCTTGGCGCCGTTCTCGATGATTGCGTTACGCAGTTCGCGGTTGGCCAGGTATTGCAGGCGCAGGTCGATCGACAACGCCAGAGGCTTGCCGGCCTTGGCGTTTTTGGTGACCTGGACATCCTTGATCAGCCTGCCGCGCCGATCCTTGATGACCTGCCGCTTGCCCGGAACTCCGGCCAGCCATTCGTCGTAGGCCAGCTCAACGCCTTCGCGACCATGATCATCGATATCGGTAAAGCCGACCATGTGCGCAGTGGTTTCACCGGCCGGGTAGAAACGACGAAACTCCTCGATGCCGTAGACACCGGGGATTTTAAGGTCGAGCACCTGCTGGCCCTGCTCGGGTGTGAGCCCGCGAACCAGATAGATGAATTCCTTGTTGGCCTGGGCTTCGAGGCGATCGGTCAGGGCCTTGCGGTCCTGGCCAAGGGCGGCGGCCAGCTCGGGCCACTTGTCCTTGGCAACTTGCAGCTCTTTAGCGTTGGCCCAAAGCGTCGTCACCGGGGTACTGACGGCCAGGGGCTCGCCATTACGGTCGGTGATCAGGCCGCGGTGCGCAGGAATTGGAATATGCCGCAGGCTGCGGGCGTCACCCTGGCCGATCAGGAAGTCGCGGTCGACCACCTGCAGGTCGAAGATGCGCCAGACGATCGCACCCACCATCAATGCCAGCAAGCCGAGCATCAGGCGGAAACGCCACGGGTAGAGTGCGCCTTCGAGCTTCATCATGGCGCCACCATGCGAACTTCGGCCGCGCCCGGGATGTGCATCTTCAACTGCTCGGTGGCCAGCACTTCGATACGGCTGTGGGCTGTCCAGGTACTTTGTTCGAGGATCAACCGGCCCCACTCCGCCTGCGCCTTGTCACGCACGCTCAACTCCCCATACAGGGTATTGAGCAACTGACGGTTCCAGTGGGCGCTGTAGGACACCGCAATCGCGGACACCAGCACGCCGACAAACAGCAGCAACATAAAGAAGCTGCCGCCCGGCAGGGGTTTGGCGAAAAGCTTGCTCACCGCAGCTTCTCCGCGACGCGCATGACGGCGCTACGGGAACGTGGGTTGGCCTTGAGTTCGGCTTCGGAAGCGAACTGCGCTTTGCCATGGATTTTGATTTTCGGCACAAAGGCTTCGAAACGTACCGGCAGGTTGCGCGGCAGGTTGTCGGACTCGCCCTTGACCAGACGACGCATGAACAGTTTGACGATGCGGTCTTCCAGGGAGTGGAAACTGATCACCACCAGGCGGCCGCCCACTTCCAGAGCGTCCAGAGCGGCTTCGAGGCCGGCTTCCAGATCGCCCAATTCGTTGTTGACGTGAATGCGCAGGCCCTGGAACGCGCGAGTTGCCGGGTTCTTGCCCTTTTCCCACGCAGGGTTGGCGACCTTCAACACTTCGGCCAGGTCGGCGGTACGCTCGAAAGGCAGGATTTCCCGACGCTCGACCACGGCACGCGCCATCCGGCCGGCGAAGCGTTCTTCGCCGTATTCCTTGAATACGCGGGCGATTTCTTCCACCGGTGCGGTGGCGATGAACTGGGCAGCGCTGACCCCACGGGTGGGGTCCATACGCATATCCAGGGGGCCGTCGTTCATGAAGCTGAAGCCGCGCTCAGGGTCGTCGAGCTGCGGCGAAGACACGCCCAGGTCGAGCAAAACCCCGGCCACCTTGCCTGCCATGCCGCGCTCGGCGACTTCGGCACCCAGCTCGGCAAAGCTGCGCTGCACAACGACAAAGCGGCCGTCTTCGGCCGCTAGCGCTTGCCCGGTGGCAATCGCTTGAGGGTCCTTGTCGAACCCGAGGAGCTTACCGTCGGGCCCGAGCTGGCTGAGTATCAAACGGCTGTGCCCGCCCCTGCCGAAGGTGCCATCCAAATAGCAGCCATCCGCGCGTACGGCGAGAGCCTCAACGGCTTCGTCAAGCAGTACGGTGATGTGGTTAAAGCCGCTATCAATAGTCACAGGATCAAATCACGCAGTTCATCAGGCATGGCGCCCGGTTGTTGAATAGCAGCCAGGTCAGCTGCAGACACAGCATCCCAGGCATCTTCGTCCCACAATTGGAACTTGTTCAGCTGGCCTACCAGCATTGCGCGCTTGTCGAGCTTGGCGTACTCGCGCAGACGCGGAGGCACCAGGAAACGACCGCTGCCATCGAGTTCAAGGTCAACGGCATTGCCGATCAGCAAACGCTGGAGGCGGCGGTTTTCTTCACGCAATGAAGGCAGCGCGCGCAACTTGGTTTCAATCAACTCCCACTCATCGAGGGGGTAAACACACAAACAAGGGTCAACGGCGTCAATCGTGATGATTAACTGCCCTGAACTTCGCGAAATGAGCTCGTCACGATACCGGCTCGGCATGGCGAGACGGCCTTTTGCATCGAGACTGATAGCGTTAGCTCCGCGAAACACAGATGCGTTTCTCCAAATTTTAGCGTTTTACGTTCAAAAAACCCACTTTGTGCCACTTTCCGCCACTTGCGCACACTATAGGAATGCGCCTACCACACCGTCAAGGCGCGTATTCAAGGAAAAGCCTTACAGAACGGAGATTTAGGAGGGTAAGAGGAGGAGAAACGAGAGTTTGACGATGTTTTTGACTCAACAACGGCAAATAGCTCATGGAGCTACGACTTAAAGTTAAAGTAATTTATTAAGAGTAAGATTTTTTTGGTATTACGAAGACGCATCTGCCAATGATTTGGCAGGGAGGGATTCTTGCGTTACTACCGGGTTTGCGCACGAGATTCGAACGCAAGGAAAAAAGGTGGAGAGTCGATCTGTAAGCCGGGTTCTGTCTTGAACAGTCATTCGTCTACGATGGCCATCACTGGACATCTTTAGCAACCTACCCGGTCCCAGCGCGGGCCACGCCTTGGGACCCTATTTGGTCTTGCTCCAAGTGGGGTTTACCTAGCCACGAACTGTTGCCAGTCGTGCGGTGCGCTCTTACCGCACCTTTTCACCCTTACCGGCACCGAAGCGCTTAGGCGGTTATTTTCTGTGGCACTTTCCGTAGGCTCACGCCTCCCAGGCATTACCTGGCACTTCGCCCTATGGAGCCCGGACTTTCCTCCCCCCCCTAATTTTCATAGAGGGCAGCGACTGTCCAATCGACTCTCCGCCGCGCAGGTTAACGGCACGAAGGTCTGAGGACAAGTATTAAAGTGCAGCAGTGCCATCATGTTCAGACGAAATACAGATTCGACCCCGGAACTATTCAGCCTTCTGTTTATCGAGCGCCACTTGATACAACACGTTTTTACGCACCCCGGTAATTTCTGCGGCAAGGGCAGCGGCACGCTTGAGCGGCATCTCCTTGAGCAACAAGTCAAGGATGCGCATGGCTTCGCTGCCCACGGCGTCTTCATTCTCCGGCGCACTCCAGCCCGCCACCAGCACCACACATTCGCCTCGCTGCTGATTGCTGTCGCCCTCGACAAACGCCCGCAACGCCTCCAGCGGCAGCCCTTTGAGGGTTTCGAAGGTCTTGGTCAACTCCCGCGCCAGCAATGCCAGCCGCTCGCCGCCGAACACCAGTTCCATATCCTGCAGGCATTCAAGGATGCGGTGCGGAGCTTCGTAGAAGATCAGGGTGCGCGGCTCTTCCTTCAGGGCCTGAAGGCGTGCGCGACGGCCGACTGCCTTGGCCGGCAGGAAACCTTCAAAAATAAACCGATCCGACGGCAAGCCTGCCGCAGATAATGCGGCAATCAGCGCGCACGCTCCCGGAACAGGCACTACATTGATACCAGCGGCGCGTGCCTGGCGGACCAGGTGGTATCCCGGATCGGAAATCAACGGCGTACCCGCATCGGAGATCAATGCCACGTCATCACCGGCCAGCAAGCGGGTGATGAAACGGCTGCCTTCTTCACGCTCATTGTGCTCATGGCACGCCGCCAGTGGCGTGCTGATTCCAAAATGCTGCATCAACCGTTGGGAGTGTCGCGTGTCTTCCGCCGCGATCAATTTAACCTCGCGCAACACCTTCAGCGCCCGGGCACTGATGTCGTCCAGGTTGCCAATCGGCGTCGCCACCACAAAAAGCGAGCCAGCAGTGGAATTCAATGGACCTGGAGCAGTCAAAACGCACACCTCGATGGTTGGCAAAAGCCACATTGTAGCGCGTAGACGCCTTGAAAATATGCCATCACGGTGGATGCCGTTTCAGCCAGCCTTTGCCAATCGCAACATTTACACGACCTAAATCCACGGTTTCACGCCACTAACATCGCGCCTGGGCCAGTGCTTGGGTACACTTCCACGCTAATTTGATCGGTATCAGGAACACTTACATGATCGCTTGCCTGCGGCTGCTCTCCGCCCTCTGCCTCGCTGCCTTGCTGGCTGCGTGTGCCAGCTCGCCCTCGTCCAGCCTTGGCGACCTGCCACGGACACCGGATGCCAGTATCGAGCAACTGCTCGAACAGGCAACGAACGCCAACACGCCAGAAAAGGCCGCCATGCTGCGCCTGAGTGCGGCAGACCTGGCCTATCAGCAGAACAATGCCGGCCGCTCGTCGCAGATCCTTGCGCAGGTGCCCCTGGATGTCCTCAAACCCGCCGCGCAGATATTTGCCAGCACCCTGGCCGCCGAACTGGCGATGACTCGCAACCAGCCCAAGGCGGCATTGGCGGCGCTGAACCATCCCAGCCTGCAAAGCCTGAAGGAGCTGCCGGCAGACCAGCAGATCCGCACCGGTACCGTGCACGCCCGCGCTTACGAAGCCGACGGCCAGACCCTGGCCGCCGCTCGCGAGCGGGTTGCCATGGCGCCGCTGCTGACCGGCGATGCCGCTGCAAGCAACCACGAAGCCATCTGGGTGCTGATTGCCGCGCTGCCGGCCGAACAGTTGCAGGCCACCGGCAACCCGACACTTGATGGCTGGGTGACCCTGGCCCAGGCGGTCAAGGGCGCCGGCACCCTGGAGCAACAACAGGCCGCTATCGATACCTGGCGCGCACAGAACCCGGGCCACCCGGCAGCGGTGCAACTGCCGACGCCGCTGACCAGGCTCAAGGAGCTGGCCAGCCAGCCCCTGAACAAGATCGCCGTGCTGCTCCCGCAGGAAGGCCCATTGGCTTCGGTCGGCAAGGCATTGCGAGAAGGTTTCATGGCGGCTCACTACCAGGCCGAACAAGCCGGGCAGAAGGCGCCGGTCATCGAGTTCTACGACAGCTCGCGCCTGAGCTCCCTCGATGACTTCTACGCCAAGGCCCAGGCCGCCGGCGTGCAACTGGTGGTCGGCCCGCTGGAAAAACCACTGGTCAAGCAACTCAGCGCACGCCCGCAATTGCCGATCACCACCCTGGCACTCAATTACAGCGAGACCGACCAAGGCCCGGCGCAACTGTTCCAGTTCGGCCTGGCCGCTGAAGACGAAGCCCGTGAAGTGTCGCGCCGCGCCCGTGCCGATGGCCTGCATCGCGCCGCTGCCATGGTGCCGCGTGGTGAATGGGGCGAGCGTGTCTACAAAGCCTTCCGCCAGGATTGGGAAGCCAATGGCGGCACTGTGATGGGCGTCGAGTATGTCGATCAGCCAGTGGCACTGGCCCAGCAGATCGCCGACCTGTTCCAGTTGCGTAAAAGTGAAGGTCGCGCCAAGAGCCTGCAAAGCACGGTCGGCACCGACGTTGCCGCCCAGCCTTCGCGTCGCCAGGACATCGAATTCATCTTCCTGGCGGTCACCCCGCAACTGGCCCAGCAGATCAAGCCGACCCTGAACTTCCAGTACGCCGGCGATGTGCCGGTCTACGCCACGTCCCATGTCTTCAGTGCCAGCGGCGACCGCAACCAGTACCTGGACATGACCAACGTGATGTTCTGCGAAACCCCTTGGCTGCTTGACACCACCGACCCGCTGCGCAACCAGGTCGCCGCGCAATGGCCGCAAGCCAATGGCAGCCTGGGCCGCCTGTACGCGATGGGCGTCGACGCCTACCGCCTGGCACCGCGCCTTGGCCAACTCAAGGCGTTGCCGGACACCCGTGTCGACGGTCTCTCGGGCAACCTGGGCATCAGCGCCAACCAGCGCGTTGACCGCCAGATGCCATGGGCGAAGTTCGTCGGCGGCGCCATTCAGCGCCTGCCCGATACCCCACGCTGATGCCTGAGCGGTCCAGCGCACAAAGCGGCAAGGATGCCGAACTTCAAGCGCTGAAATATCTGCAACAACAGGGTCTGCGCCTTCTGGCGCAGAACTGGTTATGTAAACGCGGCGAGCTTGATCTGGTCATGCTTGACGGCGATACAGTAGTATTCGTCGAAGTCCGCTACAGAAAACACGCACAATGGGGTGGCGCGCTCGCCAGTATCGACGGGCGCAAGCGTCAGAAACTGATACTCGCCGCGCAGTTTTTTCTGCTAAAAGAGCATCGCTGGGCTGACAGCCCCTGCCGTTTCGATGTGGTCGCCATAGAAAGCACACCGTCGGGTCCTGCTGATCTGAACTGGCTCAAAGATGCCTTCGACAGCTGACGCACCCGGCACCTTCACCACACACTTTTGCTCTTTGCATTGCGGGCTGCACATTACCTGTGCCAAACAGCCGCGCTACTTAAGGTCACACAGATGGACATGCAATCCCGAATTCGCCAGCTTTTCCAGGCCAGCATCGACACCAAGCAACAGGCGATGGACGTACTTGCACCGCACATCGAGCAAGCCAGTCAGGTCATGGTCAACGCCTTGCTCAACGAAGGCAAAATGCTTTCGTGCGGCAACGGTGGTTCGGCTGGCGATGCCCAGCATTTCTCTTCCGAGCTGCTCAACCGCTTCGAGCGCGAGCGCCCGAGCCTGCCGGCCATTGCCTTGACCACCGACTCGTCGACAATCACTTCGATTGCCAACGACTACAGCTACAACGAAATCTTCTCCAAGCAGATCCGCGCCCTCGGCCAGCCCGGCGATGTGTTGCTGGCGATTTCCACAAGCGGCAACTCGGCGAATATTATTCAAGCGATCCAGGCCGCACATGATCGTGAAATGATTGTCGTAGCCTTGACCGGTCGCGATGGTGGCGGCATGGCTTCGCTGCTGCTGCCTGAGGACGTGGAGATTCGCGTCCCGGCCAATGTCACTGCACGCATTCAGGAAGTCCACCTGCTGGCGATCCACTGCCTGTGCGATCTGATCGACAGCCAACTGTTCGGGAGTGAAGAATGACCGTTAACCGCCTCAGCCTTTTGGCCATTACGCTGTGCCTCGCCATCAGCGGCTGCAGCTCGGCAATCACCGCTACACGGGACACCCCCATCCAGGACGACCGTGGCACACGTACTTTCGGCAGCACCATCGATGATTCGCTGATCGAAACCAAGGTCAAGGTCAATGTCGCCAAGGCCGCCACAGACCTGGGCAACGGCGCCTCGCGCATCGTGGTGACCAGCTTCAACGGCGTCGTCCTGCTGGCAGGGCAAACCCCGCGCGCCGACCTCAAGGCCCAGGCTGAACAAGCCGCTGCGGGCGTGCAACGAGTCAAGAAGGTCCACAACGAATTGCAGGTCATGGACCCGATCACCCTGCTGGCCATCAGCAACGATGCGCTGCTGACCACCAAGATCAAGGCGCAGATGCTCACCGACAGCGCGGTGCCGGGCTCGCGCATCAAGATCGTTACCGATAATGGCATCGTCTACATGATGGGCCTGCTGACCCAGGCCGAAGCGACCCGCGCCGCCAACCTGGTGCAGGGCGTGTCCGGCGTGCAGAAGATCGTGAAGGTGTTCGAATACATCGATTGATGTAGGGGGCGTTCTCAATTAGTTTCCCCACCGCGTTGTCGCCTTAAAGCGGGCCAGGCAAGGCGCAGGCCGCTGGGAATGGTGTTCCCTTTCCAAGGCCTGCAACGCAGCATGGCCCGCTTTAAGGCACAACCCGAAGGGCCGGGCCTGCTGCTGTGCAGGGCTGCGTTGCTCGAAGCTTATTTGGAATGACCAAACCACGCTTCTCGCGCCTTGCCCTGCGCAGCAGCAGACCCGGCGCGGTGGGGAAACTAATTGAGAACGCCCCCTAGACCGACAGCCACAAAAAAGGGCGCCGTGCATTGACTGCACGGCGCCCTTTTTAGTGGCCAGTGTTTACTGGTACTGCTGGTACGGGTTGCCCTGGAACTGGTTGTTCTGCTGCGGCGCCTGTTGTTGCTGCTGTTGACCAGGCTGGCCGTATTGCTGGCCTGGGATCGGGCCGAGGTTGACTTCGACACGACGGTTCTGGGCACGGCCATTCACATCGCTGTTGCTGGCAATCGGGTTATCCGGGCCGGCACCGCGCGCGCTCAGGTTGGCAGCACTGACACCCTGGGAAGTCAGGTAGTTGGCCACGCTCTGCGCACGGCGCTGGGACAGGTCCATGTTCAGTTGGCGGCTGCCGGTGCTGTCGGTGTAGCCGACGATCTGAATGGTGTTCTGGTTGAACTGCTTGAGGGAGTTGGCCAGGTTGTTCAGCGGCTGGTAGAAGCTGCTGGAGATCGCATCGGAGTTGGTGGCGAAGGTGATGTTGCCCGGCATGATCAGCTTGATCTGGTCACCCTGGCGCTGCACTTCCACACCGGTGTTGGCCATGCTTTCACGCAGTTTTTTCTCTTGCTGGTCGGCGTAGTAGCCATAGCCGGCAGCACCGGCACCCGCAACGACGGCGCCAATCAGCGCGCCCTTGCCACGGTTGTTATGGTCGATGGCCGCACCGGCCAATGCACCGGCCAGCGCGCCGAGGCCGCCGTACTTGGCGGTCTTGCTCATACCGCTTTCAGAACCATTGCCGGCCTGTCCCTGGCTGCCGTCATAAGGATTAGGTGAGGCACAGCCAGACAACAGGGCTACGGCGGTAGCGACAACAAGCAGACGACGCGGAGTAAACATGAAGGGAGCTCCTACTTTTGCATTCTGTGATGCAGAGGACATTGGCAATGGACCTGTGCCGAGTTTGGAACGCGACAAGCGGCAAAAATTCCGTGGGTACGCAAAGCATAGCTGTCTTTGGCTCGAGCCTGTGCCTGCGTGTCTGTACCGACTTGTATCAGAGCCGACAACCCATCACGCACGCACGAAAGGATTCTCTCGCATCTCATCGCCCAACAACGTATCCGGCCCATGCCCTGTCACCACAGTCGCGCGCTCATCCAGCGTATACAAGCGCTGCTTGATCGACCGCACGATCGTCGCCTGGTCGCCGCCCCACAGATCCGTGCGCCCAACGCCGCGCCGGAACAAGGTGTCACCGGCAATCAGCAGCTTGGCATCGGCAAACCAGAAGCTCATCGAACCCGGCGTATGCCCAGGGGTGTGCAAGGCAACACCGCATCCACAGGCCAATTCTTCATCGTGTTCCAGCCAGCGATCCGGCGACGGCACTGGCACATAGGGCACGCGAAACATCTGGCATTGCATTTCCAGGTTGTCCCATAGAAATTGATCATCTTTGTGCAGGTGCAGCGTGGCTCCGGTTTTTTCCTTCAATTGGCCAGAGGCCAGGAAGTGATCCAGGTGAGCATGGGTGTGGATAATGCTCACCACCTTCAGACCCAACGCATCAAGACGCGCCAGGATCAATTCGTGATTGCCGCCGGGGTCGACTACGATGGCTTTTTTAGTGATCGGGTCGCCAATGATGGTGCAGTTGCACTGCAACGGGCCGACGGGGAAGGTTTCGCGAATCAGTGGTGGTTTTTCGGTAGTCATGAGTGTCCTGCAAGCTCTCTGGCGCGTTCCAAGTGCAGTATGGTGGAGGTTGCCCCCACTCTGGAAGGGATCGATTCGGCGGTGTATCCACTGCTAAGCTACACAAGCGCCATCCCCCGCTGCAGTCAGTCGCATTTGGAGCAACACCCATGGCGAATCAACAGATCATCTGCGAGCACTGCGACTGCGTGTACGAAAAGGTCACGCTCGCCAAACATCAAAAAGCCCTGTGTGTGCGGTGCTCGGGTGTGCTGCAGCGCTATAACGGCCTGTCGGTGCAACAACGCCTCGCGCTGACGGTGACCGCAGCAGTGCTGTGGACCTTTGCCAACTTTTATCCGGTGATGAGCATCAGCCTGCAGGGCTTGAAAAACAGTGCGACGCTGTGGGATTCGGTGGTGGCGCTGAGCCTGGGGCCGATCACGTTCATTGCGTTGGTGGCGGCGATCTCCATCATCATCGCGCCGGTGTTTCAGTTGGTCTTGCTGATCTGGGTTTTGAGTTTTGCCTTGGCCGGCCAGCGTTCGCCGGCGTTCAAACTGTGCATGCGCTGGCTGGAAGCGCTCAGGCCCTGGAGCATGCTGGAAGTCTGCCTGCTGGGCGCCATGGTTGCCGTGTTCAAGCTGGCGGGTATGCTGGATGTAATCCCCGGTACCGGCCTGTTTGCCTTGGCCGCCCTCAGCCTGTTGCTGATCCGCATTGCCGGGCGCGATGTCCGCGACCTGTGGGACACCGTATGAATTCACCGCCCACCGCCCGCGAGCTCAACCTGTGCCTGTGCCATACCTGCGGCCAGGCCTGCGACATGCGCCTGGAGCCCACCGAATGCGAGCGCTGCGGCGCGCCCTTGCACCGGCGCAAAACTCAATCGCTGACACGCACCTGGGCCTACATGCTCACCGCCCTCGCCTTTTACATACCGGCCAATTTGCTGCCGGTGATGAACACCACCATGCTCGGCTCCGGCGCAGACAGCACCATCATGAGCGGCGTGCTGGAGTTCTGGCAGCATGGCGCCTGGGACATCGCCCTGATCATTTTCATCGCCAGCATTGCCGTGCCGGGCATCAAGTTCTTGTCACTGGGGTTGCTGCTGATCACCGTGCAGCGCAACAGCCAGTGGGCGCGCAAGGAACGCTCAAAGCTGTTTCGGTTTATCGAGCTGATCGGTTATTGGTCGATGCTGGACGTCATCGTGGTCGCACTGGTGGCCGCGCTGGTTAAGTTTCAAGCCCTGGGCACGATCGAACCGCGCCTGGGCATTCTGTTTTTTGGCTTGGTGGTGGTATTTACCATGCTCGCGGCCATGAGTTTTGATCCCCGGCTAATCTGGGAAAACCCACATAACGAGGAGACCTCGGATGAGCGCATCCAAGGCTGACACCCCTGCGGGGCAACCCGCGATCAAGACGCGTCGCTTCAGTGTCTCGCTGGTCTGGATCGTGCCGATTGTCGCCGTGCTGGTGGGGATCTCGCTGGTGATTCACAGCGTCATGCAACAAGGGCCGACCATCGTCCTCAACTTCAAGACCGGCAGCGGGCTGGTCGCCAACAAGACCGAGGTCAAATACCGCAACGTGGTGATTGGCCAAGTGACCGCCGTGGCGTTGAGTGGTGACCAGAAAAGTGTCAACGCCACCATCGAGCTATCCAAACAGGCCGAAAGCTTCACCCGCGAGGACTCTAAATTCTGGGTGGTGCGCCCACGTATCGGCGCAGGCGGCGTATCCGGTATCGACACGCTGCTGTCCGGCGACTACATCGGCGCGGATATCGGCCAGTCCGAAACCCGCGCCAAACATTTCACCGGCCTGGAAAACCCGCCCCCCATCACCTATGGCGAGCCTGGCAAGCGTTTCACCCTGCACACGCAGACGCTGGGTTCTCTGGACATCGGCTCGCCGGTCTATTACCGCAAAATCCCGGTAGGCCAGGTGGTGGCTTATGAGTTGGACAGCGAAGGCAAGGGCGTGAACGTCGAAGTCTTCATACACGCGCCCAATGATGGGTATGTCACCGAGAACACGCGGTTCTGGAATGCCAGCGGTGTCGATCTGAGCGTCGGTGCCAATGGCTTTGCGCTGAAGACCGAATCGGTGTCGTCCATGCTGATGGGCGGGATCTCCTTCCAGGCCCCACCCTACAACCCCAACGACAAGCCGGCTGAGGAAAATCGCGGCTTTGAATTGTTCGAAGACCAGCAAAGCGCCCTCGCCCCGCCCAATGGCAAGGGGCAATACATGGTCCTGCGCTTTGATCAGGCCCTGCGTGGGCTGAAAGTCGACGCACCGGTGGAGTTCCTCGGCGTCGAGTTCGGCAAGGTGGTGTCGATCAATCTGGATTTCGATGCGAAGAAACGCAGCTTCCCGGTCAATGTCGGCATCGTGATCTACCCGCAACTGCTCGGCGCGGCCCATACCAAGCTGCTCAAGGCCATGAACAACAACCCTGACGATGAGGCGGCCGGCGTGCGCCTGATCGGCAGCTTCATCGAAAACGGCCTGCGCGCCCAGGCCCGCAGCGGTAACCTGCTGACCGGCCAGTTGTACATCGCCCTGGACTTCTACCCCAAGGCCGAGAAAGTGGCGTTCGATCCGAACCAGCGCCCCGTGGGCATTCCCACCATCCCGGGCAACCTGGAACAACTGCAGGAGAAGTTCGAAGGTATCGTCAACAAGCTCAGCCAACTGCCGGTCGAGCGGATTGCCGGCAACCTCGACGCCAGCCTGGTCGAACTGCGCAAGGGCCTGGCGCAATTCAACGCCAAGACACTGCCGGGTGTGCAGACGACACTGGCCGACGTGAGCAAGACCCTGCAATCGGCCAGCTCAACCCTGGCAGAAGACTCACCCCAGCGTGAACAACTGACCCAAACCCTGGATGAACTGGCACGCATGTCGCGCTCCTTGCGCGAGCTGTCCGATTACCTGGGCCGGCATCCGGAGTCGCTGATTCGCGGTCGTCCTGATAACGCCGCGCCGAACGACCTGCAAGGGCCACCCCGCAAATGACCATTGGAGCCGCCATGACGTCGCCGTTGAAGATCACACTGCTGACCACGATGCTGTTGCTCGCGGCCTGTCGCAGTGACCCCATCGCCTTCCACACCCTGACCCCGGCACATGCGAGCAACAGCTCACGCGCAGATGCCGGTGGTGTACGGATTGAAAGCCTCAGCGTGCCGCCCCAGGTAGATCGCGCGCAGATAGTGGTGCGCCAGGGTGACAGTGGGTTGGCGATTCTTGAAACCCAGTGGTGGGCCGCCAGCCTCGCTGACGAACTCAGGAGCGCGTTGGTGGATCAATTGGCCAATAGCGATCCACGCCACGCTGTGGCCCTGCGCCTTGAAGTGCAGCGCTTTGACTCGGTCCCCGGGCAGTACGCGCTGCTCGACGTGCGCTGGCGCCTGCGCCAGATCAATGGCGACCGCCCAGCCCTGACTTGTCGCAGCACCTTGCAGTCACCCGCGGGGCTAGGCATCGACGATCTGGTGGTGGCGCATCAGAACAACCTCAAGAGGTTCGCGGCACTGATCAATCAAACCATCGGCACGTCACTCAAAGGCTGCCCTGCCGCGCCATAAACTGCGCTGGGCTCAGACCAGCAAGCCCATGGCCTTGGCTCGCGCCACTGCCTGGGTTCGGCGCTCCACGCCGAGCTTGCTGTTGATATGGCTGGCGTGGGTCTTGACGGTGTGCAAGGAAATAAACAGCTGGTTGCTGATTTCCTGGTTTGAACAGCCTTGGGCAATCAGTCGCAGCACCGCCAGCTCTCGCGTACTCAGGGTTTCTTGATGAGCTGGGGCCTGGACCACGCTGACTTGGGGCAGCAGCGCCAGCAAGCTCTGGTTCAGCAGACCATGGGGATCTTTGCCCAACTGCTCACGCATCCAGTCCGGGTAGCCCTCCAGCAACCGCTGGAACGGCTGCAACGCGCCGCCCGAGCCGGCTTCAAGTGCACGGGCCAATACCTGTCCGGCCTTGGCCTCCTGGCCGCCCGCCAACAGAAGCTGCACCTGCTGGGTCAGCGCCATCAAGGCAATCATCTGTCGCCCACTGTTCTGGGACTGTTGCGCCAATGCTTCCAGACATTGCAACGCGGTGTCGGGCTGATGGCGTATGGCATCGAGCGCGGCTTGTTGCAGTTCGATATGTTGTGGCAGGTGTGGGTGGAACTCCGGCGCGGCAGCGGCGTGCTCGCCGTTGTAGGTCTGCCCCAGCCTGGTCAGCCAGGCGTCCGCCAGCTCGGTACGACCCTGGGCCAGCCATAGCTCGCATTTGATCAACGTAATCATCGCCAGGTAATAGATCGGCGGTACGTCCCAGATGTGCATCAAGCGCTCGGCCTCGGCCAGCTCGGCAAAGGCATTGGAAAACTGGCCGCGCCGCCCTTCAAAGTTGGCGATCACGCAATGCCCGATCAGCACGCTGATATCCCGGCAGGCACGGGCTTCGGCCAGGCCGGCGCGCAAACGCACAAGGCCGGCTTCGGGCTGGTAACGCGCCAGCAGCAGGTAACCTTCGTAGAGCGACAACCGCGCACGCACCGCATACAGGCGCTGGGGCGCCAGGCCGTGCAAGCGTTCCAGGCCCTGGCGCACTTCGTCCAGGGAGCGCAGGATTTCGCCGCGTGACTGCAACACCCGCGCCCGGTCGTAATGGGCCAAGGCTTCAAACAACGGATTACCGACGCGCTGCGCCAGCTCCAGGGATTCGCGGTTCAAACCGCGGGCGCGCCACAGGTCGGCATCGACAATTGCCAGGTTGGACAGGGTCGACAGGCACATCAGGCGCTGGCCGTAGCGCTTTTGCGGCAGGCTCTCCAGTGCCTCGTTGCAATAGCGCAGGGTCAATTCGCGATCCCCGCGCCCACGGGCGATGATCCCGCTCAACGCCAGCCATTGGGCCAACATGGACCTTTGCGCGGTCGCCGAGGGTGCCGGCAGGAAGCGACTGAGGTAGCTGGAAAGCTCCTGGGCCGCGTCCAATTGGCACGCCAGCCCCAATGCCCAGCTGTAGAGCACGATCAAGCGCGGCGTGCTGATCAGCAGGCTGTCGGGCAAGTCCATCTTCCAGCGCAGCAACATGCCAACATTCTGCTCTGCCAACAGTTGCTCTTCGGACAGGTTCTGGACCAGGTTCGCCGCCACGTCCAGATGGCCGGCCCGCAGCGCCTGCTCTACTGCCTCGTCGATCAAACCCTGGGCGTTGAACCAGCGGCAGGCGCGCAAGTGCAAGCTGGCAGGCGGCAATGTGGTGCTCTTCTCGCGGCGGGTACGCAGCAGGTCGGAAAACAAATGGTGATAGCGGTACCAGTGGCCCTGTTCATCCAGCGGCACCAGGAAAACCTGATGGGCCTGCAAATAATTCAGGATTTCGGCGCTGTCATGGGCTTCGCGGACCGCGTCGCACAACTCGCTGCAAAAACGCTCCTGGGGAGCAGTGTCGTACAGGAACGCTCGCACGTCGGCAGGCAGGCAGTCGATGACTTCTTCAAGCAGGTAATCACGAATCAGCCCTTCGCCACCGTGAAGGCTTTGGGGTAAGGCCCCCTCATTGCCACCGGCTTCGGACGCCGCCAACAGCCAGAAGCGCAGGCCGGCGACCCAGCCCTCGCTGCGGCGGATCAGGTTTTCCAACGCTTCTCCGCCTAACGCGCTGCTGTGCCCATCCAGCACGGCCAGGGATTCGTCGTGGGTCAGGCGCAGGTCTTGTTCATGCAGCTCCAGCAGGTGCCGCGACAAACGCAGGCGCGCCAGGTGCCAGTCCGGACGCTGCCGGCTGGTGACCAGTACCAACAGACCGTCGGGCAAATGATTGAGGAAAAATTGCAGGCAACGATCCAGCACCGGGCCCTGGGCCAGGTGGTAGTCATCCAGCACCAGCAATAGCGGCGAGCGCGTGGACAGATGCTCCGCCAGCTCATCGAGCAGGCCATCCAGCCATTCTTCAAAGGCAAAGGGTTGATGACGCTGACGCATTTTCAGCAAACCCAGGGATTGGGCGCCCAACTGCGGAAAATAGTGCTGCAAGCCGTCGAGCAATCGCTCCAGGAAGCGGCCGGGGTCATTGTCCCGTGGGCTCAGGCCCAGCCACAGACTTTGCCAATGGGCCGGCAGGCCCTGGCAGAACTCCACCGCCAACGAACTCTTGCCGAACCCCGCCGGTGCGCAGACCAGCAACAATCGCCCGTCCAGGCCCGCGTTCAACCGTTGGCACAGGCGCGGGCGCAGCACGTAGCCGTCAGGCAATGGGGGCCTGTAGAAGCGGCCTTCCAGGGTTGGCATCACCACACTGGCAGGCCCTTGGATTCGGGACAGATCAGTCATCGCCGGGCTCTTGTAGAAGGCTGTTGTCGGCATTGCAGATGTCCGCAGACTAGCGGTAAAAGCGGCGGGATTGTAGATCTTTGCAACAATTGGCTGAAAAAGAACTGCGACAAGAAATATCCCTACAAACAGCACACACAAAAAGTGGGAGGGGGCTTGCTCCCGATGGCAGTGGATCAGTCAGAATTTTAATCGACTGTCAGACCGCCATCGGGGCAAGCCCCCTCCCACAGGGGTGCACTAGTGTTGGTTAGCGAACACCGTCCTGGCGCAGGGCCGCTGGGGTGAAGTCGCTGGTGGTGGCGGTGAAGCCGAAGTCATAAGCCTGTTTCTCTTCGTTCTTCATGCCCAGGGCCAGGTAGCGGCCGGACTGCAGGTCGTACAGGGTTTCCAGGGCGTACCACGGCACTTGCTTGTCGTAGTAGTTCTCGGCATGGGCTTCGGCAACGCGCCACAGTTGGCCACGGCCGTCGTAGTGGTCGATCACCGCCGCTTGCCAGGTGTCTTCGTCGATGAAGAAGTCACGCTTGGCGTAGATGTGGCGCTGGCCTTCCTTCAAGGTGGCGACCACGTGCCAGACGCGGCGCAGCTCATAGCGCGCCAGGTCCTGGTTGATGTGGCCGGCCTTGATGATGTCGGCGTACTTGAGCTTCGGATCGTCGATCTTGTAGCTGTTGGAGGCGATGTAGATTTCTTTCTTGCCTTCCAGCTTCCAGTCGTAGCGATCCGGCGCACCGTTGTACATGTCGAGGTTGTCGGAGGTGCGCAGGCCATCGGCAGCAGTACCCGGCCCGTCATAGGACACTTGCGGGGCCCGGCGCACACGGCGCTGGCCGGCGTTGTAGACCCACGCCGAACGCGGTTCCTTGACCTGGTCCAGGGTTTCGTGCACTAGCAGTACACCACCGGCCAGACGCGCTGGCGCGGTGACTTGCTGCTTGAAGTAGAACAGGATGTTGCCCGGGTTTTTCGGATCGAAGTCCTTCATCTTGTCGCGGAACACAAACTGATCGCGGAAGTACACCAGGCTGTAGGAACCGTTGGTTTGCGGCGTGGCCTGGGTGACCAGACGGGTTACGCTGCCGCCGCGATAACGGGTGATGTGGTTCCAGATGACTTCAACGCCGGTTTTGGGAATCGGGAACGGCACGGCGGTCTCGAAGTTTTCCAGACCGTTGCCGCCGGACACCAGGTTGGTAGTGGTGGCGTTTTTCTTGATGGCAGCGAACACGTCAGCCGGCACCGTGGCCCCGCGATGAGTCGGGTAGACCGGCATCTTGAAGCTGTCCGGGTAACGCTTGAACATCGCGTACTGCCCTGGAGCCAGTTTGTCTTTGTACTGCTCGACGTTCTGCGCGGTGATGGTGAATTGCGGTTGTTCGCTGGCATATGGGTTGGCCAGGAAGCCACGGGCATCCACGGCGCCGGCGTTGGTTGGCAGGGGTGACCATTTGGGGATGGTGCCGGCCGCGTTGCCCGCCATCTCGGCGCCCATCGGGGTCAGGGTAGTACCGAGCTTGGCAGCTTCATCCGCCGAGACTGCCGCCATGACGTTGCTCGCCAGGATCGACAGCCCAAGCACACCGACGTGCAACAGACTTTTAGTTATTTTCATACTCTGGTCTTCCTGAATACATGCCACTTGAAAAGAGTGTGCTTAGAAGTTGGCGCCGAAGCTCAAGGCGACAAAGTCGCGATCATCCACGGTGCTGAACTTGCCACCAAAGAAGTTGGTGTACGCCAGGCTCGCGGTGTAGGTGTTCTGGTATTCGGCATCCAGGCCAAGGCTGACCGCCTTGCGACCCTCTTCAAAGTTGCCGCCGGGACCTGGCGAGTAACCTTTGACGTCATGGGACCAGGCCACGTTGGGCTTGAGGTTCACGCCAGCGAACACGTCCGGGTATTCCCAGATGGCACGGGCACGGTAGCCCCAGGACGTTGCAGTGGTGTAGCCGTCGTTGTTGCAGTTGGTGTTCAGGCCGGCAGCGTTGGGCAGCCCGGCGCCGTTGGCGGTGGAGTTGTTCAGCGCGTTGCAGAACCCACCCGGCAGCGTGCCTGGGCCGAACACCGGATCGCGACCATAGCGAGCCTGGGACTTGCTTTCCAGGCCACCCACATGGGTCACACCGATTTCACCGACCGTGGTCAGGCGACTGGCGCCCATCACCTGGTCGAAGAAGTGTGTAAAGGTGGTCTGGAACTGGGTGACTTCCTTGCGGTTGTAGCCATGCAGGTCTTGGCCCGGCGAGCCCTTGAGCACCGAAGCATTGCCAAAGCCAGGGATCGGCGTGACACCGGCAAACAGAATGTCGGTGGTACTCAACTGCACCGGCGCATTCGGCCGATAGCTCAATTCACCACTCCAGGCGGTGCCGGTAGGCAGCGTGGTGGAGAAGCTCAAGCCGTAGAGACGAATATCCTCCGGGTACTCGACGAAGTAGTTCGAACTGCCCGCCACGATCAGTGGACGCAGTGCCCCCAGCGGGCCCAATGGACGGGTGTAGGCCGCGGACGGCGCACCCTGCGCACTAAAGATCGGCGCACGGCTGTGGTAGTTCATGAAGTAGGCGCCGAACTCGGTGTCCAGCGGTTCGAAGTTGTAATGCATGGCCACACCGAACTGGCCGCTGTCACGCGCATCACGGTCCGGCCCACGGCGCACCAGCACGCCTTCGCTGTTCACGTCCACGCCCAGGGCACCCAGGGTCGGCAGTGCCGCAGCGGGAATGGTCGAGCGCTTGTTCAACACCCGCAGGTTATTGCTGCAACCATCGGAGATCACGTCTGGCTGGGAGAAGAAAGTGCCGCAGTTATCAGTGACAGTCTGGTCCCATTCCAGTTGATAGAACGCTTCGGCCGACAGGTTGTCGGTGAGCGTCTGGGACACGTAGAACATGTTGACCGGAATCAGGCCTTCCTTGATCTCGGCCCCCGGACGACGAAACGCCGACACGTCGATCGGGTTGATGGAGTTGATGCCGCCGCCGATGAAGGTACTTTCGCCCCAGCTCACGACCTGCTTACCAAAACGCACGGAACCTGGCGCATCGGCAATCGAGTAGTTGTGGTAGACGAACGCATCGAGAATCTGACCGCCAGAAGACTTGGCGCCTTCCTTGCGGTTGTTGTCGCTGATGTCCTTGAACTGACGGCTCTCGTCCTTGAGTTCAAAGTCGTACCAGTACTTGCCGCGCACAAACACGCCGGTGTCGCCGTACTTCAGTTCCAGGTCATGAATACCCTTGAAGATCTTCGAGAACGTCTCGCCGCGCTTGAAGTTCAGGTGACCGTCATCGGAAGTCTGGGACAGGCCCTTGCCGCCATTGTTGGCGCCGATCAGATCACGATTGGGCTTGGCCGTAGACCAGCTCGCACCCACCGAAAGCGAGGAGTCAAAGCTCCCTTCGATTTCACCGATGTTGAAACTGACGCCGAATGCAGGCCCGGCGAGCGTAGAAGCGAGACTGACGGCCAGGGGCAGTCTTGCCCGGCGCCAGAACTGGTTTACTTGGGTCATCGACGCTACTCCATGTGCATATTTTATTGTTATGGCAGTGAGCCCTTTCTTCAGATGTAACGGCCGGGATACAACGATTCCAATGCCGAACCGCAACCGAGCCTCCCTGGCTCGACGCGCAACATCCGCGAAAAACTCTGAAAGGGACTATAGCCAGAGGGGGGGTAGTGCTTGATCCCTCTAAAGTGTGATTTGCATCACCAACCTGTCTGCCACAACCCTTTCGCCACGCCGACGAAGGTCGACGCGGGAAGGATGGCTGAAATTCGGCAAATCACAAGTAGAGGCTTGAGATAGAGCAGCGCCGCGCCCGAAAGGGCGCGGCGAGGGGCGTCAAAGCGTAGACAGGAAGGTGCTGTTGTTGGCCTGCCATTCGATGATGTCGATACGGATACGTTTTTTGTCGAGCTTACCTACGCTGGTCTTGGGAATTTCAGTAACAACGGCGATCTGGCTCGGAATCGCCCACTTGCTCAAATGCCCCAGTTCAACGTAAGGCTTGAGGTGCTCCTTGAGCTCCCGCGCCCCAATCACTTGGCCCTCATGCACCACCAGCAAGGCAAAGGGGCGCTCGCCCCATTGCGGATCGGCGATGCCCACCACCGCTACCTCGCGTACCGCCGGGTGGCGGCTGACCAGGTCTTCGAGGGCCAGGGACGAGATCCATTCCCCACCGGTCTTGATCACATCCTTGATGCGATCACGGATATCGATCACACCAAACGCGTCCAGTGTGGCAACGTCGCCGGTGTGCATCCAGCCGCCGGCCCACAGCTCGGCGCCCTTTTGCGGTTCGTTGTAATAACCCTCGGTCAGCCAGGGCGCGCGCAGCACCAGTTCGCCCTGGGTTTCGCCGTCGGCGGGAAGAAAGTTGCCGTCGGTGTCCATGATTGCCGCCTCCACCAGCGGCCCAGGCACACCGGCCTTGATGCGATAGGTGGTGCGTTCGTCTTCGCTGCCGGCCATCAGCTCTTCATTGAGGTGTGCGCACGACACCAGCGGCCCGGTCTCGGACATGCCATACGCGGCGGTCAATTGAATGCCGCGGGCCTTGGCGGCCTCGTACAGCGAGCGGTTGAGCGCGCTGCCGCCAATGACGATTTTCCACCCACCAAAATCCACGCCCTGGGCAGCCTTGGCGTTGAGCACCATTTGCAGGATGGTCGGCACGCAATGGGAGAACGTGACCTTCTCCTTGCGCCACAGCTGCACCAGGTATTCGGGGTCATAGCGCCCGGGGTAGACCTGCTTCAAGCCGAGCATGGTCGCCACATAGGGCAGGCCCCAGGCGTGTACGTGGAACATCGGTGTGATCGGCATGTACACATCGTTGGTGCCCAACAGACGCACGCTGTCGACGCTGCCCATGATGGTCGCCACGCCAATGGTGTGCAGCACCAATTGGCGATGGGTGAAATACACCCCTTTGGGGTTACCGGTGGTGCCGGTGGTGTAGAAGGTGGTGGCGACGGAGTTTTCGTCGAAGTCCTGGAAGTCGTACTGGGGGCTGGCGGCGGCCAGCAGGGTTTCGTACTCACCGACCAGGTTGGGTAGTTCGGCGGTGTGGGTGTCACCATCGGTAATCAACAGGGTCTTGTCGACGGTGGTGAGCTGCCCGGCAATCGCCTGATAGAGCCCCACGAACTCACTGTTGACCAGCACGAAGCGGTCTTCGGCGTGGTTCATGGTGTAGAGAATCTGTTCCGGTGACAGGCGCACGTTGATGGTGTGGATCACCGCGCCGATCATCGGAATGGCGAACATGCATTCCAGGTAACGGTGGCTGTCCCAATCCATCACCGCCACGGTATCACCAGCCTTGACCCCGGCTTCGGTCAGCACATTGGCCAGGCGCGCAACGCGCTCGATCAGCGTCGGGTAGGTGTAGCGCAGCTTGTCGCGGTAGATGATTTCCCGGGTCTTCTCGTAGCGAGTCCCGGACATCAACAGGCGCTTGATCAGCAGCGGGTATTGGTACGCACCTTCGGCGGGCGGGATAACACGGGTCTGCAACATACGAATCCCTTTAATGACTGCACGGTCTTGACTTGAAGACCTGCACTGTAGAGGGCTTATGTTTCAACCAAATCAGCCAAAGGAATGATTTGCGGAACTCAGTAAATGCTAGCTTTGCGCCAGTATCTGCAGCTTATGGAAGACCAATGTGGGAGGGGGCTTGCTCCCGATAGCAGGGTGTCAGTCAGCTTATGTAGGGCTGACACACCGCTATCGGGAGCAAGCCCCCTCCCACATTTGAGCTGTGTACCCTTGAGAAAATTGATTACTTCATGCTGGTAAACGCCAACTTCACCCCAATGGCGATCAACACCGCGCCCATGGTCCGATCAAACCAATGCCCCATGCGCGCAAAGCCGGCGCGTACACGCTGCTGGCTGAACAACATGGCCACCAGGCAGAACCACACCGCCGTCGCCACCGCCAGGTACACGCCATAACCCGCTTGTACCGCCAGTGGCGTATGCGGGTTGATCACCACGGTGAACAGCGAGAGGAAGAACAGCGTCGCCTTGGGGTTCAGGCCGTTGGTCACAAAGCCTGCGGTAAATGCACCGCGTGGGGTGCGCTCGCCCGCTTCGCGGTGCAACTCGCCTTCGGCAGCAGGCTTGGCCGGCTGGGCGCGCAGGGCCTTGAAGCCGATATACAGCAGGTACGCCGCTGCGGCCCATTTGAGCGCATTGAACAACACGATGGACTGGGACACGATCAAACCGATCCCCAGCAACGAGTAACCCACATGCACGAAAATCGCCGTGCCAACGCCCAGGGCCGTCCAGGTGCCGGCGCGGCGTCCGTGGGTCACGCTCTCACGGACCACCACGGCGAAATCCGGGCCGGGGCTGGCCACCGCCAACAAGTGAATCAAGGCTACGGTCAAAAACTCGGCGACGTACATGCTCACTCCATTAAGTAACTGATTATTTCATCTGATAGGCTCGGAAGATTACGCCTTCGAACCTCGTCGCAAAAGGTACAGTTGATCATGAACAATCGCCGCGCCGTCTTCCTCGACCACCCTTCACTGGACTTGGGCGACCTCGACCTCAGCGGTTTGCACGACTGCTTCAGCCAGTTGCAGCTGTTTGAGCAGACTACGCCACAGAATGTGGTGGAACGCTTGCAGGGCGCTCAAGTCGCGATCAGCAACAAAATCCCGCTCACGGCGCAAACCCTGGCGGCGTGCCCCGAGCTCAAACTGATCCTGGTTTCAGCCACCGGCACCAACAATATCGACCTCGAAGCCGCCCGCGCCCACGGCATCACCGTGAGCAACTGCCAGGGTTACGGCACGCCGTCGGTGGCCCAGCACACGATCATGCTGCTGCTCAACCTCGCCACGCGCTTGAAGGACTACCAACAGGATGTGGCCGCCGGCAAATGGCAGCAGGCCAGGCAGTTCTGTCTGCTGGACCATCCAATTGTCGAGTTGGAAGGCAAAACCCTCGGCCTGCTCGGCCATGGCGAACTGGGCAGCGCGGTGGCGCGCCTGGCCGAAGCCTTCGGCATGCGCGTGGTACTCGGCGCGATTCCCGGGCGCCCTGCCCGCTCCGACCGCGTGCCACTGGATCAACTGCTGGCCCAGGTCGATGCGCTGACCTTGCATTGCCCGCTCAATGAACACACCCGCGACTTTATCGGCGCCCGTGAACTGGCGCTGCTCAAGCCCGGCGCGTTTATCGTCAACACCGCCCGTGGTGGCTTGATCAACGAACAGGCCTTGGCGGACGCGCTGCGCAGTGGTCATCTGGGCGGCGCGGCGACCGACGTGTTGAGTGTGGAGCCGCCGATCAATGGCAACCCGCTGCTGGCCGGCGATATTCCTCGGTTGATTGTCACGCCCCACAACGCCTGGGGCAGTCGCGAAGCGCGGCAACGCATCGTCGGCCAATTGACGGAAAACGCCCGAGGCTTTTTCAGCGGTGCCCCGCTGCGCGTCGTCAGTTGATAAACTGCGCCCCTTTTCAAGGAGCAGACCATGGATCCGCGCAGTGAAGTACTGCTTCGTCAGGCCGAACTTTTTCAAGGCAACCTGCTGCTGGTAGGTTTGCCTGCCGACGATTTGCTCGGGCGCTTGCCCAACGCCCATGGCTGGTGCTGGCACGCCGGCGACCAGGCCGCGCTTGATGCACGGTTTCCCGAGCGCAGCCAGTTCGGGGTGAATGTGCCCGAGCGTGCCTTCGATGCCGCGGTGATCTTCCTGCCCAAGTCCAAGGACCTCACCGACTACCTGCTCAACGCCGTGGCCGCTCGCCTGCCTGGCGCCGAGCTGTTTCTGGTGGGTGAGAAAAAAGGCGGTATCGAAAGCGCTGCCAAGCAGATGACCCCCTTCGGCAAGCCGCGCAAGCTGGATAACGCGCGGCATTGCCAGCTATGGCAAGTCACCGTCGCCAACGCCCCGCAAGCGGTCGAACTGGAGAGCCTGGCACAGGTCTTCGATGTACCACTGGCCGAAGGCCCGCTGAAGGTGGTGAGCTTGCCGGGAGTGTTCAGCCATGGCCGCCTGGACCGCGGCACCGAGTTGCTGCTGGAGCACCTGGACAAGCTGCCCAGCGGGCATCTGCTCGATTTCGGTTGCGGCGCCGGGGTACTGGGGGCTGCGGTCAAGCGTCGCTACCCGCATAACACCGTGACAATGCTGGATGTGGATGCCTTCGCAGCTGCCAGCAGTCGGCTGACGTTGGCGGCGAACGGCCTGGAAGCCGAGGTACTGACCGGGGATGGAATCGATGCCGCGCCAATGGGGCTAAACGCGATTTTGAGCAACCCGCCGTTCCATGTCGGGGTGCATACCGATTACTTCGCCACGGAAAACCTGCTGCGAAAAGCAGCCAAACATCTGGCAAAAGGTGGCGAACTGCGCTTGGTTGCCAACAGCTTCCTGAAGTATCAGCCGCTGATCGAAGAGCATCTGGGTATCTGCGCAATCAAGGCCGAAGGCAATGGTTTTCGCATCTACCGAGCCAAGCGCCCCTGACGGGCGTTTGAAAAAGAACGCTTGCCGAATGGATTTTGCCTAGGCAGAATCCGCAGCGTCCTAGGGGAGTAGTCTCCCACGAGCCCATGCTCGTCCGGCATACGTCAACATACTTGGTCAGCAGACCATGGCGTATGCGACCCAGGAGTCCGCACAGACGGGCCGGGGTTTGACAAGACCTATGACACGCACACCTTACCCGGGGCGGGAAGGCTGTACGTGTCATAGCCGTGTCGACCCGCCCCTGGAAACTACCTGATGCTGGATTCACTACTCGTTCCTACCGCAATCGTTGCCTTGGCCGAAATCGGCGACAAGACGCAGCTGCTCGCGCTCATTCTTGCTGCCCGCTTTCGCAAACCCTGGCCGATCATCGCCGGCATTGTCGCCGCAACCCTGGCCAACCATGCGGCCGCCGGTGCCGTGGGCGCCTGGTTCGGGAGTTTCTTCTCGGATGCGGTGCTGCACTGGATCCTCGCGGCGAGCTTCTGTGCCACGGCACTCTGGACCCTGGTGCCAGACAAACTCGATGATGACGAAGCCAGTACCACCCGCAAGTTCGGGCCATTTCTGACCACGCTGATTGCGTTCTTCCTTGCGGAAATCGGTGACAAGACCCAGATCGCCACGGTGATGCTGGCAGCGCAGTATCCGGAGTTGTGGCTGGTGATTATCGGCACCACGCTGGGCATGTTGATTGCCAACGTACCGGTGGTTCTGGCGGGGAATTTCGCGGCGGAGAAACTGCCGCTGACCTTGATTCGTCGATTGGCGGCCACAGCGTTCTTTGTACTGGCGATTGTGGCGGTCTACAAAGCCATGCAAAGCAGCGGCTGGCTCTAAGACTGCAACCCGATCTATTGTGGGAGGGGCGGTGCGCCCCTCCCACATTTGGATCGTCATCAAGCCTCAGGATTTCTTGGCCTGCTGGTACAGCGGCATTACCTTCGGAATCGCTGCCTGCAACGAAGCAATCCGGCTGTCGGAAGCTGGGTGAGTACTCATGAATTCCGGCGGCGCGCCTTCGGAAGCCTTGGCCATTTTGTTCCACAAGGTGATCGCGGCGTTCGGGTTGTAGCCGGCACGCGCCGAAAGCTCCAGGCCGATCAGGTCGGCTTCGTTTTCGTTGCTGCGGCTGTTGGGCAAGGTCATGCCATAGTTGGCCACGGTATCGGCCAGTGCCAGGCTGTCCTGGCCGAGACCGAATATTGCACCAGCGCCCTGCTTGGCCATTTCAATACCGTACGCCTTGGACATCGCTTCACGACCGTGCTCACGCAGGGCGTGGGCGATTTCATGGCCCATCACCGCAGCCAACTCGTCATCGGTGAGCTTGAGGTTGTCGATCAGCGCGCTGTACACCAGGATCTTGCCGCCAGGCCCGCAGTTGGCGTTCATCTCGTCGCTTTTGATCAGGTTCACTTCCCAGTTCCACTGGGCGGCATCTGCGCGAAAGGTCGGCGCCTGGGCGATCAGGCGCTTGGCGATGGCCTGCACACGCTTGGCGTTGGCGCTGGTCTTGTCCAGAACGCCTTTGCCACTGGCTTCACCCAGGGTCTGCTGGTAAGACTGGGCGTACATCTGGTCGACTTCCTGGCTCGACAACATGCTGAACATGTATTGCTTGCGCTCAACCCCAACAGCACCGCCGCTGGTCGTGTTGACCGACTGGCAACCCGCCAGCAACATCGCTGCAACCAAACCGCTTACCGCCAATGACTTCTTCATGAACACGCTCCCTGAAAACATGGCGCGTATCGTAGGCGGTCGTTTGTATTGGCGCCAGATACATCAGACATTTAACCGCTGAATTTCGGACACATCCCACAGTGCAGGCTCAAGCCGGGGTCAGACACTCCGGCCCATTGAGCTTGGGATCATTGACCATATTAGCCAACACGCGCTCACGTAAAGCGCTGGGCTCACCGGCCAGCAACCCTTGCAACACGTGCAGCGGCGTCTCGGGGTCGAGCCAGGCGGCTTGCCCCGCCGCATCAAGAATCAACGGCCGACGTTGGCTTTGCGCTGCCTGGGTGACCACGGCGGTGCTCAGCCACACCTGCTCCTGCACGGGATACGCTTCCCAGATCGCAGCAAAAAACAGGGTGGAGCCCTCCCCCGGCGTCAACCAATACGGGCGCTTGCGCTGGGTACCGCGCCATTCGTAGAAACCGTTGGCTGGCAACAGGCAGCGGCGCTGGCGGAATGCCTCGCGGAACATCGGTTGCTCGGCGAGCGTTTCGGCGCGGGCATGGGCCGGAGTACGGGAAAGATCCGTCAACCAAGGCGGCGTCAGCCCCCAACGGGCACGCGCCAGGGTGAGCTGGCCTTCGCTCAGGCGCTGGATCAGCACCGAATCATTGGGGGAAATGTTCCACTGGGCCTGCTGGTCGGCGGGGAAGCCGGGCAAGGCAGCAAAGGCAGGGTTCCAGCGAAACAGGGCATAACGTCCACACATGGGGCAACACGACTCTTGGGGTAAACCGACCGACAGCCTAACAGACCAATACGTCGGGGAAGCTGTCGGGTTCGTCGCCGGGCAAGGGTTGCGCGCCGATATAGGCCGTGATCAGCTCGCGGGCGTACGCCGCCTGATCATTATCGACCTCCAGCCCCAGCAAACCGAAGATCGGCAACTCGCCGGTACCACCGAGCAAGTGGCGGCCCATCAAGTGCGCTTCGATGCCCTCACTGGCCAGCATCTGTTGCAACAGCTCGCCTTCCATCAGGCTTTCCGGCTCGTAGATTCGCTGCATGGGCGTACCTGTTATTCGTTTTCGCTACGCATCATTCATTTTCGCTGCGGGTTTCGAGCATCCACTCGTCACCATGCACTTGCAGGTTGAACGTGATCGGCCGGCAACACACCTGGCAGTCTTCTATATAGGTCTGGTCCCCGCCAGACAAATCCACTGTTGTCTCGACCACTTCGCCACAATAAGGACAATCGTACATCGCAGTTTCCAGCATCGCAGTCTCCAAGGTGACTTGTGCGTATAATCGCCGGTCTATTTACAGGGCTATTTCCGGCAGAGCCAGTTTACTCACGCCGCCCCTGCTATTTCCTTTACTTACCCTAGCCGTTTCTAACAAGAGAGCATGATGGGCGAATTCGATACCATCCGACCTTACAACGACAGCGAAGTCCCGGCAGTGCTGGCGCGTCTGTTCAGTGACAAGGCCTTTCTGGACATCCTGACCCACTTTCGCTTCCCGCGCTTTGCCGGCGCCCTGGGCTGGTTGCTCAAGCCGATGATCGCGCGCAAATTGCGCCGTGAGTTTGCCGGCGTCACCACCGTGGCGACGCTGCAAGACAAAGTCGAATACTACGTTGACCACACGATTGACCGGGCGACCGACGGCGTAACCTACACCGGCGTCGAGCAGCTCAAATCCGGCACCGCCTACCTGTTTCTGGCCAACCACCGCGACATCGTGATGGACCCGGCCTTCGTCAACTATGCCGTGTATCACGCTGGCCTGCCGACGCCACGCATCGCCATTGGTGACAACCTGCTGCAAAAGCCGTTTGTCAGCGACCTGATGCGCCTGAACAAGAGCTTCATCGTGCACCGTTCGATCACCGGGCGAAAGGAGAAGATGGCGGCCTACAACCTGCTGTCGGCCTATATCAACCATTCGATCCGCAACGACTGCCAGTCGATCTGGATCGCCCAGGCTGAAGGCCGGGCCAAGGATGGCGATGACCGTACCGAATCGGCGATTCTCAAGATGTTCCACGTCAGCCGCAAGGACGAGCCGTTTGCCGAGGTTATCCAGTCGTTGAACCTGACGCCGGTATCCATCAGCTACGAGTACGACCCTTGCGATGCCGCCAAGGCCCGCGAGCTGTATATCCGCGCCACCACCGGCACCTACACCAAGGCACCGGGCGAGGACGACGTGAGCATCGCCCTGGGTATCACCGGCTACAAGGGCCGCGTACATGTGAACTTTGCGCCGCCGATTACCGATCGTTTCGAAGATACCAAGCTGCTGGCAGTGGAAATGGACCGGCAGATCCTCGGTGGCTACCGCTTGTTTCCGGTGCATTACCTGGCGTACGCACAGTGGGATGATGCCGATCCGCAGTTGCAAGTGCCTAAAGCGGCGGATGTATTCCCCGCCGATGAGCTGGCCAAGGCCAAGGCAGAATGGGAGCGACGCTTGAACGAATGCCCGGCCGAACACCGGCCTTATCTGGTGGTGCAGTATGCGACGCCGGTACGCAATCAATACCGAGTCAAGGCCGGGATCCCCCTGTAATATGTGACCCTACAGGGGATATGTGGCAGGCGCTGATTCTACGGGCAGTACATGGCCAGTGTGGGAGCTGGCTCGCCTGCGATAGCGGTGGTTCAGTTAAAGATTCAGTGGCTGATACACCGCCTTCGCGGGCAAGCCCGCTCCCACATTTGGTTTTGCAGTGGAATTAGAAATGGGTGCTGAGCCAGGAGGCGGCCAGGGCCAAGCCAAGGCAGCCGAACCCCACACGGTAAGCCTGACGATGCGCCCGTTCGGTGTGCGTATCCAGAAAAAGCATCGGCTGGTCGATTGCACGCTCTTCACTACGCATGGCGAGTTCAGCCATCGCACGTTGCGCATGCAGGCGGGTGATAAACAGCACCAAGGCGCCCGAGCAGGCAACCAACAGGGCAACAGCATTGATGAGCAGCGCCATCGCAAACCTCGGCGAATCAGTATTCGGATATCAGCCCAGATACCAACCTGAACGATAGTCGCCTCCTGCGCCTTTAATGCTCCTTCTCCGTTGACGGCTAATGTATCCAGTAATTTACAGCGTCACCTGAACGTCACCTTAACAAGCCACTCTGTTGCCCTTCGACGCTTGAGGAGCTAGTCATGTTGCACGCGCAAAACCAGGATCGGCTGTATCTGATCGCCCCAAACGATGAGCAAGAGGCGCTGGTCGGCAGCCTTGCGTTCAACGTCCAGGATCGCCACTGGCTGGTGTATTGCGCCCTCGGCGGCCACCAACATGCGGACTTGCCAGAACTGGATTTGCTCACCGGCGTGAGTGTGCTGGACTTCTATGTCGATACGGCGGCATGACCAAACCACGGGCATAAAAAAACCGGGCTCATCACTGAGCCCGGTTTTTTGTGCACGGTTTATTGCGAACTGAGCAACTGGCCGATGCTTGGGTCCTTGAACAGGCGGGTCAGGGCATCGCTGAGCACATCGCTGACCAGCTTGGTGTTGGTTTCCTGGTTGGGCGACATGCCGAAGCGCTGATTCAGCGATGCGGCGTAGCGGCCACTGTAGCGACGGGTACCGGCGCTGACGTCAGACTTGAAGGTCGCACCGATGGAGGCTTCGGTCACATACAGCCCCTCTTTGGGCGACTGGTACTTCAGCTCGGCCAGAGTCACGGTCAGTTGCGGCACACCTGGCGAGTTGGTCGGTGTAAAGCCCAGCAAGCGCACAGCGGCTTCAGCCTGGGCCTGCAGCTTGGGCAGCACATCCTGGCCGGTCACCGAAATCAGCGCAGTCTCCGGATACAGGCCGCCACGCGAGCCCAGGGTTGGCGACGGACGACCGTCGACCACACGTACCGACACCGGCTGGCCATGACCTACCGCAGCCAACGGCGCGGTGACTTTAGGTTGCGGGCTGAGTTGTTGCGGGCTGTTGGCGCAGCCAACCAGGGTCAAACTGGTCACAGTGATCAAACCGAACAACAGGCGTTGCAACATACTCATTTCTCCAGGACTAGGTGCAGACAGGTCGCCAGTATAACGGTGCACGCACGCCACTCACCAGCAATCCTGAACAGTGGCTGAAGCCACGGGCAAATTACAAATTCGCATAAATTGGTCACCGCAGTGTCATGCCACACTGGCAATCTTCAAGCATGTAACACACTAGGTACACAGCCATGCGCCTTCTCAAGACACTGTTCATGTCACACGCCCGTCACCGCCACTTCGCCCTGCTCGACGCCCAGGGCCATTGCCAGGCATTCAAGCAATGCAGCCTGCCGCCCGTCGGTGAAGGTTGGGTGGAAGTGACCGAGACTCATCTGGGCTGGATGCACCGCCCTCTGCCGGCCAGCGCCCGGGTCAAGCCGCAGGTTTTTCGCGCACAACACCGGCAAGCGTTGGCCTCCTGACCGGGACCCGAATAAAAGTCATAAAACACGCCCATTTCCCTGGCGTTCTTCGCTACAATCTCCCCCCGATTATAAGGACGTCTCCTGATCGGGCCCCGCAGCATCGTTAATGCCCAGGCATTAGCCCCAAAATCGCCCACAGAGAGCCGCCCACACAGATCAAGTGAAGCTGGCGTGCTTGCTGTTTCCTTTGCAAACCACCCCGCCTTTATCGGATCTGCCAGAGCTGCCATTGCGCTCGGCCACTTGTGTTGTTTGCCCGTTTTGCCGCATGTCGGCAGAGGTTTACGGGCCAGGTGCCAGGCTGGGGCAGCCCTTTTTTGAGGTTCACGTCTTCAAAAGAGCGTGAAAAAACGGGTTTTCACAACTTCACAAGAGTGTGGCGAGCAAATGAATAGTTTGGCGTTTGTACAAACACCACCAGCGTCTGGGGCAGCCCAATTACACAGGATCGAGCCTTCCTCAAAAACCGGAGCTTGAGCCTGTCCGCTACGGATTGGTTGCACGAATCGCACGCTTTGACCATAAGTCGAATTGCCACAGGCGCCCATGAATGCGTTCATAGGCAGATTAGCCCGGCAGGAAGCGTGTGCTGAAGTTGCAAAGAATTGCGAAACGGACATGGCGATCCTGGCCATGGGTAACCTGGGGCAACACGTGAACCGCCCCGTCACTCCTGGCAGCCATGCCGTCAATTTGGTGCTGCAGATTTTGGAGACGCGTTAAATGGCGCATAACGAAGCAGTCGACGTAGTTCTGGTAGGGGCCGGCATCATGAGTGCCACCCTGGCCGTACTGCTCAAAGAGCTCGACCCCGGCCTCAAGCTGGAAGTCGTTGAGCTGATGGATTCGGGTGCCGCGGAGAGTTCCAACCCGTGGAACAACGCCGGTACCGGCCACGCCGGGCTGTGTGAGCTGAACTACACGCCACAGGCCGCCGATGGCTCCATCGACATCAAGAAAGCCGTGCACATCAACACCCAGTTCGAGGTGTCGAAACAGTTCTGGGCGTACCTGACCAAGAAGGGCACCTTCGGCTCGTCCAAGTCGTTCATCAGCCCGGTCCCGCACCTGAGCTTCGTGCAGGGCGACAAAGGCGTGTCCTTCCTCAAGAAGCGTTTTGAGACCCTCAGCCAGCATCACGCGTTTTCGGACATGCACTACACCGAAGACCGCAGCGAAATGGCCGAGTGGATGCCGCTGATGATGCCGGGCCGCCCGCTTGACGAAAAAATCGCCGCGACCCGCGTGATGAACGGCACCGACGTCAACTTCGGCGCCCTGACCAATCAGTTGCTCAGCCACCTGACCAGTTCGCCGGATGCCCAGGTCAAATACTGCAAGCGCGTCACCGGCCTCAAGCGTAACGGCGCCGGCTGGACCGTGAGCATCAAGGACGTCAACAGCGGCAACAGCCGCGAAGTGGACGCCAAGTTCGTGTTCCTCGGCGCCGGTGGTGCGGCCCTGCCGCTGCTGCAAGCCTCGGGCATCGAAGAAAGCAAAGGCTTCGGCGGTTTCCCGGTCAGTGGCCAGTGGCTGCGTTGCGACAACCCGGAAGTGGTCAAACAGCACCAGGCCAAGGTCTACAGCCAGGCTGCCGTGGGTTCGCCGCCCATGTCCGTGCCGCACCTGGACACCCGCGTGGTGGATGGCAAGAAGTCGCTGCTGTTCGGGCCATACGCAGGCTTTACCACCAAGTTCCTCAAGCACGGCTCGTTCCTTGACCTGCCGATGTCGATTCGCGCTGGCAATATTGGCCCGATGCTGGCCGTGGCCCGCGACAACATGGACCTGACCAAGTACCTGGTCAGCGAAGTGCGCCAATCCATGGAGCAGCGCCTGGAATCCCTGCGTCGCTTCTACCCCGAGGCAAAAGCCGAAGACTGGCGCCTGGAAGTGGCCGGCCAGCGGGTGCAGATCATCAAGAAAGACCCGAAGAAAGGCGGCGTGCTGCAATTCGGCACCGAGCTGGTGGCGGCCAAGGACGGTTCGCTCGCGGCGCTGCTGGGCGCATCTCCGGGTGCCTCGGTGACCGTATCGATCATGCTGGAGCTGATTGAACGCTGCTTCCCGCAGAAGGCTGCCGGTGAATGGGCGAGCAAGCTGCACGAGATCTTCCCGGCGCGGGAAAAGGTCCTGGAGACGGATGCCGAGCTGTATCGCAAGATCAACACGCAGAACAACATCAGCCTTGAGCTGGTGGAGCAAAGCAACGAAGCCCAAAGCTACGCTTAAGGTTTGAATGCAAAAAAAACGCCCCTCGGGGCGTTTTTTTGTGGCTCGGATAATCAGCCGCGGGCTTTTTCGATCAGCTCGATGTACTCGGCGGCGTTGCGCTGGTCCTTGATCAGGTCAACAAAGGTCTGGCCATGCTCGTCCTGGCCATCCAGGTCCAGGCCTGCTTCTTGGAAAAACCCCAGGAAACGCTCGAAGTCGTCGATACGCAGGCCGCGATAGGCCTTGATCAGTTTGTGCAGGGACGGCGAAGTCGCATCAACCGGCTCGAAGTCCAGGAACAACTTGATTTGGTCGTCACCGATCTCGTCGCCAATCACCTGTTTCTTATCTTTACGCATTACCGACTCCAGCCTGCACATTTACACGGGGTTTGAAGTCTACCTGCGCGACGCAGGATGTGGGAGGGGCTCAATCGAACTGGGCAAGCATCCAGCGTTGGTAGTCAGCCACACCGGCATCACCTTCTCGCGGCGCCCAATCAGCCAGCTCCCCCTCACCCACCGGTCGATAAGGCCCGGCCTTGCATTCGAACATCACAGTGTCAGGCTCCAGCACCACCAGGCCATGGAATACGCCCGGCGGCAAGTCGACACCGGCGCATTTACCACCCGCCTGCATCACGCGCTTGGCAATCACTTCACCCGTTTCGGTGAATATCAGCAGACCCAGGGCCCCCTGAAGCACCAGCAAGGTCTCCGCCTTGTCGGCACTCAGGTGACGATGGGGCGGTACATATGTGCTCGGTTGCAGGGCCACAGCCAAGCGATGGCAAGGTTCTTCCATCTGATGGAAATTATGGTGATATCGGCCACGGGGGCTGGCGGCCGCTTTCTCGGCCAATTCGGCAAACAGGGTCTGATCAAGAAAGCGGGCCATCGATTACATTCCTTTAACGGCAAAGATGCCATTGGCGTTACGCCAGTAGCCTTTGTAGTCCATGCCATACCCGAAGATATAGCGGTCGACGCACGGCAGCCCAACAAAATCGGCTTTCAATTCAGGACGGGCCTTGCGGTCGTGGTCTTTATCGATCAACACAGCGGTATGCACTTTGCGCGCGCCGGCATGTTTGCAGAAATCGATGATCGCGCCCAGGGTATGACCTTCATCGAGGATGTCATCAATGATCAGCACATCGCGGTCAATGAACGAAACTTCCGGCTTGGCCTTCCAGAACAGATCGCCGCCGCTGGTTTCGTTGCGATAACGGGTGGCGTGCAGGTAAGAGGCTTCCAGTGGGAATTGCAGGTGGGTGAGCAATTTACCGGCGAAGATCAGGCCACCGTTCATCACACAAAAGACCACCGGGTTGGTGTCGGCCATTTCGCGGGTGATGTGCTCGCCGACCTTGGCGATTGCTGCTTCGACCTGCGCTTCGGTGTACAGGCAGTCAGCCTCGTGCATGATTTGACGGATATGCTCGAGATCAGCAGACATGGCGCTCTCCAAGGGGGTGCTGTGGCAAGAAAAGCGGGCGAAGGTACGCTTCTCGTGCGCTCCAATCAAGCCTTTATGGACTAACGTACTTGATGTCTATAGGACAACACTCTCGGATAGATTAATCTAGGCCGGTTTTTTTGCCCGCCGCCGGAGCCTTTCCCATGCCCACTCGCGAGATCCGCCACCCGCTGATCCGACACAAACTCGGCCTTATGCGCCGTGCCGACATTAGCACGAAGAATTTCCGTGAGCTTGCTCAGGAAGTCGGAGCGCTGCTGACTTACGAAGCCACCAAGGATTTACCCCTGGAAACCTACGAGATCCCCGGTTGGGCCGGTCCCGTACAAGTGGAAAAAATCGCCGGTAAGAAAATTACCGTCGTCCCTATCCTGCGCGCCGGTATCGGCATGCTCGAAGGTGTACTCAGCCTGATCCCGGGCGCCAAGGTCAGCGCCGTGGGCGTTGCCCGCAATGAAGAAACACTGCAGGCCCACACCTACCTGGAGAAGCTCGTTCCGGAAATCAACGAGCGCCTGGCCATGATCATCGACCCGATGCTCGCCACCGGTAGCTCCATGGTCGCGACCATCGACCTGCTGAAAAAAGCCGGCTGCCGGGACATCCGTGCCATGGTGCTGGTGGCCGCGCCCGAAGGCATCGCCGCCGTCGAGAAAGCCCATCCGGATGTGCAGATCTACACCGCATCCATTGATGAGCGCTTGAATGAACACGGCTACATCATCCCAGGCCTTGGCGATGCCGGTGACAAGATCTTCGGCACCAAGCAGAAGGACGCGTGAACATGCAGGATGAATTCAACGACCCGCTTTGGCGCCAGATCCTGTCTGGCGCACAGATGCTCTTCGTAGCATTTGGCGCGCTGGTGTTGATGCCGCTGATCACAGGTCTTGATCCAAACGTCGCACTGTTCACCGCCGGCCTGGGCACATTGCTGTTCCAGGTGGTGACAGGGCGGCAGGTGCCGGTATTTTTGGCATCGAGCTTCGCGTTTATCACCCCGATCATCCTCGCCAAAGGCCAATTCGGCCTGGCGGCGACCATGGGCGGGGTGATGGCGGCCGGTTTCGTCTATACGTTCCTGGGCCTGGCCGTGAAGGTCAAGGGCACCGGCTTTATCGATCGGCTGCTGCCACCGGTGGTCATCGGCCCGGTGATCATCTCGATCGGCCTGGCCATGGCGCCGATTGCCGCCAATATGGCCATGGGCAAGTCCGGCGACGGAGCCGAGTTGATCCATTACCAGACGGCGATGCTGATCTCGATGCCCGCACTGCTGACCACCTTGATCGTGGCCGTGTTCGGCAAAGGTATTTTCCGCCTGGTGCCGATCATCTCCGGCGTGCTGGTGGGCTTTGCCATGTCGTTCTATTTTGGCGTGGTCGACACCGCAAAGATCGCGGCTGCGCCGTGGTTCGCCCTGCCCCACTTTACCGCGCCGGAGTTCAACTGGCAGGCGATCCTGTTTATCGTCCCGGTGGCCCTGGCCCCGGCGATCGAACATATCGGCGGTGTGATTGCGGTGGGCAGCGTGACCGGTCGCGACTACCTGAAAAAGCCCGGCCTGCACCGCACCTTGCTGGGTGACGGTATCGCCACTACGGCTGCCGGCATGTTTGGCGGCCCGCCGAACACCACCTACGCCGAGGTGACCGGCGCAGTGATGCTGACCAAGAACTACAACCCGAAAATCATGACCTGGGCGGCAGTGTTTGCCATCAGCCTGGCGTTTATCGGCAAGTTCGGCGCACTGCTGCAGAGCATCCCCGTGCCAGTGATGGGCGGGATTCTGTGCCTGCTGTTCGGCTCGATTGCCGCGGTGGGGATGAACACGCTGATTCGCCACAGGATCGACCTGGGTGAAGCACGCAACCTGGTGATCGTGTCGGTAACCCTGGTATTCGGGATTGGCGGTGTGCTGGTCGGCACCGGCACCGGCCCGGACGATTTCGGCCTCAAGGGCATTGCCCTGTGTGCGGTGGTGGCGATTGGCTTGAACCTGCTGCTGCCGGGCAATGATGGCTGGAAGAACAAGAAGCCGGATGAGCCGCTTCTTTAACTAACGCCGCAAAATAGAATGTGGGAGGGGGCTTGCCCCCGATGACGGAGTGCCAGTCGACATCTAATCGACTGATCCACCGCTATCGGGAGCAAGCCCCCTCCCACATTTTTTTGATTTTCAGTGTGGCTTAGAGCTCGCCCAGGCCATCAACCAGCGCCTGGTTCTGCTCAGGCGTACCGATACTGATCCGCAGGAACTGGGCAATCCGCTCCTGCTTGAAGTGCCGCACGATAACCCCCTGCTCACGCAACTTGGCTGCCAATCCAGCAGCGTCATGCCGTGGGTGGCGCGCAAAGATGAAGTTCGCCGCCGAGGGCAACACTTCAAACCCTTTGCCTTCCAGTTGCGCGACCACCTTGTTGCGGCTGTCGATCACCATCTGGCAGGTCTGCTCGAAGTATTCACGGTCTTCGAACGCCGCCGCCGCGCCAACAATCGCCAGGCGATCCAACGGGTAGGAGTTGAAGCTGTTCTTGACCCGCTCCAGCGCCTCGATCAGGTCCGGATGACCCACGGCCAGGCCCACACGCAAACCGGCCAGTGAGCGCGATTTGGACAGGGTCTGGGTCACCAGCAGGTTCGGGTAACGGTCCACCAGGCTGATGGCGGTTTCGCCACCGAAGTCGATGTAGGCTTCGTCGACCACCACCACCGAATCCGGGCTGGCCTTGAGGATCTGCTCCACCGCATCCAGCGCCAGTACGCAGCCGGTGGGTGCGTTAGGGTTGGGGAAGATGATCCCGCCGTTGGGCCTGGCATAGTCAGATGCGCGAATCTGGAACTGCTCGTCCAACGCCAGCGCGTCGTACTTGATGCCGTAGAGGCCGCAGTACACGGGGTAAAAGCTGTAGCTGATATCCGGGAACAGCAGTGGCAGATCGTGCTGGAACAGGCCATGAAAGATGTGCGCCAGGACTTCATCGGAACCGTTGCCCAGGAATACCTTCCCGGCGTCGATTCCGTAATACCTGGCCACTGCCTGTTTAAGCAGGTCGCTGTTGGGGTCCGGGTACAGGCGCAAGTTGTCGTTCAACTCGGCCTGCATCGCTGCCAATGCCTTGGGCGATGGGCCGTATGGGTTTTCGTTGGTGTTGAGCTTGACCAGCTTGGTCAGCTTCGGTTGCTCACCGGGTATGTAAGGCACAAGGTCCTTGACGAAAGGGCTCCAGAATTTGCTCATGCCTTACTCTCCCTTGACGATGCGGTATTCAGCGCTGCGTGCGTGAGCGCTGAGGGATTCACCACGGGCCAGCACCGAGGCAGTCTTGCCCAGCTCGGAAGCACCTTGTGGCGAGCAGAAGATAATCGACGAACGCTTCTGGAAGTCATACACCCCCAGCGGCGATGAAAAACGCGCAGTGCCGGAGGTCGGCAACACGTGGTTAGGCCCGGCGCAGTAGTCGCCCAGGGCTTCGCTGGTGTGACGCCCCATGAAGATCGCACCGGCGTGACGAATCGACGGCAACCAGGCTTGCGGGTCCGCTACGGACAGCTCCAGGTGTTCCGGCGCGATGCGGTTGGCCACTTCGATGGCTTGCTCCATATCACGCACCAGAATCAGTGCGCCGCGGCCATTGATCGACTTCTCGATGATTTCGGCACGCTCCATGGTCGGCAGCAGCTTATTGATGCTGGCGGCGACCTTGTCGAGGAACTCGGCATCGGGGCTGACCAGGATCGCCTGGGCATCTTCGTCGTGCTCAGCCTGGGAGAACAGGTCCATGGCGATCCAGTCCGGATCGGTCTGGCCGTCACACACCACCAGAATTTCCGAAGGGCCGGCGATCATGTCGATGCCGACCTGGCCGAACACATGGCGCTTGGCGGTGGCGACGTAGATGTTGCCTGGGCCAACAACCTTGTCGACCTTCGGCACGCTTTCGGTGCCATAGGCCAAGGCCGCGACGGCCTGGGCGCCACCGATGGTGAACACGCGGTCGACACCCGCGATGCAGGCGGCAGCCAGCACCAGCTCGTTGATTTCACCACGAGGGGTCGGCACCACCATGACCACTTCAGTGACGCCCGCCACTTTGGCCGGAATCGCGTTCATTAACACGGACGACGGATAAGAGGCTTTACCGCCCGGCACGTAAAGGCCGGCACGGTCCAACGGCGTGACCTTCTGGCCCAGTACGGTGCCATCGGCTTCGGTGTAGCTCCAGGAGTCCTGCTTCTGCTTTTCGTGGTAGCTGCGTACCCGCGCCGCTGCGACTTCCAGGGCTTCGCGCTGGGGCGCGGTGATACGCGTCAGGGCCAGCTCAAGGCGCTCGCGGGGCAGGATCAGGTCCGCCATCGACTTGACGTCCAGGCCGTCGAACTGACGGGTGAAGTCCACCAGCGCCGCATCACCGCGCTCGCGCACGGCCTTGATAATGTCGAGCACCCGCTGGTTGACCGAATCGTCGGACACGCTTTCCCAGCTCAGCAGATGATCCAGATGATGGGCAAAATCCGGGTCGGCAGCGTTGAGTCGGGCAATTGCAGTGGACGTGGTCATAGCGAGGGCCTCAATAGAATTGGCAAAAACTCAGGCGCCCTAAACTAGCAGTCGTTTCCGCTTGGGCACCTGAGAATTCTGGCTATGAGGCGGATAGACGGGCGCAGCTTTTGAGCTACGCGGGTGAGTCAACCGCGGTGTCGAGACTCCACTGCCTTGCGCAGGGTGTCGATCAACGCCTGGATACGGGCGTGTTGCATCTTCATCGAAGCTTTGTTGACGATCAGGCGAGAGCTGATGTCGGCGATGAAATCCTGTGGCTCCAAACCGTTGGCGCGCAGGGTGTTGCCGGTGTCGACCACGTCGATGATCTTGTCGGCCAGGCCGATCAGCGGTGCCAGCTCCATCGAGCCGTAGAGCTTGATGATATCGACCTGGCGGCCCTGTTCGGCGTAGTAGCGCTTGGCGACGTTGACGAACTTGGTCGCCACTCGCAGACGGCCCTTGGGCTCGACATCACCGACACGGCCAGCGGTCATCAACTTGCACAGCGCGATACGCAGGTCCAGTGGCTCATATAAGCCCTGGCCACCGTATTCCATCAGCACATCCTTACCCGCGACACCGAGGTCGGCGGCACCATGTTCAACGTAGGTCGGCACGTCGGTAGCCCGCACGATCAGCAGGCGAACGTCGTCCTGGGTCGTGGGGATGATCAGCTTGCGGCTCTTGTCCGGATTCTCGGTCGGCACGATGCCCGCTTCAGCCAGAAGCGGCAACGTGTCGTCAAGGATGCGGCCCTTGGACAGTGCGATGGTCAACATGGGAACGTCAGTCCTTCATCAGGCTATTGCTGTCCGGTCACAAACAGTGCCAGACACAGATCGAGGCCATGACAGCCTCGATTTGAAACAAACCAGTTAACAACAAACTGTGGCGAGGGAGCTTGCTCCCTCGCCACAAACAGGGAACTAGCCCGGTACGCGGCGGATCTTCGCGCCGAGCATCTGCAGTTTTTCTTCGATGCACTCGTAGCCACGGTCTATGTGGTAGATGCGATCGATCAGGGTGTCGCCTTCGGCGCACAGTGCCGAGATCACCAGGCTGGCGGAAGCACGCAGGTCGGTAGCCATTACTGGCGCGCCCTTGAGCTTGTCGATGCCGGTGACGATGGCGGTATTGCCTTCGACCTGGATCTTGGCGCCCATGCGGTGCAATTCATACACATGCATGAAGCGGTTTTCGAAGATGGTCTCGATCACGGCACCCGTGCCTTCGGCAATCGCGTTCAGGGAGATGAACTGCGCTTGCATGTCGGTCGGGAACGCCGGGTATGGAGCGGTACGCACGTTGACGGCTTTTGGCCGCTTGCCGTGCATGTTCAGCTCGATCCAGTCTTCGCCGGTGGTGATCTCTGCCCCGGCTTCCTTGAGTTTTTCCAGGACGGCTTCAAGGATGGTCGGATCGGTGTCCTTGACCTTCACGCGACCACCGGTCACGGCAGCGGCAACCAGGTAGGTACCGGTCTCGATGCGGTCAGGCATGACTTTGTAGGTGGCGGTGTGCAGACGCTCTACACCATCAATGGTGATGGTGTCGGTGCCAGCACCGGAAACTTTGGCGCCCATGGCGTTGAGGAAGTTGGCCAGGTCGACCACTTCCGGCTCACGTGCGGCGTTTTGCAGCACGCTGCGGCCTTTGGCCAGGGCAGCGGCCATCATGATGTTTTCGGTACCTGTCACACTGACGGTATCAAAGAAGAAGTTCGCGCCACGCAGGCCGCCTTCCGGCGCCTTGGCCTTGATGTAGCCGCCTTCGACGTCGATGACTGCGCCCATGGCCTCAAGGCCACGGATGTGCAGGTCGACCGGACGCGAACCAATGGCGCAACCGCCAGGCAAGGCCACTTCGGCTTCGCCGAAACGAGCAACCATCGGGCCCAGCACCAGGATCGACGCACGCATGGTTTTCACCAGTTCGTACGGGGCGATCAGGGTCTTGATGGTGCGCGGGTCGATTTCGACGGCCAGCTTCTCGTCGATCACCGGCTCAATGCCCATGCGGCCGAACAGCTCGATCATGGTGGTAATGTCGTGCAGGTGCGGCAGGTTGGCTACAGTCACCGGGCCATCGCACAGCAGGGTCGCTGCCAGGATCGGCAAGGCGGAGTTTTTCGCACCGGAAATGCGGATCTCGCCATCGAGGCGGGCACCGCCGGTAATAATCAATTTATCCATAAGAATCTCGACGCCTTGGGGGCTCAGGTGCGCTCGGCCCAGGCCGCGCGGCTGAAAAATTTCATAGTGACCGCATGGATGCTGCCATCGGTGATCCATGGGTTCAAATGGGCATAGATCTGCTGCTGACGCTTGACCGGGCTCAATGCCGCCAGTTCATCGCTAATCACGTTCAGCTGGAAATTGCAGCCTTCGCCTTCAACTTCAACAGTCGTTTCCGGCAGCTTTCCTTCAAGGAAGCTCTTAACTTCTAGGGCCTGCATGCTCAACCTCTATCGGCGCCCAGTGCGCACGGGTCGCACATCATACAAAAAAGCCCCGCGCCTGCGAACCCCGCATAGCAGGACTCTGACGGGGGGCTTTTCTGATAAATGTGTATTAAGGGTGTGCCAACAGCTCGGTCAGGCCGGAAACCTCGGCAATCTCGCGCATGTCTTCAGGCAAGGCACGGATACTGAGCGGCTTTTTTGCCGCTTCGGCATCGCGCATGAAGCACAGCAGCAACGACAGACCGACACTGCTGGACTTGGTCACCGCCGAGCAATCGAGTACCACTTCGGGCGCCTTGCTGGCCTTGATCAGCGCCTGGCCCTGCTTGCGCAGGTCAGGCCCGGTACGGTAATCGAGCACGCCGCTGAGCAACAGCTCGCCGGCGTCGCCGATACGAACAGCCGCCTCGGTCATTGCGCAGGCTTCCCGGCAGCTTTGTCGGTTTCTTCCTTGGCCTTGGCCACTTCACCGGCCCAACCATTGATGGTCTTGTCCAGGTTATTGCCATTGCGCTGCATCGCATCGGCGAACTGGTCACGGAACAGCTTGCCGATGTTGATGCCGTTGATGACCACGTTGCGCAGCTTCCATTCACCGTTGATTTTCGTCAGGGTGTAGGACACCGGATAGATCGCGCCATTGCTGCCCGAGACTTTCATCCCGACCTCGGCACGGTCGCCCGACTCCTCCCTGGCAGGGTCAACGACGATGCCCTGGTTGTTGTATTCCAGCAGAGCGTTGCCGTAAAACTGGAACAGACCACGCTTGAAGTTTTCCTGGAACGTCTGCATCTGCGCCGGGGTTGCCTTGCGCGAATACTTGACCGTCATGATGCTTTTGGAAATACCTTCGGCATCGACCACCGGGCCAACAATCGTGTTGAGTGCTTCGTAGAACCTGGAAGGGTCTTGCTTGTACTGCTCTTTGTTGGCCTTCAGGTCGGCCAGCATCCTGCTGGTCGTGTCCTGCACCAAATCGTGCGCAGAACCTGCCGCATTGGCCATCAGCGGCAACGCTGCAAGCAGTACCAGCAGGCCACGTCGCAAGGTAGAGATCATGAACAGATTCCTCATTTAGCGTCTTTATTGACCGTATTGAGCAGGAATTTACCGATCAGGTCTTCAAGTACCAACGACGACTGTGTGTCGTGGATTGTAGAGCCATCCTTGAGCAAGGCTGTTTCCCCGCCCACGCTGACACCGATGTATTTCTCGCCAAGCAGCCCCGCAGTGAGGATAGATGCCGTGGAGTCGGTCGGCAGGTTATCTACCTTCTTGTCCACCTGCATGGTCACTCGCCCGGTGAAGCTGTCGCGGTCCAGATCGATTGCCGTGACCTTGCCGATGGTAACGCCGGCCATGGTCACTTTGGCTCTGACCGTCAAACCGGCGATATTGTCGAAATACGCGTAAAGTTTATAGGTATCGGCGGTGGGGCTGGCCGACAGGCCGCTGACTCGCAGGGCCAACAACAGTAAAGCCAGGATGCCAGCCAGCAAGAAAAGGCCGACACCGATCTCCACAGTGCGGTTTTGCATCAGAAATCTCCAAACATCAAGGCGGTCAAAATGAAGTCAAGGCCCAGTACCGCCAGCGAGGCGTACACAACGGTCTTGGTAGTGGCACGACTGATCCCTTCTGAGGTGGGCTCGCAGTCATAGCCTTGGAATACGGCAATCCACGTCACCACAAAGGCAAAGACAATGCTCTTTATGATGCCGTTGAGCACGTCACCGGTGAAGGTCACGCTGTTTTGCATGTTGGCCCAGTAGGAACCGTCATAGACGCCCAACCAGTCAACCGCCACCCACGAACCGCCCCAGATACCCACCACGCTGAAAATCATCGCCAGCAATGGCAGGGAAATAAAGCCGGCCCACAGGCGCGGGGCAACAATGTACTTGAGCGGGTCCACACCGATCATTTCCAGGCTGGACAGTTGCTCGGTGGACTTCATGTTGCCGATTTCGGCGGTCAGCGCCGAACCTGCACGCCCCGCGAACAGCAAGGCAGTGACCACCGGGCCGAGCTCACGCAGCAGGGTCAGGGCCACCATCTGGCCTACCGCCTGCTCCGAGCCGTAGCTGGACAGGATGTTGAAGCCCTGCAGCGCCAGCACCATGCCGATGAACACCCCGGAGACCACAATGATCACCAGGGACATCACACCCACTGCGTGCAGCTGCTTGAGCAGCAGGCCGAAGCCCCCGCCGATGCCGCCGCGGCCCAGCAAGGCGTGGAACAGGAAAATGGTCGAACGCCCCAGGACTTCGATGATGTCGATGCCCGAGCGACCGAAAAGGCGAACCTTTTCGATAAGAGATGTCTTGCGCATCAGCGCTTCCCCAGAAGATCTGAGCGGTAGTCCGCTGCCGGAAAGTGAAAAGGCACCGGGCCATCGGGATCGCCGGTCATGAATTGGCGGATACGCGGGTTATCGGCGTTCATCAGCTCTTCAGGCGTACCCTGCCCCAGCACCTGGCCATCGCCCACTACATACAGGTAGTCGGCGATGCTCGCGGTTTCGGCCAGATCGTGGGAGACCACGATGCTGGTGATTCCCAATGCATCATTGAGCAAGCGGATCAGGCGCACCAGCACGCCCATGGCGATCGGGTCCTGACCCACGAATGGCTCGTCGTACATGAGGATCTGCGGGTCGAGGGCAATGGCCCGCGCCAGGGCGACACGGCGTTTCATACCGCCGGACAGTTCGTCCGGCATCAGGTCGATGGCACCGCGAAGGCCAACGGCCTGCAGCTTCAGCAACACAATGTCACGAATCATTTCATCGGACAGCTGGGTATGTACCCGCAGCGGGAACGCTACGTTTTCGAAAACATCGAGGTCGGTAAACAGCGCGCCGCTCTGGAACAGCACGCCCATATGCTTGCGCGCATCGAACAGATCGCTGCGCGACAGCGTCGGCAGGTTCTGGCCGTTGACCCACACTTCGCCGGCACTGGGGCGCAATTGCATGCCCATCAGGCGTAACAGGGTGGTCTTGCCGCAACCGGAAGGCCCCATGATGCCCGTGACCTTGCCGCGAGGAATGCGAATATCGACGTTATTGAAGATGCTGCGCGAACCGCGCTTGAAGGTAAGGCCCTTCAGCTCGACCGCGTAGGCGTTATCGGCACTCATCTAATCTCCTTGGGATGCAGCCTTTCACTCAGACACCATGTGTGCGACTTTGGTTTGCAACGGATGCGCAATAATTAGGCACATGGGTTGGGCGGACCGAACTGGCGGCGAACTATATCACCGCTGGTGCGGCGCCCCCAAGGCCGGAACAGCGCTCGTTCAGATTTAGGACAGGGTATAACCGTTACCGAAGGTGATTGGCTGGAACTTCGCGCACAAAGCCTGACGAACTTACGTGAGGGAATTGATCATTACCGCTATAATCGCCGCCTTTTCGTCAGGCTATACGATTTCAGACATGAGCCAATCCAGCGAACTTGTTCAATCCGCACAACGCACCATCCGCCTAGAGCTTGAAGCCGTAGAAGGCTTGCTGGCCCATATCAACGCGGATTTCGTGCGCGCCTGCGAGATGATCCTGGCCAGCAAGGGCCGCGTTGTCGTGGTCGGAATGGGTAAATCCGGCCACATCGGCAACAAGATCGCCGCCACCCTGGCAAGCACCGGGACCACCGCTTTTTTCGTGCATCCGGCCGAAGCCAGCCACGGCGACATGGGCATGATCACCAAGGATGACGTGATTCTGGCGCTGTCCAATTCCGGCACCACCAACGAAATCGTGACCCTGTTGCCGTTGATCAAGCGCCTGGGCATCCAGATGATCAGCCTCACGGGCAACCCGGAATCGACCCTGGCCAAGGCCGCCGACGTCAACCTCAACGTGCACGTGGCTCATGAGGCCTGCCCGTTGAACCTGGCACCGACTTCCTCCACCACCGCCGCACTGGTCATGGGCGATGCCCTGGCGGTGGCGCTGCTGGAGGCCCGCGGGTTTACCGCAGAAGACTTCGCATTTTCCCATCCAGGCGGTGCCCTCGGGCGTCGCTTGCTGCTGAAAGTGGAAAATGTCATGCATTCGGGCGCCGAACTGCCAAGCGTTCCACGCGGTACCCTGCTCAGGGATGCGCTGATGGAAATGACCCGCAAGGGCCTGGGCATGACGGCAATCCTGGAGACCGACGGACGCTTGGCCGGGATATTCACCGACGGTGATCTGCGCCGTACCCTGGACCGCACCATTGATATTCACACCGCCACCATCGACGCGGTGATGACACCCCACGGCAAGACCGCCCGCGCTGAAATGCTCGCGGCTGAAGCGCTGAAAATCATGGAAGACCACCGGATCGGCGCGCTGATCGTCGTCGATAACGATGATCGACCGATCGGAGCCCTTAACCTTGGCGACTTGCTGCGCGCAGGAGTGATGTAAATGACCAGCGATCTGTTGCAACGCGGTAAAAACATCAAGCTGGCGATTTTCGACGTTGACGGCGTGCTGACCGACGGCCGCCTGTACTTTCTCGAAGACGGCAGCGAATTCAAGACATTCAATACGCTCGATGGCCAGGGCATCAAGATGCTGATGGCGGCGGGCGTGCAAACGGCGATTATCAGCGGTCGAAAGACGCCGGTTGTGGAACGCCGCGCACAAAACCTCGGAATTGCTCACCTGTATCAGGGCCGCGAGGATAAACTGGTGGTGCTGGACGAGCTTCTTGGCCAACTCAACCTAAGCTATGAACAAGTCGCCTATCTGGGTGACGACCTGCCCGACCTGCCGGTGATTCGCCGGGTGGGCCTGGGCATGGCGGTCGCGAATGCCGCGGCGTTTGTGCGCGAACACGCCCATGGCATCACCACCGCCCGTGGCGGCGAAGGTGCTGCCCGCGAGTTCTGCGAGTTGATCCTGCGTGCCCAGGGCAGCCTTGAAGCGGCCCACGCCGCCTACCTATAGAGCGTTATATGCTGAGCAAAAAGATTCGCAACTTCCTGCTATTCGGGGTCATTGCCGCGTTGTTCCTGGCGGTGGGCTACTGGAATATCAGCCCGGAGCGCTTTCTCGACAAGCCTGTTGCGCAGGTTGACGAAGGCGTTATCGACTATTACGCCACCAACGCCTACAGCATTCAGTTCCTGCCAGACGGCAAGGTGCAGTATGAAATGACGTCGGACAAGGTCGAGCACTTGAAGGCCTCTGAAGTCAGCCTGCTGACCAATCCGGACCTGAACCTGTATCGCGGCACCGAATTCCCGTGGCATGTCACCAGCAAGCGCGGCGAGGTCAACCCGGACGGCACTGAAGTTGAACTGATCGACTCGGTCCGCGTCGCACGTACAGACGCGCAGAATCGCGACACCATTATTACCAGCAGTCGCATGACCGTATTCCCACAGAAGCAATATGCGCAGACCGAGCAAGACGTTAGAATCGACGGCGCTGGCGGTGTATCGACTGGCAAGGGAATGAAAGCGTATTTGAAAGAAAGCAGGATACACCTGCTATCGAACGTAAGAGGACAGTATGAGGCTCGTTAAAACCCTCCCTATTTTGCTCGGTCTGGGCGCAGCACTGGGAAGCGTGAGCGCCTGGGCTCTGCCGAACGATAGCCAGCAACCGATCCACATCTCGGCTGACGATGCGCAGCTCGATGACAAGCAAGGTGTCGCCACCTACACCGGCGGCGTGATCATCACCCAGGGTTCGATGAAGATCACCGGCAATACGGTGACCTTGACGCGTACCCAGGCCGGCGATATCGATGTCGTGACCTCGGTGGGCAACCTGGCTTACTTCGAACAGAAGCAGTCCGCCGCCGATACAGGCCCGATGAAGGGCTATGGCAAGACCATTCAGTATCATGCCCAGCAGAATCGCATCGTCCTGATCGATCAGGCCAAGGTGTTAAGCCCCGACGGCAACTCCACGGAAGGTGAGAAAATCACTTATGACACCGTGAAACAGGTTGCTAACGCCGGCCGCGCCACGGGCAGCAAGCTCAGCACACCTCGCCCACGCATCGACATGGTTATCCAGCCGAAGAAGAAGGCCGAGTAATGGCAACCCTGAAAGCCCAGCATCTGGCCAAGGCCTATAAAAGCCGCCAGGTGGTACGTGATGTCAGCCTGTCGATCGACAGCGGCCAGATCGTCGGTTTGCTCGGCCCCAACGGTGCCGGCAAGACCACCTGCTTCTATATGATCGTCGGGCTGGTCCAGGCGGATCAGGGTCGCGTGTTGATCGACGACCTGGACGTCAGCCACCAGCCCATGCACGGTCGTGCACGCGCCGGTATCGGTTATCTGCCCCAGGAAGCGTCGATCTTCCGCAAACTGTCGGTAGCCGACAACATCATGGCGATCCTCGAGACCCGCAAGGAACTCGACCGCGACGGCCGCCGCAAAGAGCTGGAAAGCCTGTTGCAGGAGTTCCACATCAACCATATTCGCGACAACCTCGGCATGAGCCTGTCCGGTGGTGAGCGCCGCCGCGTGGAAATCGCCCGCGCCCTGGCCACCGCACCGAAGTTCATCCTGCTGGATGAGCCGTTTGCCGGCGTTGACCCGATTTCGGTCGGCGATATCAAGCAGATCATTCACCACCTCAAGGCCAAGGGTATTGGCGTGCTGATCACCGACCACAACGTCCGTGAGACGCTGGATATCTGTGAAACCGCCTATATCGTCAACGATGGTCAGTTGATTGCTGAAGGCGACGCCGAGACCATCCTGGCCAATGAACTGGTCAAGGAAGTTTATCTGGGTCACGAGTTCCGCCTGTAGACGGAGTGGTATCGCGCCTTTCGCCGGAGCGCGCAGGAGTCAATAGAAACCTTGGTTTTTTTATTGTTACCGCGCTCTAGGCAAAGGCCCTGATATCAGGCATATAATTTGCTTATGTTGGCGCTCACGCGCCCTGTCGTGGATGGCGCATTGCGCCGGCGAATAAGGTGTTAAGCCCCTGCCATGAAACCATCGCTAGTCCTGAGAATGGGCCAGCAGCTGACGATGACACCGCAGCTGCAACAGGCCATCCGCCTGCTCCAATTGTCGACCCTGGACCTGCAGCAGGAAATCCAGGAGGCCCTGGAGTCCAATCCGATGCTCGAACGCCAGGAAGAAGGCGACGACTTCGACAATGCCGACCCACTGGCCGACAACATCGAGCAAAAACCCAATCCCGACGTGCAGGAACCCTCCTACCAGGAAACCGCCCCTACGGTGGACAACCTGGAAGAAGGCGAATGGAACGAACGCATTCCCAACGAGCTTCCCGTGGATACCGCATGGGAAGACGTTTACCAGACCAGCGCCAGCAGCCTGCCGAGCAATGATGATGACGAGTGGGACTTCACCACCCGCACCTCGGCTGGCGAGAGCCTGCAGAGCCACTTGCTGTGGCAACTCAACCTGGCGCCGATGTCGGACACTGATCGCCTTATCGCGGTTACGCTCATCGATTGCATCAATAACCAGGGTTATCTGGACGAAACCCTCGACGAGATCCTCGAAGCCTTCGACCCGGAACTGGACATCGAGCTGGACGAAATCGAAGCCGTCCTGCACCGCATCCAGCAATTCGAGCCCGCCGGCATCGGCGCCCGCACGCTCAGCGAGTGCCTGTTGCTGCAACTGCGCCAGTTGCCTGCCAAGACGCCATGGCTCGCCGAGGCCCAGCGTCTGGTCAGCGACTACATCGATCTGCTGGGTAGCCGCGACTACAGCCAGTTGATGCGCCGCATGAAGCTCAAGGAAGACGATTTGCGCCAGGTCATCGAGCTGGTGCAAAGCCTCAACCCGCGCCCCGGTTCGCAGATTGAATCCAGCGAAGCCGAATACGTGGTTCCCGACGTGATCGTGCGCAAGGACAACGAGCGCTGGCTGGTGGAGTTGAACCAGGAATCGGTGCCACGGCTGCGGGTCAACCCGCAATACGCAGGTTTTGTGCGCCGCGCCGATACCAGCGCCGACAATACCTTCATGCGCAACCAGTTGCAGGAAGCGCGGTGGTTCATCAAGAGCCTGCAAAGCCGCAACGAAACCCTGATGAAAGTCGCCACCCAGATCGTCGAGCACCAGCGCGGCTTCCTGGAATACGGCGACGAAGCCATGAAGCCTCTGGTGCTGCACGATATCGCCGAAGCGGTAGGCATGCATGAATCGACAATTTCCCGGGTAACCACGCAAAAGTTCATGCATACCCCGCGTGGTATTTATGAGCTGAAATACTTTTTCTCCAGCCACGTCAGCACCTCCGAAGGCGGCGAATGCTCGTCCACGGCGATCCGCGCGATCATCAAAAAACTGGTTGCCGCGGAAAATCAGAAAAAGCCGTTGAGTGACAGCAAGATCGCTGGTTTACTGGAGGCACAAGGCATTCAGGTCGCCCGTCGAACCGTCGCCAAGTACCGTGAGTCCCTTGGGATCGCGCCTTCCAGCGAGCGTAAGCGTTTGATGTGACGGGCAGGCCATAGCGTTCCAGTGGCAGGCGTTTTGCCTGCCGCTTTATGCACTGGCAACGAAGGAGAAGCTGTATGCAAGTCAACATCAGTGGACACCAGCTGGAAGTCACCAAGCCCCTGCGTGAATACACCGAGAGCAAGCTGAACAAGCTTGCGGGGCATTTTGACAAGATCACCAACGTGCAGGTCATCATGGAGGTCGATAAGCTCAAGCAGAAAATCGAGGCCACCCTGCACGTACCGAATGCCAAGCTCGTCGCCAACGCGGAACACGAAGACATGTACGCGGCGATTGACTCGCTCTACGACAAGCTCGACCGCCAACTCATAAAGCATAAGGAAAAGAATCTGCACCTGATGCAAGGTACAGGTCGTTAACCCTCCCCCATGATCCAACTTCAAACCATCCTGACCCCCGGCCGTTCCCTCGTGAACGTCCCGGGCGGCAGTAAAAAGCGCGCCCTGGAACAAATTGCCAACCTGATCAGCAGCCAAGTGCCTGAGCTGGAGATGCAAGATGTTTTCGAGGCTCTGATTGCCCGTGAAAAACTCGGCTCCACCGGTTTTGGCAACGGCATCGCTATTCCTCACTGCCGTCTCGAAGGCTGCGAGACCCCGGTCAGCGCCTTGCTGCACCTGGAAAAACCCATCGACTTCGACGCCATCGACGGTGCTCCGGTTGACCTGCTGTTCGTGCTACTGGTCCCGAAAGCCGCCACCGATGCGCACCTGGAACTGCTTCGTCAGATAGCCAGTATGCTCGACCGCAAGGAAGTACGTGACAAGTTGCGCAGTGCCAGCAGCAACGAGGCGCTGTATCAGGTCGTCCTGGATGAACAAAACGGGCAGTAATCATGCGTTTGATCATCGTCAGCGGCCGCTCCGGCTCAGGTAAAAGCACCGCCCTCAATGTGCTTGAGGACAACGGTTTCTATTGCATCGACAACCTGCCGGCCGGCCTGCTGCCGGAGTTGGCGGAGCGCGCCCTTATCCACACCGAGCTGGCGCAGCCGCTGGTCGCTGTGTCGATCGACGCCCGCAACCTGCCCAGCCACCTCTCGCGGTTCCCGGAACTGCTCGAAGAAGTGCGCGCCAAGCACATTCATTGCGATGTGCTGTACCTGGATGCCGATGAAGAAACCCTGCTCAAGCGTTTCTCCGAAACCCGTCGACGCCACCCGCTCAGCAGCGCGAACCGCTCCCTGGCCGAAGCCATTGAAGACGAGACCAAACTGCTGGGGCCGATCATTGATCTGGCCGACCTGAAGATCAACACCACCAGCCTGAACCTGTACCAGTTGCGTGACGCGATCAAGTTGCGCCTGCTGAATCAGCCCGAGCCGGGCACAGCGTTCCTGGTCGAGTCGTTTGGCTTCAAGCGTGGCATGCCGGTCGATGCCGACCTGGTGTTCGATGTGCGCTGCCTGCCCAACCCTTACTGGAAGCCGGAATTGCGCGATCAGTCGGGGCTGGATCAGCCCGTCGCCGACTACCTCGCCGCGCAGCCGGATGTGGAAGAGATGTTCCAGGACATCTCCAGCTACCTGCTTAAATGGTTGCCGCGTTTTGCCGCGAGCAATCGGGCGTATGTCACCATTGCCATTGGCTGCACGGGTGGCCATCACCGCTCGGTTTACCTGACTGAGCGGCTGGGCCAGGTGCTGCAACAAACCCTCAAGAATGTCCAGGTTCGCCACCGCGACCTAAGCTGAAAGGAACACCTGCGCGATGCCCGCTCTGGAAATTGAAATCATCAACAAGCTGGGCCTGCACGCCCGGGCGTCGGCAAAGTTCGTCGGCGTGGCCGGAAAGTTTCCCTGCCAGATCCGCGCCGGGCGCACACCGGAGTCCATGGTCGATGGCAAGAGCATCATGGCGATGATGATGCTGGCAGCCGGCAAGGGCACCACGATTCATCTGCACACTGCAGGCGAGCAAGAGCAGGAAGCGATGGCGGCGTTGGTTGAGCTGATCAACAACAAATTCGATGAAGGCGAATAACCGCCGATACGAGAGCTGGCTTCAGCCCAACGCCGTATCCATCACCATCATCAGGCAAAACCCGATACACAACCCCAGGCTGGCGAGCTTTTCGTGACCGTTGCGACGCGATTCGGGGATGACTTCATGGGTCACTACCAACAACATCGCACCGGCGGCCAGCGCCAGCCCCAACGGCAGCAACACCTCAGCCAGGCTCACCAGCCAGGCGCAGAGCACCGCAAATACCGGTTCAACCAATCCTGATGCGGCGCCGATCAGGAACGCCTTGATCCGCGACATCCCCGCCCCAGCCAATACCAGCGCGATCACCAAGCCCTCGGGTACATCCTGTAAGGCAATGCCCATGGCGAGACTGTCAGCATCCGCCATCCCTCCTCCCGCGGAGACGCCCACTGCCATGCCTTCGGGAATGTTGTGCGCAATGATGGCGAATACAAACAGCCAGATGCGCGGCGGGATCACCGGCTTATCCGGCGTCCCCACCAGCATCTCCGGGCTGGCGCCGGAGACCTTGCGATCCACCAGATACAACCCGAATGCGCCCAGCATGATGCCGAAGCTGATCAGCCCACCCGCACCCCACGGCGAAAGGCCCAGGCCTTCAGCCGCGGCGATACCCGGCACGACCAGGGAAAAAGCGGTCGCTGCGAGCATCACACCTGCACCGAAGCCCAGCAAGGTGTCGCTCAACGCTACCGGCATCCGCCGTATCACCAGGACCGGCACCGCGCCCAGCGCCGTGCCGAGCGCGCAAATCGCGCCGCCCTGCAACGCGCGCAGGATACGCGGCTCAAGGTCCAACCAGGCCAGCCCATGGGCCACCAGCAACGCAGTCCCTGCCAATAACAGCAGTGAACCGAACGCATAACGGAACATTCGCACGCTGCTGATCGCCAGTGTTTCAGTGCCCATAGTCGCCCTTAGATCTTGTTTTAGAGTGAATGTCAGGCCAAGGCGGCCTGGTAGCGGGCAGCAACTTCCGGCCAGTTAATTACGCTGTAGAACGCATTGATGTATTCAGGGCGACGGTTCTGGTAACGCAAATAGTAGGCATGTTCCCAGACGTCCAGACCGAGGATTGGCGTGTTGCCGCTCATCAGCGGGCTGTCCTGGTTGCCGCTGCTTTCCACGACCAGCGTGTTTTGCGGGGTGACACTCAACCAGGCCCAGCCACTGCCGAAGCGGGTCAGCGCAGCCTTGGTGAATGCCTCCTTGAAACTGTCAAAACCGCCCAATTGCTCATCGATAGCCTTGCCCAGCGTGCCTTCAGGTTTACCGCCCCCTGTAGGTGACATGACCGCCCAGAACAACGAATGGTTTGCATGGCCGCCTCCTTGATTGACCACGGCAACGCGTAATTTCTCCGGTAATTTCTGCACGCTGGACACCAGCTTCTCCACCGGCCAACCGGCGAATTCCGTGCCCTCCACGGCAGCATTCAGATTATTGATGTAAGTCTGGTGATGCTTGGTGTAGTGAATCTCCATGGTTTGCGCGTCGATATGCGGCTCAAGGGCGTCATAGGCGTAAGGCAGGGCCGGCAGGGTGTAAGTCATATCAATGTGCTCCATAGTGAGACGAGGTCGACTGCGGCGCAGCATCGCCCAGCAACCGGTGGGTGGGGGGGTACTCGCCGTGATCGCTGATGAAATTCAACAGCTCGACGTAGGTCTTGCTGCTCTGGCGCAACGCCGCCTCGCGCAACTGCGGGTTAAGGCGCGGGTCCTGCATGGTCTGCAACAATCGCTGGTGAATGGCGCAGAGGTATTCCGCGCTTTCCTCAGGTTGATTCAGGCGCAAATGCAGGTCCGCCAGGTTGTGATGAGAAATGACGCAGGCCGCCACTGCTTCGTCGGCATCCGCCCAGCGTTCGAACAACACTTGGGCCAGGGCCAGGGCTTGCAGATAGGCCTCGCGAGCATCCACCAGCTCGCCCGCCATAAAGCAGCGATTGGCCCGTTCGATCGTACGTTTCCAGTGCTCCATGGTGAGCCTCCAAAGCAGGGTGGTTAATTACACGCCGCCAGCCGTGAGCTTTTCCGGGTCCAGCAGGACTTCCAGTTGGCTGCGCGGCAGGTCGGTGTGCTCAAGGGCGACATCGATGACCGGGCGGCCTTGCTGGTAAGCCTTCTTGGCAATTTCAGCGGCCTTCTGGTAACCAATGATCGGGTTAAGGGCGGTGACCAGGATCGGGTTGCGCGACAGTGCTTCTTTGAGCTTGGCTTCGTTGACCTTGAAGCTGGCAATGGCCTTGTCCGCCAGCAAACGACTGGAGTTGGCCAGCAACTCAAGGCTGCTGAGCAGGTTCTGGGCGATGATCGGCAACATCACGTTCAGCTCGAAGTTGCCCGATTGACCCGCAACTGTGATGACGGTGTCATTGCCGATGACCTGCGCGGCGACCATCGCCGTGGCTTCCGGGATCACAGGGTTGACTTTGCCGGGCATGATCGACGAGCCCGGCTGCAAGCCCTCCAGCTCAATTTCACCGAGGCCGGCCAAGGGGCCGGAGTTCATCCAGCGCAGGTCGTTGGCAATCTTCATCAGCGATACAGCCGTGGCCTTCAACTGGCCGGAAACTGCGACGGCAGTGTCCTGGGAGCCAATCAATGCAAAAAGGTCCTTGCCGGGCGTGAACTTCACCCCGGTCAACTGGCTCAGTTGCTGGCTGAAACGCCCGGCAAATTCAGGATGCGCGTTGATCCCGGTGCCCACCGCTGTGCCGCCCTGGGCCAGTGCCTGCAAGGCCGGAAGCAGGTCCTGCAAGTGCCCGATATTGGCCTTGAGCTGCTGCGCCCAGCCATGGAGCACCTGGCTCATGCGCACCGGCATGGCGTCCATCAAGTGGGTACGACCGGTCTTGATGAACGGATGCACCTCTTCGGCCTTCTGCTCGATCACCTGCACCAGGTGCAGCAGGGCTGGCAGCGTTTGCTCATGCAGTACCAAGGCGGCGCTGACGTGAATGGTGGTGGGGATAATGTCGTTGCTGCTTTGGCCGCAGTTGACGTGATCGTTAGGGTTGACCACCTCGCCAAGCAAACGACTGGCAAGGGTCGCAATCACTTCATTGGCGTTCATGTTGGAGCTGGTGCCGGAACCGGTCTGGAAGATATCCACCGGGAAGTGCTGCATGTAGTCACCTTCGAGCAAGCCTTGGGCGGCGTCGACAATGGCCTTGCCCTGCCCTTCGCTGATCTGCTTGAGGTCGACGTTGACCTTGGCCGCGGCTGTCTTGGCCAGAATCAGGGCGCGGATGAATTGCGCGGGCATACGCTGTTGGCTGATCGGGAAGTTGTTCACCGCTCGCTGGGTTTGCGCGCCATACAACGCGTCTTGCGGCACATGCAGTTCGCCCATGCTGTCGCGTTCGATACGGGTGTTACTCATCATTAGATCCTTGCACCAAGTCAGAAACGGAAATCGAAGGCAGTAATTCGCAGGTCGCCAACTGCCAGGCAAAGGCCTGCCAGCGCTTGAGGCGACAGGCACACTGGGAGAGTTTTTCCAGGTCGCGCAGCGGGCGCCACGCTTGGTCCAGGCACATCGAACGCCAATGCCAGGGCAGCGCGATATCGCTGGCGGTGTCGACCAGCAGGCGGAATGAAGTTTCGGCGATCGTCCACGGATGGGTCGCGGTGCAACAGGCCAGGTATCGACCTTCATTAAGGTAATGTTCGATCAGGCGAGGTTCATTGGGATCGAGGCCACAGCGAATCTGGCGGCTCATCCAGCGCCAGCTTTCCAGATACGGATCCTCATGCAGGACAGAACTCATGATCCACACTCATTCGGTAATGATATTTATTATTAAATGATATTGAGAATCAAAACAAGAGCGCCCGATTAATACCTCTGTGACATGGGCAATAAAAAAGGCGCGCCATCCTTGGGATGGCGCGCCTTTTCTCGAGTGCGGGAGAAGTTAGCTACCGGCGACCGTCATTCGCTCGATCAGCACAGACCCCGTGCGGATATTGCTGCGCAACTCCAGATCATTACCCACAGCGACAATCTGCTTGAACATATCGCGCATGTTGCCGGCGATCGTCACTTCCTGGACGGCGAATTGAATTTCGCCATTTTCCACCCAGAAACCTGCCGCGCCCCGTGAGTAATCACCGGTGACCATATTCAGACCCTGGCCCATCAACTCAGTCACCAGCAAGCCACGCCCCATGCGTCGCAGCAATGCAGCCTGGTCTTCGTCGCCATGGGTCACGAACAGGTTATGCACGCCACCGGAGTTGGCGGTACTCGGCAGGCCAAGCTTGCGACCGGCATAGGTACCCAACACATAGGAGACCAGCTCACCATTTTCGACAAACGGCTTGGCATAGGTCGCCAGGCCATCACCGTCGAACGACGAACTGCCCATCGCACGCATCAAATGCGGGCGCTCATCGATGGTCAACCACTCAGGAAACAGCTTTTGGCCGATTGCGCCTTCAAGGAATGACGATTTTCGATAGAGGTTGCCACCGGAAATCGCCCCCAGGAAGCTACCGAACAAACCACCGGCCAGTTCCGCAGAAAACAGCACCGGCACTTCGCACGTCGGCACCGGGCGCGCGCCCAGGCGACTGGCGGCACGCTGTGCAGCCCGTTGGCCAATGCTGACGGGGTCTGCCAACAAATCACCCTGGCGGTTCACGTCGTACCAGTAGTCACGCTGCATCTGGCCGTTGGCTTCGGCGATCATCACGCAACTGAGGCTGTGACGTGTGGACGCATAACCGCCGATAAAACCATGGCTGTTGCCGTACACACGGCAGCCCTGGTGAGTGCTCAGCGTGGTGCCATCAGCATTCTTGATCCGAGGGTCGGTATCGAAAGCCGCCGCTTCGCAGATCAGCGCTTGTTCAATGGCTTGCTCCGGGGTGATGTCCCAGGCGTGGAACAGGTCGAAATCCTGCACATCCCTGGCCATCAGCGCCTTGTCGGCCAGCCCCGAGCTTTCATCCTCGGAGGTGTGCTTGGCAATCGCCAACGCAGCGGCGACGGTCTCGCGAATCGCTTCCGGGCCGCTGGCCGAGGTGCTGGCCGAGCCTTTGCGCTGGCCTGCGTACAAGGTGATGCCGAACCCCTGGTCGCGGTTGAACTCGACCGTTTCCACTTCCCGCTGGCGCACCGAAGTCGACAGCCCCTGCTCCAGCGACACCGCCACTTCACAGGCGCTGGCCCCCTGGCGCTTGGCCTCGGCGAGGATCTGCTCGACTTGTTCCTGCAGTGCCGGTAACGCTTGCGGACCGACGCTTTGGGCTGCACTCATGGTTTTCTCCACTCAAATTCTGCTTTCGGTTAAGGCCATCGAGCGACCGGGCCGGACAAGCGGCCCCCGACTGGTTATCATGGCGGCGTTTCTTTGCGGACTGCCACCATGGTTGATTCTTACGACGACTCCCTCGATGGGGAGAAAAGCAAAACCCAGGTCAAACGCGAGCTGCATGCTCTGGTTGACCTCGGCGAGCGCCTTACAACGCTCAAAAAAGATTTGATTGCCAAACTGCCATTGACCGACGAAATGCGCCGGGCCCTGGCTGATGCGCCCAAGCACACCGCGAATATCGCGCGCAAACGGCACATCTCGTTTATCGGCAAACTGATGCGCGATCAGGACATTGACGCCATTCTGACCTTGCTTGATCAAACCGATGCCTCCACTCGCCAGTACAACGAACGCTTCCATAACCTGGAACGTTGGCGTGACCGCCTGATCGCGGGCGATGACGCCGTGCTGGAGAAATTCGTGATGGACTACCCGGATGCGGACCGCCAGCAATTGCGCTCCCTGATCCGTCAGGCCCAGCACGAGCAGGCGCACAACAAAGCGCCGGCCACCAGCCGTAAAATCTTCAAGTACATCCGTGAGCTGGACGAGACTCAACGCGGCCTGCGCTGATCCTCTTCCACGGGTGGCGGCCTTCGCCACCCGAAGCTCCGTCCTTACGACCCCGTGCCACCCACGGTGATCGCATCAATTTTCAGGGTTGGCTGCCCCACGCCTACCGGCACTGACTGCCCATCCTTCCCGCATGTGCCCACGCCGCTGTCCAGCGACAGGTCGTTACCGACCATCGACACCTTGCTCATGGCCTCCGGCCCGTTACCAATCAAGGTGGCCCCTTTGACCGGCGCGGTAATCTTGCCGTCTTCGATCAGGTACGCCTCGCTGGTGGAGAACACGAACTTGCCGCTGGTGATGTCGACCTGGCCACCGCCCAGATTGGCGCAATAGATGCCGCGTTTCACCGACGCGATGATTTCCGCCGGATCGCTTTCGCCACCGAGCATGTAGGTGTTGGTCATGCGTGGCATCGGCAGGTGCGCGTAGGATTCACGCCGGCCATTACCGGTGCGTGCCACCCCCATCAGACGGGCGTTGAGCTTGTCTTGCATATAGCCCTTGAGCACGCCATTTTCGATCAGGGTGGTGCATTCGGTCGGCGTGCCCTCGTCATCGACGCTCAGCGAACCACGGCGCCCGGCCAGCGTGCCGTCGTCCACGATGGTGCACAGCTTGGACGCAACCATCTCGCCCATTCGCCCGCTGTAGGCCGAACTGCCCTTGCGGTTGAAGTCCCCTTCCAGCCCATGACCGACCGCTTCGTGCAACAGCACCCCGGACCAACCCGAGCCCAGCACCACCGGCAAGGTACCCGCCGGTGCAGGGATGGCTTCGAGGTTGACCAGCGCCTGGCGCAGCGCTTCACGGGCATAACCCATGGCACGGTCATCGGTGAGGAAATAGCGGTAGTCGGTACGCCCGCCGCCGCCATGGCCACCGCGTTCGCGGCGACCGTTCTGCTCGACGATCACACTCACGTTGAAACGCACCAGCGGCCGCACATCCGCCGCCAGGCCACCATCGGTGGAGGCAACGAGGATGCGCTCCCACACACCGGCCATGCTTACGGTAACCTGCTGGATACGGGGATCCAAGGCACGAGTAGCGGCGTCGATACGTTTTAGCAGCTCGACTTTTTCCGCACGGCTGATCACTTCCAGGGGGTTATCCGGCGCATACAACTGAGCCACGTCCTGGGTGCTGAACGCCTGCACCGTGCCATTTTGTCCAGCGCGGGAGATCGAGCGCGCAGCACGTGCTGCCAGGCCCAGCGCCTCCAGGGTGATCGCATTGCTGTAGGCAAAACCCGTTTTTTCACCAGACTGGGCACGCACGCCCACTCCCTGGTCGAGGTTGAAACTGCCTTCCTTGACGATGCCGTCTTCCAGGGCCCAGGACTCGGAAATCTGCCCCTGGAAATACAGGTCAGCCGCGTCAATGCCTGGCCCGGCGAGATCGCCCAGCACGGTTTGCAAACTTTCGATGGTCACGCCACCGGGTGCCAGGAGGTGTTCACTGACTGAGGACAACAACTCGCTCATAGGTTTGGCCTTAAATTCATCGTTCTGAAGCAGGCCGCTGCGCGCCCTGCGAGAAAAAGCGCCGGTGGTTCGCCACCGGCATGCGCGTCCGTATCGACGCTTGTTCACCGCTATCGCGTTCGGCCAGTAGCACCGCTTCGCCTTGATCCTGTTGCGCCAGCACCCGCCCCCAAGGGTCGATGATTGCCGCGTGGCCAAAGGTTTCCCGTGGGCCTGGGTGCACACCGCCTTGAGCCGCTGCCAGCAGGTAGCACTGGGTTTCAATGGCCCGCGCCCGAATCAGCACATCCCAATGGGCGGCCCCAGTCACCGCCGTAAAGGCCGAGGGCGCGGTAATCAATTCAGCCCCCGCAGCGCGTAATTCGCTGTACAGCTCGGGAAAGCGCAAGTCATAGCACACCGTCAGCCCCACGCGGCCCACTGGCGTATCCGCCACCACTACATTGCTTCCAAAAGCATAGTCGTCGGATTCGCGGTAGCGACCGCGAGCATCCGCTACGTCCACATCAAACAAGTGGAGCTTGTCATAGCGAGCGACGATTTCACCCTGATCATTGATCAGCAGCGAGCAAGCGTTGGCCTTGGCGTGGGGTTGTTCCCTGGGCGGCAGCGGCAACGTGCCGGCCACTATCCATAAGGTGAGGTCGCGGGCGGCCTGTTTCAACCATGGCAGGATCGGGCCTTCACCGAATGCTTCGGCGCGGCCAATGTCGGCCACGTCACGGCGTCCCATGGCGGCGAAGTTCTCCGGCAAAACCGCGAGTTTCGCGCCGTTTGCCGCCGCCTGCTCCAGCAGGCGGCGTGCCTGGGCGAGGTTGGCCAGCACGTCGCTCTGGCTGACCATTTGGATTACTGCAAAGGACATGGGCCGACACTCCAGACAGGGCATGGGGCCATGCTACTCCACAGGCTCTCAGTTTGGCTTTTCAAATGGCTTGTCGAAGGTGATTTTCGGATCCTTCCAAGGGCCTTGCACCTTGTACTGCACACTGGCAAAGCGCGAAACCCGATCACCGATCAGCTTGTCGATCAGGAACAACGCACCACCAATGGCAGGCGCACCGACAATCAGCGCCGCGATGGGCAGGTTGTTGGTCACCGGCAACGTGACCAGCAGCTTGGCGTCGACGCGATCGGCGACCAGATCCAGGGTGCCGTTAAGCTCAAGATTGGTCGAGGGCCCGGTCATGGTGATGGGCTCACGGGTCACGAACACACCATTACTGGCAGCCAGCAAGCCCTTGACTCGGTCATAGCTCAAGCCTTTACCAAACAGGTCGGAAAAGTCCAAACGCAAACGCCGGCCAATGGAGTTGAAGTTAAGCAGGCCAAACACCCGCAATGCCTGGGCGCCCCCTTCCACTTCAACGAACTGACCTTTACGGAATGCGGCATCCAGGCTGCCGGAAAAGCGCTTGGGCCCAACCCAGGCCGGCGAGCCCGGCCAACGGCCATCCACGTCCAGATGGAAATCCTCACTGGTCACCGTAGGCGCAAAACCCCAGCCCTTGAGCACATCGGCGATATTTCTGCCATCGAGGCGGCCCTTGTACCAACTGCTGCTGGCGCCCGGCGCGCCCTCCCAGCCACCGGCGCCCTTGAGCAGCATCCCCTTGAGGCCCAGGTCCAGGTTATTGAAGGCCAGGCCCTTGGCGGTCGGACGAATCCGCAGCGACCATGCCCCTATCAGATCGGGGCCCTGGAACAGCTGGTCAATGGCGATGTCCAGTGCCGGGATGCTTTTGGGGTCGATATCGGCCAGCGGGTCCGGTGCGTTTTCGTCGGCCTGCGCTGTCGGGTCCACTGCGGGCAATTTGACGTACTTGAGGTTGATCGCAATCGGCGCACCCTTGGCATCGGGCAGGTTCACCGTGCCCTTGGCTTGCTGGCTGTCGAGTTGCAGGCCCCAGGCAGCCGGCTTGCGATCAAGCTGCAACTTGACCTGGTCAAACTGGGTACCAAATCCGGTCAGCTTGCCTACCCTGAAGTCGGCGCCACTGAGCAGTTGCTTGGCATTGCCACCTGGGTCGTTACCCGCGTAGCGGTCCACGAGCTTTTTCCAGGGATCGATATCCAGTTCCGACAGCACGCCACGAATGCGCAAGCCCTTGGCCCCGGGCAACAGCGCGTCACCGTCACCCAGGAACAATTCGCCACGGCCGTTATTGAAGTTGTCCGGCGGTGCCGCAAAGGTGAAATTCGCCAGCTCGCCGTAATCAAACCAGTAACGTCGCTCAGCGCCCTGCAACGTCATGCGAAAGGTGCTGTCACGTCCCTGGCTGGCCGGCATGCCGAACGGCGCCGGTAGATCCACCGCAACACCCTTGAGGTTGGAGTTGACCATCAACTGACTGTCCGCACCGTCCAGAATAACCTGCAACTGGTAAGGAATATCGCCGGATACCGGCAACGGCTGACTGACGTTCAGCCAATCCGTCAGGCGCTTGACCGCCACCTGGCCCTTGGCAGTCACGCGAGTACTGATATTGCCCGGCTTGCCCTCGGCGAAGATCTGCGCAGTGACAGGTTGCTCGAATGCCTGGGCCGAGATGTTCTGACCGCTCAGGCCCTTGGCGCTATCGAAGCGAAAATCACCCTTGAGCTGGGTGAGGTCCAAGGGCGGTTCAGCCAATTGCAGGCGTGCCTTGTCGGTCTTGAAGTCCACCACGATCTTGGGCTCGGTGCCCTTGGCCAGGGGAACGTCAAGGTCCAGGCTACCTTGCAGGTCACCCTCGCCTTTCCAGCCGGCGAACGTGGACGCGGTACCGATGGGCGCTTCCTGAAGAATTTTCAGACCATCACCCAAGCCACCGGAAAACCCGCCGGTGAGCAACAGATGACTGTCCTTGCCGGCCGGTGCGTGAGGAATATTGACGTACACATCCTTGACCCGGGTGTCGAGCAACTGCCCCTTGCTCGCCAGGATGCGCACGCCGCTTTCCTCGACGAACACTTCACCATTAACCTTGTTCACATGGGGCCAACCCGGCTGGAAGGCCAGTTCGGCGTCATGCACCTTGAAGAACAGGCTGATATTGCGCGACGCCGGCAGGGCGTTGTGGCTCAGCGACCCCTGGTACTGGAAAAAGCCTTCATCCACTGCCCCTTTGAGAATCGCGGTACGCAGCCACTCATCCAGCGCCGGGCTCAACACGGCCGGCAAGTATTTGGGGGTAAAACGGCCATCGCCATCGACCATGCCGACCCGCAGGTCCATGTAGTCTTCCTGGCTATGATCGAAATGCAGGCGAATCAGAAAGTCCGCCGCGACCTTGCCCTCTTCGCCCAGCACCTTGATGTACGGAGCGATCAGGGTGAAACCCTGTTTGTCGAGTTTCCAGGTCAGGCGTGCATTGGCCTGGATGTACTGCCAGGGCTTGGCGAAGATGGGGAACAGATGCAGGGAAAAATCCTTGCTGTCCATGCGCAGTTCGCCATGGCCCAGGTCGCCACTGATGCTGCCGGACACATTACGCGCGGCCGGCGCACCGAAATACGCGTCGAAACCGACACGCTCAAGGTTCGCGGCAAAGCTGACTTTCTGGTCGGTGGCGTCCTGAGGGCGGAAATCCACCAGCACATTACGCAACAGGCCAGTGGCCTTGAGATGCTCGACGGTCTTGGCGAAACCTTCAGGCAACGGCGCCAAGGCATTGAGCAGCGGCGTGATCGGCGTCAGGTCAAGACGATCGGCCTGCAACTTCCACACTTCCTGTTCTTTATCGGTCGCCAGGTTTTGCTGCAATTGAATGCGCGACTCCCAGCGGGTGTCGCCAATGTTCATTGCCAGCGAATCGAACAGCACTTCAAGGCCACTATCACTGCGTTGCAGGTAGGCCGTCAGCGCCAGATTCTCCAGATGCACGGGCTTGCGGTCGGCGTAGCTGCCCTTCACTTGCGGCGAGTTGAGGCGAACAGCAGCGCTTTGCACGGTGCCTTTGGCCCAACTGAGCCAAAACTCACCGCCGGCTTTGAACTGCGTGAGTTTCCATTGCTGGGTTAGCCGGGCGGGAATCCATTTGGCCCAGTCGCTTTGCGGCAGGCTCAGGTAGGCGTCGATCTCTGCGTCCTTCCACTGGCTGGCGCGAATACGGCTACGCAGGCTGACAGCAAGCGGCTGGCCATCAGGCAAGGTCAGCCGTGCATCCAGACGCTGATGGCTCATGCCGGTATGCAGGCTCAGGCCTACATAGGTCACGGTCACCGGCGCCTGATCGAAGGGCTGCAAGGTAACCTGACTGTCCAGCACCGACACGCGCTTGACCATTTGCATGCGCGTCAGCAACTGTTGCGGGTCCAGCGGCTGGTCGTCCTGAACCGGCAAGCCTTGCAGCGTCCAGCGGCCGTCCTTGTCTTCCTTGACGCTCAATTGCAGGCCGCTGACTTGAAGGTGGGCGATGCGCACTTCACGGGCCAACAGGCTGGCCCACATATCCGGTACCACTTCCACCTGGTCCAGGCGCAAGGCACTGCTGCCCTCGCCGACCATCACATCGTGAGCCAGCAATACCGGGGCAAACCCGCTCCAGCGGCCTTCAAGGCTGCCGATATGCAGCGGTGTATCCACTGCAGCCTGGGCCTTGGCTTCGATTTCGGCGCGATATTCGGCGACCAATGGGGTCAATTCACGCCCCAGGCTTACGTACACCGCCGCCAATACCAGCAGCAACGCACACAGGCCCAAGCCCCAGCGGGTCAAAGCGGCAAAAAAGCGTATCAGACGCTCCATGTCAGGCGACCCTCAAAAAACAGTTGGCGGACGGCAGATCAAGGTCCGCCGGTCTCGAATAAGGCAAGCAATTGGGGATCAGAGCAGCACCACGTCGTATTGTTCCTGGGAATACATGGTTTCGACCTGGAAGCGAATCGTGCGACCGATAAAGCTCTCCAGCTCCGCGACGTTCCCCGACTCTTCGTCCAGCAGGCGATCGACCACTTTCTGGTTGGCAAGCACTCTATAACCCTCGGCCTGATAGGCACGTGCCTCACGCAGGATTTCGCGGAAAATTTCGTAGCAAACGGTTTCCGGGGTTTTCAATTTACCCCGCCCCTGGCAACTGCTGCACGGCTCGCACAGAACCTGCTCAAGGCTTTCGCGGGTGCGCTTGCGGGTCATCTGCACCAGGCCCAGCTCGGTGATGCCGATGATGTTGGTCTTGGCGTGATCGCGCTCCAGCTGCTTTTCGAGGGTGCGCAATACCTGGCGCTGGTGCTCCTCATCTTCCATGTCGATGAAGTCGATGATGATGATGCCACCGAGGTTGCGCAGGCGCAGTTGGCGAGCGATCGCCGTGGCGGCTTCCAGGTTGGTCTTGAAGATGGTCTCTTCGAGGTTGCGATGGCCCACGAATGCGCCAGTGTTAACGTCAATGGTGGTCATGGCTTCGGCCGGGTCCACCACCAGGTAGCCGCCGGATTTGAGCGGCACCTTGCGCTCCAGGGCTTTCTGGATTTCGTCTTCAACGCCATACAGGTCGAAGATCGGCCGCTCGCCGGGGTAGTGCTCCAGGCGGTCGGCAATTTCCGGCATCAGCTCGGCAACAAATTGCGTGGTGCGCTGGAAGGTTTCCCGCGAGTCGATACGGATTTTCTCAATTTTCGGGCTGACCAGGTCACGCAGCGTACGCAGCGCCAGGCCCAGGTCTTCATAGATGACGCTGGGCGCGCCAATGGTCTTGATCTGTGCGTCGATCTGATCCCACAACCGCCGCAGGTAGCGGATATCCATAAGGATCTCATCAGCGCCGGCGCCTTCGGCGGCGGTACGCAGGATAAACCCGCCCGCTTCCTTGATGCCCTCGGCAGCCACGCAGTCGCTGACCACCTTTTTCAGGCGCTCGCGCTCGGCTTCGTCTTCGATCTTCAGGGAAATGCCGACATGGGCAGTGCGCGGCATGTACACCAGGTAGCGCGAGGGAATCGACAACTGGGTGGTCAAGCGTGCGCCCTTGGAGCCGATAGGGTCCTTGGTGACTTGCACCACCAGACTCTGCCCTTCATGCACCAGGGCGCTGATGCTTTCCACCGCAGGGCCTTCGCGCAAGGAAATTTCCGAAGCGTGGATAAACGCAGCACGGTCCAGGCCGATATCGACAAATGCTGCCTGCATACCTGGCAGTACGCGCACCACCTTGCCTTTGTAGATATTGCCGACGATCCCACGCTTCTGGGTACGCTCGACATGCACTTCTTGCAGAACACCGTTCTCTACCACCGCCACGCGCGATTCCATCGGCGTGATATTGATCAGAATCTCTTCACTCATGGCTGGGTCTCGTTCAGGCGTTTTCACAATAGTGACCGATCGCTCAAGGCTTGGCGCTGGAATACGGCGTTCAGCGCACGGTAAGGTTTTGCCAACAGGGTATGCCGAATTGGGCGAGCAGTTGCGCGGTTTCGCACACGGGCAGGCCAACCACCGCAGAATAACTGCCATTGAGGCCGGCAACGAACACCGAACCCAGGCCTTGGATAGCATAGCCGCCGGCCTTGTCCTGGGGTTCGCCACTGTGCCAGTAGGTTGTAGCCTCTTCGACAGAAACCTGGCGAAAACGTACAAGACTGCTTACATATCGAGTTTCGCAGCGCTGGCCGTCGGTGAGGGCAATCGCGGTGAGCACTTCATGCTCGCGGCCCGAAAGGGCCATCAGCATCGCCAGCGCGTCGGCCTGGTCCACGGGTTTGCCCAGGATCTGGCCGTCAATAATCACCGCCGTATCGGCGCCCAATACGCAGGCGCCCGAGGTTTGGCCAAGCGCAACAAAACCCGCCGTTGCCTTGCCGCGTGCAAGACGCTCGACATAGGCAACGGCAGGTTCATGGGTAAGCGGTGTTTCATCAATCGCGGCGCTGACTACGGTGAAAGGCACACCGATCTGGGTCAAGAGCTCACGTCGCCGCGGGGAGCCCGAGGCCAGATAAAGCGAAATCATTGCAGCCTCTCCCTGTTGGGTTCGATAACCAGGCAGAGCCTCGCAACCATTCAATTGATTTTATAGCGACGACGCAGCCCACGCAGGCCAAAACTGATCCAAGGCCATAGCAATGCACTGACCAGCGCCGGCAAGACCAATGCCAGGGTGGGCTGACGGTTGCCGGTCAAGGCGCTCAGCCACAGTTGCACCAGCTGCGCCAGGCCGAAGATCACCAGGATCACCAGGCACTGCTGCCACATCGGAAACATGCGCAGGCGCTGTTGCAACGACAGCACCAGGAAGGTAATCAGGGTCAGGATCAACGCATTCTGGCCCAGCAAGGTGCCATAGAGCACATCCTCCGCCAAGCCCAGGCACATCGCCGTGACCATGCCCACCTTGTGCGGCAGGTTCAAAGACCAGAACGCCAGCAGCAAGGCCAGCCAGAGCGGGCGCAGGATTTCCATGAATTGCGGCAGCGGCGAAACGCTGAGCAGCAAGCCAATGGCGAAAGTCAGCCAGACGATCCAGCCATTGCGCGAATGAGTACCGGCCATTATTCCTCCCTCTGCCGTGTGGTGGCCGGAGCGGTTGTCGCAGGCCTCGCAGGCGCGGTGGTCGCCGCCGGTTTAGCCGGGCGAGCACTCTGTGCAGCAGGCTTGGCTGGTGTGGCGACAGGCGCTGCGGTTGCCGGAACGGCCGGCGCAGCCGCAGGCGCTGGTGGCCCGACGAAAGCCGGTTTGGGCACAGTGGCGGGGACGACCGGCGAGGTGCCATTTTGCTTGTCTTCGGCTTCCTGCGCCTGGGCGGCGTCGTTGGCGCGCTCCTCCGGGGTGCGGTTATCGCTGAACACCAGCAGCAGGTAACGGCTACGGTTAAGGGCAGCCGTCGGCACGGCCCGAACGATCGCGAATGGTTGGCCAGAATCGTGGATCACTTCCTTGACCGTCGCCACCGGGTAGCCGGCCGGGAAGCGCTGGCCCAGGCCGGAGCTGACCAGCAGGTCGCCTTCCTTGATATCCGCAGTGTCGGCAACATGGCGCAGTTCGAGGCGTTCGGGGTTGCCAGTACCGCTGGCAATCGCGCGCAAGCCGTTGCGGTTGACCTGCACCGGAATGCTGTGGGTCGTGTCCGTCAGCAGCAGGACGCGCGAGGTGTAGGGCATCAACTCCACCACCTGGCCCATCAGGCCACGGGCATCGAGCACCGGCTGGCCGAGGACCACACCGTCGCGCTCACCCTTATTGATGATGATGCGATGAGTGAACGGGTTCGGATCCATGCCGATCAGCTCGGCGACTTCAACCTTTTCATTGACCAACGCGGAAGAATTGAGCAACTCGCGCAGACGAACGTTCTGCTCGGTGAGGGCCGCCAGCTTTTGCATGCGCCCCTGCAACAGCAGGTTTTCAGTCTTGAGTTTTTCGTTCTCGGCGATCAGCTCGGTGCGGCTGCCAAATTGGCTGGCCACGCCCTGGTAGAGACGTTGTGGCAGGTCGGTGATCCAGTAGGTCTGCATCAACACCAGCGACATCTGGCTACGCACGGGCTTGAGCAGTGCAAAGCGGGCATCGACCACCATCAGCGCGACCGAAAGCACGGTCAGCACCAATAAGCGCACGCCCAATGAGGGGCCTTTGGCGAAAAGCGGTTTAATAAGCCGCTCCTCCCAGGCAAATGTTCTCTTTATTCATACGGCATCAAACCGGCCTGGATGCAGATTGAAGAAGATAAACGCCAACAGGCAGCACTGCAAAGTGCTGCCTGCCGACCAAGCATGAACCATCCAGGCAATCTTATTCGCTGGAGAGCAGGTCCATGGTGTGTTTATCCATCATTTCCAGCGCACGACCACCACCACGAGCAACGCAGGTCAGCGGGTCTTCGGCAACGATCACCGGCAGACCGGTTTCCTGTGCCAGCAGCTTGTCGAGGTCGCGCAGCAAGGCGCCACCACCGGTCAGCACCAGGCCACGCTCGGCGATATCGGAAGCCAGCTCCGGCGGCGACTGCTCCAGGGCACTCTTCACGGCCTGAACGATGGTGGCCAGGGACTCTTGCAGAGCTTCCAACACTTCATTGGAGTTCAGGGTGAAGGCACGTGGAACGCCTTCGGCCAGGTTGCGACCGCGAACATCGACTTCGCGAACTTCGCCGCCCGGGTAGGCGGTGCCGATTTCCTGCTTGATGCGCTCGGCGGTGGATTCACCGATCAGGCTGCCGTAGTTGCGACGCACATAGGTGATGATCGCTTCGTCGAAACGGTCGCCACCCACACGCACGGATTCGGCATACACCACACCGTTCAGGGAAATCAGGGCGATTTCGGTAGTACCACCACCGATATCCACCACCATCGAGCCGCGGGCTTCTTCAACCGGCAGGCCGGCACCGATCGCAGCCGCCATCGGCTCTTCGATCAGGAACACTTCGCGGGCACCGGCGCCAAGGGCCGACTCACGGATGGCACGACGCTCAACCTGGGTGGACTTGCACGGAACGCAGATCAGCACACGAGGGCTGGGCTGCAGAAAACTGTTTTCGTGAACCTTGTTGATGAAGTACTGCAGCATCTTCTCGCAGACGCTGAAATCGGCGATCACGCCATCCTTCATCGGACGAATGGCAGCAATGTTGCCTGGTGTACGGCCGAGCATACGCTTGGCCTCGGTGCCAACGGCAACGACACTTTTCTGATTACCATGGGTCCGAATGGCCACAACCGATGGCTCATTCAGAACGATACCGCGCTCGCGCACGTAAATAAGGGTGTTGGCAGTGCCCAGGTCAATGGAAAGATCGCTGGAAAACATGCCACGCAGTTTCTTGAACATGGGAAAGGGACCCTAGGCAACGCGTGGGTAAAAAAGTGCGGCAAACTCTAACAACGACAGGGATTTTGGGCAAGGCGCCAATGTGCTAAATTGGCCGACTTTCTGTGCACCAACCCCCACAATCGCGGCCATATGACCGTAGAAATGCGGTAGTGTTCCGACAATCTAACACACGGACGCCTTCCGTTCTGTTTTCCACTGGAGAATCCCATGGCGCTTGAACGCTCCGACGTGGAAAAAATCGCGCATCTGGCCTCGCTTGGCCTCAATGACGCCGATCTTCCACAGACCACCGCAGCCCTGAACAGCATTCTCGGGCTGGTTGACCAAATGCAGGCCGTCAATACCGACGGCATCGAGCCCCTGGCTCACCCGCTGGAAGCCAGTCAGCGCCTGCGCGCAGACGTCGTGACCGAGCGCAATAACCGCGAGGCCTACCAGTCCATCGCGCCAGCGGTCGAAAACGGCCTGTACCTGGTTCCGAAAGTCATCGACTAAAGGGAAAGAGCCTTTCATGCATCACATGACTCTGGCCGAGATCGCCCGCGGTCTCGCCGACAAAACGTTTTCCAGCGAAGAGCTGACCCAGACCCTGCTGGCGCGTATCGCCGAGCACGATCCCAAGGTCAACAGCTTCATCAGCCTCACCCAAGAGCTGGCCCTGAGCCAGGCCAAGGCCGCCGACGCACGTCGCGCCAACGGTGAAAACAACCCTCTGCTGGGCGCCCCCATCGCCCACAAGGACCTGTTCTGCACCCAGGGCATTCGCACCAGCTGCGGCTCGAAGATGCTCGACAACTTCAAGGCGCCCTACGACGCCACCGTGGTCTCCAAGCTGGCCGCCGCCGGGGCTGTGACCCTGGGCAAGACCAACATGGACGAGTTCGCCATGGGTTCGGCCAACGAGTCGAGCTACTACGGCGCGGTGAAAAACCCGTGGAACCTTGAGCACGTGCCCGGCGGTTCGTCGGGTGGCTCGGCTGCGGCCGTGGCCGCACGCTTCCTGCCCGCCGCTACGGCGACCGACACCGGTGGTTCGATCCGCCAGCCCGCCGCGTTCACCAACCTCACCGGCCTGAAGCCGACCTACGGTCGCGTTTCCCGCTGGGGCATGATCGCCTACGCCTCAAGTCTCGATCAGGGCGGCCCTCTGGCACGCACCGCTGAAGACTGTGCAATATTGTTACAAGGCATGGCAGGCTTCGATAAACAGGACTCCACCAGCATCGATGAGCCCGTGCCGGACTACAGCGCCAGCCTGAATACCTCGCTCAAGGGCCTGCGCATCGGCGTGCCGAAAGAGTATTTCAGCGCCGGCCTCGACCCGCGTATCGCCGATCTGGTGCAAAACAGCATCAAAGAGCTGGAAAAGCTCGGCGCGGTGATCAAGGAAATCAGCCTGCCGAACAACCAGCACGCGATTCCCGCCTATTACGTGATCGCGCCGGCAGAGGCGTCTTCCAACCTGTCGCGTTTCGACGGCGTGCGCTTCGGCTATCGCTGCGAGAACCCGAAAGACCTCACCGACCTGTACAAACGCTCCCGTGGCGAAGGCTTCGGCAGTGAAGTCCAGCGCCGGATCATGGTCGGTGCCTATGCCCTGTCCGCCGGCTACTACGACGCGTACTACCTCAAGGCGCAGAAAATCCGTCGCCTGATCAAGAACGACTTCATGGCCGCCTTCGAAGAAGTCGACGTGATCCTCGGCCCGACCACGCCGAACCCGGCCTGGAAAATCGGCGCCAAGACCGGCGACCCGATCGCCGAGTACCTGGAAGACCTCTACACCATTACCGCCAACCTCGCGGGCCTGCCGGGCTTGTCCATGCCCGCCGGTTTCGTCGATGGCTTGCCGGTAGGCGTACAATTGCTCGCCCCGTATTTCCAGGAAGGCCGCCTGCTCAATGTGGCGCACCAGTACCAGTTGCACACCGACTGGCACACCCGCACCCCTACCGGCTTCTGAGGAGAACACTATGCAATGGGAAGTTGTGATCGGGCTGGAGATTCATACCCAGCTCGCCACCCAATCGAAGATTTTCTCCGGTAGCGCCACCACGTTCGGCTCTGAGCCCAACACCCAGGCCAGCCTGGTCGACCTGGGCATGCCCGGTGTGCTGCCGGTGCTGAACCAGGAAGCGGTGCGCATGGCGGTGATGTTCGGCCTGGCGATTGACGCCGAAATCGGCCAGCACAACGTGTTTGCACGCAAGAACTACTTCTATCCGGACCTGCCCAAGGGCTACCAGATCAGCCAGATGGAACTGCCGATCGTCGGCAAGGGCCACCTGGACATCCCGCTGGAAGACGGCACCATCAAGCGTGTCGGCGTAACCCGTGCGCACCTGGAAGAAGACGCCGGCAAGAGCCTGCACGAAGAATTCCCCGGCGCCACCGGTATCGACCTGAACCGTGCCGGCACGCCGCTGCTGGAAATCGTCTCCGAACCGGACATGCGCAGCGCCAAGGAAGCCGTGGCCTACGTCAAGACCATCCACGCGCTGGTGCGCTACCTGGGCATCTGCGACGGCAACATGGCCGAAGGCTCGCTGCGTTGCGACTGCAACGTGTCGATCCGGCCAAAGGGCCAGGTTGAGTTCGGCACCCGCTGCGAGATCAAGAACGTCAACTCGTTCCGCTTCATCGAGAAGGCGATCAACAGCGAAGTGCGTCGCCAGATCGAATTGATCGAGGACGGCGGCAAGGTGATCCAGCAAACGCGCCTGTACGACCCGAACAAAGACGAAACCCGCGCCATGCGCAGCAAAGAGGAAGCCAACGACTACCGTTACTTCCCCGACCCGGACCTGTTGCCGGTGGTGCTGGAGGATTCGTTCCTCAACGACATCCGCGCCACCCTGCCGGAACTGCCGCAGCAAAAACGCGAGCGCTTCCAGGAGCAGTTCGGCCTGTCGGTCTACGATGCCAGCGTGCTGGCCTCCAGCCGTGAACAAGCCAACTACTTCGAAAAAGTCGTGAGCATTGCCGGCGACGCCAAGCTGGCGGCCAACTGGGTGATGGTCGAACTGGGCAGCCTGCTGAACAAACAGGGCCTGGAAATCGACGAAGCGCCTGTAACTGCCGAACAATTGGGCGGGATGCTGCTGCGCATCAAGGACAACACCATCTCCGGCAAAATCGCCAAGACGGTGTTCGAAGCGATGGCCGCGGGTGAAGGCCACGCCGACGAGATCATCGAGAAGCGTGGTCTCAAGCAAGTCACCGACAGCGGCGCGATTTCGGCCGTACTCGATGAAATGCTCGCGGCGAATGCCGAACAGGTCGAGCAATACCGCGCCGCAGACGAAGCCAAGCGCGGCAAGATGTTCGGCTTCTTTGTCGGCCAGGCCATGAAAGCTTCCAAGGGCAAAGCCAACCCGCAACAGGTGAACGAGCTGCTTAAAAGCAAGCTCGAAGGCTGATTGCGGTGAATGGTTGGAGCAGACCTCAAGGTCTGGCTCCAACCTGTGTGGGAGGGGGCTTGCTCCCTCTCCACATTTTTTATTGGGGATGTCCTGACAATGAAGCGTCTACTCGGCCTCCTGGCCTTGTCCTCCCTGCTGGCCGGTTGCGCCAGCGGTCTCATCGACCCCAACGGTTACGACGAAACCGGCACCGCCTCCTATTACGGCGCCAAACACCATGGCAAAAGAACCGCCAGTGGTGAACCCTTCAACCAGAACGCCTTGACCGCTGCGCATCGGCGCCTGCCCTTCGGTACGCGGGTCAAAGTGACCAATCTGAACAACGACCGATCGGTCGTGGTGCGCATCAATGACCGCGGCCCGCACACCCGTGGGCGCCTGATCGACGTTTCCCGCAAGGCTGCCGAGCAACTGCGTATGCTGGGCAGCGGCACCGCACGGGTTCGCGTGCAAGCCCTGAACAACTGATTGAGGCCGCCTTGAGTATTTTCGGATTGAACGCCCTTTCGCCCTGGAGCCTGCTCGAACTGGTCGGCGGCTTGCTGCTGTTGATCGTCGGCGCCGAGATCCTGGTACGCGCCGCCGTGCGCCTGGCGGCCAGCCTCAAAGTGCGACCGCTGATCATCGGCTTGAGCGTTGTCGCCTTCGGCAGCAGCGCGCCGCAGATGGCCGTCAGCCTCCAGGCCACGCTGGCCGGCAATACCGATATCGCCGTGGGTAGCGTTATTGGCAGCAGCATTTTCAATATCCTCGTCACCCTGGGCCTGTCGGCGCTGATCATTCCACTGCGGGTCTCACGGCAACTGGTGCGTGTGGATATCCCGGTGATGATATTCGCCGGTCTGCTGGTGTTTATCCTGGCCGCCAATGAAGTGCTGACACCGCTCGATGGTGTTTTGCTGCTGGTGGCGCTGGTAGCTTACCTTGGCGTGCTGCACCACCAGACGCGTCATTCACGCCGCCCGCGCACCCTGGACACCGTGGCCAAGGCACCCTGGTTGAGCAGCGCGTTGCTGATGTTCGCCGGGCTATTGGTGCTGGTACTGGCCGGGCATTTGTTGCTGGGCGCCGCGGTGGAAGTGGCGGGCGACCTGGGCTTGTCGGAGCGCGTCATCGGCCTGACGCTCATCGGCGTGGGCACCTCGCTGCCCTGCCTTGCCACATCGCTGATCGCCGCCTTGCGCGGCGAGCGGGAAATTGCGGTGGGCAACGTGATCGGCAGCAACCTGTTCAACCTGCTGGGAGTGCTGGGCTTTACCGCGCTTGTGGCGCCGTCGCCGCTGTCGGTATCACCCAATGCCCTGGACTTCGATTTGCCGGTGATGCTCGGTGCCATCGTCCTGTGCCTGCCGGTGTTTTATACCGGCTACCGCGTGACGCGTATCGAAGGGCTGGTGCTGCTGGGGTTGTACCTGGCGTACGGGCTGCACGTAATGGCGTTCACCACCGGTATGCCCCTGGCCAACAAGCTTGAACAATTGATGCTGTATTACGTCCTGCCGGCGTTGGTGGCTTTGCTGTTGTTCACCTCTGTGCGCGCCTGGCACCGCCAACACAAGAGGGAATCGAAATGACCGATCAGAAAAAACCCGGAGTTGAGGTACGACGCCAAGTCATGGGCGATGCATTCGTCGACCGCGCCCTGGGTAATGCCACGGCGTTCACCCAGCCGCTGCAGGACTTCGTCAATGAACATGCGTGGGGCGCTGTCTGGAACCGCGAAGGCTTGCCGCTCAAGACCCGCAGCCTGATCACCCTCGCCGCCCTGACAGCCCTCAAATGCCCGCAGGAACTCAAGGGCCACGTGCGCGGTGCACTTAATAATGGCTGCACGGTAGACGAGATTCGCGAAGCGCTGCTGCATTGCGCGGTGTATGCCGGTGTGCCGGCGGCGATTGATGCCTTTCGGGCGGCGCAGGAAGTGATCGAAAGCTACCAGAAAGACGCCTAGATCCAGCCACCCGCCTGCAATACGAAAATCCCGATATTGGTGGTCACCGCCGCCATCAGCGTAGTGATCACGATAATCGCCGCCGCCAGCTCATGATTGCCTTGCGCCGCCCTGGCCATCACGAAGCTGGCCGCGGCTGTCGGCGCGCCGAAGTACAGGAACAGAATCCCCAGCTCCGGCCCGCGAAAGCCCAGCAACCAAGCGCCCAAGGTTGCGATCACCGGCAACCAGATCATCTTCATCAGGCTCGCACTCAACGCCATGTTGCCGCTCTTGCGCAGCGCGGCCATGGACAAGGTGCCGCCGATGCAAATCAACGCCAACGGCAGCGTTGTATCCGACAGGTACTGCAAGGACTTTTCGAACCAGCCGGGCAAGCTGATCTGAAAGTACGCGAACGGCGCAGCAACGATCACGCTGATGATCAGTGGGTTAGCCACCACACTCTTGAAAATGCTCCACGGGTCGGACTTGATCACCGGGCTGTACACCGCCAGCACAATGGTCGACAGCGTGTTGTAAAACAGGATCACCAGCGCCGCGAGGATTGCGCCCAGGGAGATCCCGTAGTCACCGTACATACTGGCGGCGAGCGCCAGGCCGATCACCCCGTTATTGCCGCGAAACGCACCCTGGGTGTAAATGCCCCGGTCTTCACGCTTGCAGCGAAAAATCGCCCAGCCCCAGGCCAAAGCAAAGCTCGCCAGGGTGGCGACGGCAAAATAGATCAGCAAACCCGGCTTGAGTGCCGCGTGCAGGTCGGCATGCAGGATGCCCAGGAACAGTAGCGCCGGCATGGTGACGTTGAACACCAGGGACGACGCGGTGTGGATAAAGTTGTCGTTGATCCAGTTGATGCGCTTGAGCAGCACCCCCAGAAACAGCATGGCAAACACCGGCGCGGTGATGGTGAGGGTGGTAAGGAAGATTGCCAGCATGCCGGGGAGAACCTTGGTGGGCGTCGTTAGTTGGCTAATGATAAGCCATGCAGCCCGTGTCGTCTGGTCTACCGCTATCGGGAGCAAGCCCCCTCCCACATTTGAACGCATTCATTCTGTTGAAATGCGGACCAATGTGGGAGGGGGCTTGCTCCCGATGCAGGCGACCCGGTCTCAGGTAATCGGCGCCGGGTTGAACAGCGTGATGTCGTTATGCAACTTGTGATGCTCCGCCCACGTCTGCTTCCTGCCACTGGCCACGTCCAGGTAGAAGTGAAACAACTCCCAGCCCAGCTCCTCGATGCTCGCGCGCCCGGTGGCAATGCGCCCGGCGTCGATATCGATCAGGTCCGGCCAGCGCTGGGCCAGCTCGGTGCGGGTCGACACCTTGACCACCGGCGCCATCGCCAGCCCGTACGGCGTGCCACGCCCGGTGGTGAATACATGCAGGTTCATCCCTGCCGCCAGTTGCAAGGTGCCACACACAAAATCACTGGCCGGGGTGGCGCAAAAAATCAGGCCCTTGCCCTTCAAGCGCTCGCCGGGGCCGAGCACGCCGTTGATCGCGCTGCTGCCGGACTTGACGATGGAGCCCAAGGACTTCTCGACAATATTCGACAGCCCGCCCTTCTTGTTGCCCGGCGTGGTATTGGCGCTGCGGTCTGCTTCACCCTTGGCCAGGTAATGGTCATACCAGTCCATTTCCCTGACCAGTTCCCGGGCGACCTCCTGGTTCTGCGCCCGGGAAGTCAGCAGGTAAATGGCATCGCGCACTTCAGTCACTTCGGAAAACATCACCGTCGCGCCGGCCCGCAGTAACAAGTCCGAGGCATACCCCAGCGCCGGGTTGGCGGTGATACCGGAAAACGCATCACTACCACCGCACTGCATACCCAGGATCAGCTCGCTAGCCGGCACAGTTTCCCGACGGCGCTGGTCGAGTTTCTTCAAGCGCACCTCGGTCAGCGCCATGATCTGCTCAATCATTTCGGTAAAGCCATGGCTGGAATCCTGCAGGCGATACAACCACGGCTCGCTCAGGTCCACCGAGCTGTCGTTATCGTGCATCACCTGGCCGGCCTGCAATTTCTCGCAGCCCAGGCTGATCACCAGGGCTTCACCGCCCAGGTTCGGGTTGCGCGCCAGATTGCGCACGGTGCGGATCGGGATATAGGCATCCGTCGCCGTAATCGCCACGCCGCAGCCGTAGCTGTGAGTCAGCGCCAGCACATCATCGACGTGGGGATACTTGGGCAGCAACTCATCCTTGATGCGCTTGACTGCGTGGTCCAGCACGCCGGTAACGCACTGCACGGTGGTGGTGATGCCGAGGATATTGCGCGTGCCCACAGTACCGTCGGCATTGCGATAGCCCTCGAAGGTGAACCCCTCCAGCGGTGCCTGGGTTTCAGGCACCTCGGTGGACAGCGGCAAGCTGTCAAGCGGTGGCGCGGTGGGCATGCGCAGCTGATCTTCCTGCACCCAACTGCCACGCGGAATCGGAGCCAGGGCGTAACCGATGGTCTGACCGTAGCGGATAATCCGGCCGCCCTCGGGGATATCTTCCAACGTCACCTTGTGGCTCTGGGGTATGAACTCCACGGTGACCAGGCCGTCGGGGAATTCGGTCCCCGCAGGTACACCCTGGTCGTTTACCACGATCACCACATTGTCGCGCTCGTGCAAACGGATCGAGCGCGGCGAGTCGGCATGTTCAATCAACTGCATCACACGAACCTCAGGAATGCGCTTGGGAAAGGTTGGTCAACTCAGGGCCTTTGGCGGGCGGCTCTTTGAGCACCACGCGCTTGATCGGGCCGACAATCACCAGGTAGCTGAACACTGCGACCAGCGCGTTGGCGCCGACGAACACCAGGGCCCATTTGAACGAGCCGGTAGTGCTGATGATGTAGCCAATGACAATCGGCGTGGTGATCGACGCCAGGTTACCGAAGGTGTTGAACAGGCCGCCACTGAGGCCGGCGATCTGCTTCGGCGAGGTGTCGGACACTACCGCCCAACCCAGTGCGCCAACGCCTTTGCCGAAGAACGCCAGGGCCATGAAGCCCACCACCATCCATTCGATGTCCACGTAATTGCAGGCCACGATACTGCTGGAGATCAGCAGGCCACCAATGATCGGCGCCTTGCGTGCAAAGGTCAGCGAGTGGCCTTTACGCAGCAGGTAGTCAGAGATCACCCCGCCGAGCACACCGCCGATAAAGCCGCAGATCGCCGGCAACGAGGCGATAAAACCAGCCTTGAGGATGGTCATGCCGCGATCCTGCACCAGATACACCGGGAACCAGGTCAGAAAGAAGTAGGTGATGCCGTTGATGCAGTACTGGCCCAGGTACACGCCGAGCATCATGCGGTTGGTCAATAACTGGCGGATGTAATCCCACTTCGGCCCATCAGTTTTCTTACCCTTGCCCTTGTCCTGATCCATGTCGACCATCGCGCCGTTGGCAGCGATGTGGTTGAACTCGGCCTCGTTGATCATCGGATGCTGGCGCGGGCTGTGGATAACTTTCAGCCAGATCAGCGAGAACACGATGCCGATCACGCCCATCACGATAAACACATGCTGCCAGCCGAAGCGGTAGACGATCCAGCCCATCAATGGCGCAAACAACACCGTGGCGAAGTACTGCGCCGAATTGAAGATTGCCGATGCGGTGCCGCGCTCAGCCGTAGGAAACCACGCCGCAACAATACGGGCATTGCCCGGAAACGACGGCGCCTCGGCCAGGCCCACCATAAAGCGCAGCATGAACAGCGCCACTACGGCGGTGGAGACGCCAAACTCACCGACATAGCCTTGCAGCACGGTGAATAGCGACCAGGTGAAGATGCTCAAGGCGTAGATTTTTTTCGAGCCGAAGCGGTCGAGCAGCCAGCCGCCAGGAATTTGCCCGGCCACGTAAGCCCAACCGAATGCGGAGAAGATGTAACCGAGGGTGACCGCGTCGATGCCGAGGTCTTTTTGCAGGCTGGAGCCGGCGATGGCGATAGTAGCGCGGTCGGCATAGTTGATCGTGGTCACCAGAAACAGCATGAGCAGGATCAAATAGCGGACATGGGTCGGCTTGGTCGCTTGCATGAAGAGGTACTCCCACTAATTATTTTTTTTGCGGGTAATGATTTTTTGTTTTTCCTGTGGGAGCCGGGCTTGCCCGCAATGCAGACACCTCGGTGTGTCAGCAAGACCGAGGTGATGCTATCGCAGGCAAGCCAGCTCCCACATAAAGCCAGTGCCACAGGATGCTGCGTATTACGACCCGATATAGCTGGTCTTCACCACGGTGTAGAACTCTTGCGCATAGCGACCTTGCTCACGCGAACCGTAGGATGACCCCTTACGGCCACCGAATGGAACGTGGTAGTCCACACCCGCCGTCGGCAGGTTGACCATCACCATCCCGGCCTGGGAGTGGCGTTTGAAGTGGTTGGCGTACTTCAGCGACGTAGTGGCGATACCCGCCGACAACCCGAACTCGGTGTCATTGGCCATGGCCAGCGCCGCCTCGTAGTCAGCCACACGCACCACGTTGGCCACCGGGCCGAAGATTTCTTCACGGCTGATGCGCATCGCCGCTTCGCTGTCGGCAAACAAGGTCGGCGCCAGGTAATAGCCTTCGGTGTCGCAGGTCACCAGGCCGCCACCGCTCACCAGCCTCGCACCTTCGCTCTGGCCGATGTCGATGTATTTCATGTCCTGGTCCAACTGGGTCTGGGACACCACCGGGCCAATGTCGGTGCCGCTATTCAAAGCGTGGCCGACCCTGATCGACTTCATGCGCTCGGCCATGGCGGCGACAAACTGGTCGTGGATCCCCGCCGTGACAATCAAGCGGCTCGACGCAGTGCAACGCTGGCCGGTGGAATAGAACGCGCTCTGCACCGACAACTCCACCGCCTGCTTGAGGTCGGCGTCATCGAGGATGATCTGCGGGTTCTTGCCGCCCATTTCCAGCTGCACTTTGGCCTGGCGCGACACACAATTGACGGCGATCTGACGACCCACGCCAACGGAGCCGGTGAAGCTGATGCCATCGACTTTCGGGCTGTTGACCAACACGTCGCCGACGACACGACCGCTGCCCATCACCAGGTTGAACACACCAGCAGGGAAACCAGCGCGAGAAATGATCTCCGTCAGGGCCCAGGCGCAACCCGGCACCAGCTCCGCAGGTTTGATCACCACGCAGTTGCCGTAGGCCAGGGCCGGGGCGATTTTCCACGCGGGAATGGCAATCGGGAAATTCCATGGAGTAATCAGCCCCACCACGCCAAGGGCTTCGCGAGTCACTTCAACGCTGACGCCAGGACGCACCGAGGGCACGTAATCACCTGAAAGGCGCAGGCATTCACCGGCGAAGAACTTGAAAATATTACCGGCGCGGGTCACTTCGCCGATGGCTTCGGGCAGGGTCTTGCCCTCTTCCCGGGCCAACAAGGTGCCGAGCTCTTCGCGACGGGCAAGGATTTCACTGCCGACTTTATCCAGCGCGTCGTGGCGCGCCTGGATACCGGACGTGGACCAGGCCGGGAAAGCTGCGCGGGCCGCGTCAATGGCCGCGTTGACTTGGGCCACCTCCGCTTTGGCATATTCGCCGATGACATCGGCCAAATCAGACGGGTTGATATTGGTGCAATAGTCGGCGCCGGTTACCCATTCACCGTTGATGTAGTTTTCGAAACGCTTTGCTTGGGACACGAATCTTCTCCTGACGCAAAAGGCCGCTGATTGCTCAGCGGCCTTGTGGATAATTTATTGCGCGCCTTGCTTGTCGATCAGCGCGGCCAGGGCTTCGTATTCTTCCGGCAACAGATCGGTCAGCGGCGTACGCACCGGGCCGGCGTCATACCCGACAATTTTCGCGCCGGCCTTGACGATGCTCACTGCGTACCCGGCTTTGCGATTACGGATGTCCAGGTAAGGCAGGAAGAAGTCATCAATGATCTTGTCGACGGTGACGTGATCTTCGCGGGCAATGGCGTGGTAGAAATCCATGGCGGTTTTCGGGATGAAGTTGAACACCGCCGAGGAGTACACCGGCACTCCAAGGGCTTTGTAGGCCGCGGCGTAAACCTCTGCAGTCGGCAGGCCGCCGAGGTAGCTGAATCGGTCACCCAGGCGGCGACGGATCGACACCATCAGCTCGATATCACCCAGCCCGTCCTTGTAGCCGATCAGGTTCGGGCAACGTTCGGCCAGACGCTCCAACAGCGGCGCGGTCAGGCGGCAGACATTGCGGTTGTAAACCACCACGCCGATCTTGACCGACTTGCACACCGCTTCAACGTGGGCAGCAACCCCGTCCTGGCTGGCTTCGGTAAGGTAGTGCGGCAGCAGCAGCAAGCCTTTGGCACCGAGGCGTTCCGCCTCCTGGGCGTACTCGATGGCCTGGCGGGTCGAACCGCCCACACCGGCAAGAATCGGCACGCTGGACGCGCAAGTGTCCACGGCGGTTTTTACCACTTGGGAATATTCGCTGGCAGCGAGGGAAAAAAACTCACCCGTCCCACCGGCTGCGAACAACGCGGTGGCGCCGTAAGGGGCTAGCCATTCGAGGCGCTTAATGTAGCCCGCCTGGTGGAAGTCACCCTGGGCGTTGAAATCGGTCACCGGGAAAGACAGCAGACCGTGGGAGAGGATGGACTTCAGTTCTTGTGGATTCATTATTCGAACACCCTGGGCGAAGACTTTCTGAGGAAAGCGTTGTTGTTGGTTTTGATGATGTCGTACGTCATCGTACAACTATAAAAAGATTCGTCAACTGCAATTCGTTGAGCCTCCGCTCGCACCTGACGTGTGGATTGCAATTCTTGACGTAGGAAATTTCTCACCTATAGTGACTTCAGCTGTATATACATACAGCTAAAAGGAAGATTCCCACGACATAGCAAGGAGCTAACATGTCAGGTCTTGAACTCGCAGTACCCGAGAAACTCCCGCCAACCCTGCGTTTTGAAGGGGGTGAACACACCGCCATCGGCGATGAAACCCTGCTGCGCTTCGCCAAGGACGCTGCGGCGATTCCTGCACACCAGGTGCAATTGCATCTGCCCAACGGGCTCGCGCTGACCTACGGCCAAGTGATCGCTTTGGGTGGCGATTTCTATGGCATCCCCGGCCAAGCCATCAGCGATGGCGCCTCTGCGGCCGAGCGCGTGCAACGTTTCACTGCAGCCTTCAACTCTCTCGCCGTATTACCCGCCTCACGGGAAGAGGCGCAGAAGATCCTGGCGGTGATGCAAAAGGAAATCAACGCCGTCAAGCAGGCGATCAAGGATGGCAAACAACCCCATGAAGCCTACGACGCACTGGGTGATACGTTGTCGGAGGAGTGGAACCGCATCACGGGTGGCGGCAGCGCTGTTTCGGCCCTGATTCCCTTGGGACGCTACCTCAAGCTGGCAGCGGACAATGCCGATCACTTCGGTGAGTGGGCCTTGTCCGCGTACCTGGCCGGTCACACGGCGGCGCTGCAACAAGCCGTTGTGGCCCACCAGACGGGTACCGACCAGGCCCTGGAACTGGCCTATGCGATGAACAGCTTCGCTGATCACTTCTTGACCGACCTGTTTTCTGCCGGGCACCTGCGAGTGCCGCGCAAACAGTTGGCAGCCGTTGTGACGCCAGGTGAACTGGGCTCGCTGATCAGCCGCTTCATGCACGACGAAGACAGCAAGTTCGGGCTCAAGGTGCGTAATGCCATGGGTGATCAGTGGCATGCCTACGGCGACAAGCGCTACTTCGACAGCATCGACGCCGATAATCGCGTGCAGGTAAAACGTGCGGTGCAGGCTTCGGCAGACGAAATCTTCGAAACCTTCATCAGCGGCGTCGCGCCCTCCCCGGCCAGCTTCAAGGCACCGCTGTATGTGCCCGACCTGAACGCCGCGCAAAACCCGGCGAATAACTTCTCGCCGTTGTTCAAGATGGAGGGGGACAAGGTGCTGCGGCGCAAGGACGTCAATGACCTGAACGACAAACACTGGACCAATGATTGGTGGGGGTGGAGTACGTATCTGTTGCTCAAAGACTACAAGCCCAATCAACCCACCAGCTAAACAGGCCCGGTACTCCAGATAATGGAGATCAAATCTGGGAGCTGGCTTGCCTGCGAATGCACTGGTTCAGTAACAAACTCAATGACTGACACACCGCTATCGCAGGCAAACCAGCTCCCACACGGGATATGGCAAACCTCAGCCGCGCTGCGCTTCTGCCTCTTCATGGGCATGGCGCAGCCGCTCACGGCTGTTGGTCAAATGCAGACGCATGGCCGCCCGCGCCGCATCCGAATCCTGGCGGGCAATTGCCTCATAGATTTCTTCGTGTTCGCGACTCAGGCGGCTCATGTAATGCTGTTGGTCATCATGGGCCAGGCGCGCTGAATTCAAGCGGGTACGCGGAATGATGCTGGTACCCAGGTGGGTCATGATGTCGGTGAAGTAGCGGTTGCCGGTAGACAGTGCAATTTCCAGGTGGAAGGCAAAGTCTGACGCCACCGCATCGCCAGCGTGGGCCGCACTTTCATTCAGGGCATCAAGGGCCGCACGCATGGCGGCCAGTTGTGCATCACTGCGACGCAAGGCGGCAAGGCCCGCCGACTCTACTTCCAGGCTGATACGCAGCTCCAGGATCGCCAGCACATCACGCAAGGTCACCACTGTGGCCGGGTCAATGCGGAAACCGCTAGGGCTGGGCGTGTCCAACACAAAGGTGCCGATACCATGGCGGGTCTCGACCTGCCCCGCCGCCTGCAAGCGCGAGATGGCCTCGCGCACCACGGTGCGGCTGACGCCGTGGGCGTCCATGATCGCCGACTCGGTAGGCAGTTTATCGCCGCGTTTGAGCTGGCCATCGCGGATCTGCTCGGACAACACCGTGACCAATTCCTGGGCAAGGCTGCGGCGCTTGCGGGGCAGACGTGGAGCGGCGCTGGCGTTTTCCATGATGAACCATCTTTCTCGGCGAACTGAAGACCGCATCATAGCCTATGGTGGTTGTACGATCACCGTTGTGGCGCGACTTTCATCCATATCCTTCGCGCAAAAAAATGCCCCGACAAACGTCGAGGCATTTTTCAGAGGGGTCTGAAGGCAAAATCTGCCTACTTCACCACTTTCAAACTCGGCCGACCGCTAGGACGCGGCGGCTCGCTGTCCGGTGGCGGTAGATCATCACCGCCTTCACCGTCGATCGTTTCGTCATCCTCGAAAGGCGACTCCAGATCGAACACCATGCCTTGGCCATTCTCCCGGGCGTAGATCCCGAGGATGGCACCAATCGGCACGAACAGCGTATGTGGTACGCCACCGAAACGCCCTTCAAAGCTCACCGCTTCGTTGTCCATGTGCAGATGGCGCACGGCACTGGGCGATACGTTCAGCACGATTTGTCCGTCGCTGGCGAAACCCTGTGGCACATCCACCTTGGGAAACTCGGAATTGACCAGCATGTGCGGTGTGCAATCGTTGTCCACAATCCACTCATAGAGCGCGCGGACCAAATAAGGTCGACTGGAGTTCATCAACGGCTCCTTAAGCCTTAGCGCATATCGCGTTCGACACCAGACAGACTCGCCTGGAAAGCCTCACGCGCAAATTGGCGCTCCATGTAATCAAGCAGCGGCTTGGCCGGCCGTGGCAGTTCAATGCCCAGGATCGGCAAGCGCCAGAGTATGGGTAATAGGCAGCAATCCACCAGGCTTTGTTCCTCACTGAGGAAAAAAGGTTTATCAGCGAACAGCGGCGAAACACCGGTCAGGCTTTCGCGCAATTCCTTGCGCGCCTGCACCCGAGCGGCTTCCTTAGAACGCGAATCCAAAATGACATCCACCAGCCCGCACCAGTCACGCTGGATCCGATGGATCAGCAGGCGGCTGTTGGCACGCGCTACCGGGTACACCGGCAGCAAAGGCGGATGCGGGTAACGCTCATCCAAGTATTCCATCACCACGGTTGACTCCCACAACGCCAGGTCACGATCGACCAGGGTGGGCAAGCTGCCGTAAGGGTTCACTTCGATCAGTTTCGGCGGATGACGTCCCGCCTCCACACTGATGATCTCGGCGCTGACACCCTTCTCTGCGAGCACGATGCGTACTCGGTGGGAATAGTGGTCGGCGGGGTCGGAGTAACAGGCCAACCGATTGGTCACGCCCATGGCGGTCCTCCTCGCTTGTTGAAATTATCGAAAGCTCAAAAACGAGCGCGCCCAGAGAGCATCTCTGTAACGTCCGGTCAAACCAGGCGTTACGTGTTCAGAGATGCCGCTGGGCGCGCAAGATTAACAGCAATTGCTTACGGTTGGATCAATGCACATCCTTCCAGTATTCGCGCTTGAGCAGATAAGCGAATACGAAGAAGAAAGCCAGGTACAGCAAGACGTACGTACCGATGCGCTGGTGCTGCAGTTTCACCGGGTTGGCCGAGTAGGCCAGGAAGGTCACCAGGTTCTTGACCTTCTCGTCGAACTGCTCTTCGTTCAGCGTACCGGTCTTGGGCACGATGGTCAGTTGATCGCACGCTTCATGAGTCAGCGGCGTGCCAGTCAACGGATCATATTGCTTCTTGCCGTCTTCAACGACCTGAACCTGCTTGCATCCTACCACTTGACGACCCTGCAGGCCGACCAGAACGTTCGGCATGCCGACATTCGGGAAGACTTTGTTGTTCACGCCATAGGGGCGCGCCGGGTCTTCATAGAAGGACTTGAGGTAGCCGTAGAGCCAGTCGGTACCGCGTACACGGGCCACCAGGGTCAGGTCGGGCGGTGCGGCTCCGAACCAGGCCTTGGCATCGGCCGGTTGCATGCCGGTGTTCATGTGGTCGCCGATCTTCGCGCCAGTGAACACCGCGTGGCTGAGCATCACTTCATGGGGGATGCCCAAGTCATCGGCGACACGCTCGTAACGTTGGAACTTGGCGCTGTGGCAACCCATGCAGTAGTTGGTGAAGGTACGCAGACCATCCTGCATGGCGGCCTTGTCAGACACATCGATGTCGACTTTTTCCAGCTGCGCGCCATGCTCGGCGGCGAAGGACAGTAGCGGCAGAGCCGCAAGCACGAATGCAACGAATAATTTTTTCATCAGCCAGTCACCCTTTCCGGAACCGGTTTGGTCTTCTCGAGCCGGGTATAGAACGGCATCAGAATGAAGTAGGCGAAGTACAGGAAGGTGCAGACCTGCGACAGCAACGTACGCTCGGGGGTCGGCGCCAGCACGCCCAGCACACCCAGGATCACGAACGAAATGCAGAACACCCACAACCAGATCTTGCTCAGCCAGCCTTTGTAGCGCATCGACTTGACCGGACTGCGGTCCAGCCATGGCAGCACGAACAGCACCGCGATGGCTGCGCCCATGGCGATCACGCCCATGAGTTTGTCGGGGATCGCACGCAAGATCGCGTAGAACGGCGTGAAGTACCAGACCGGGGCAATATGCTCGGGCGTCTTGAAGGCGTTGGCCTGTTCGAAGTTAGGTTTCTCCAGGAAATAACCACCCATCTCCGGGAAAAAGAACACGATCGAGCAGAACACAAACAGGAACACCACTACGCCGACAATGTCTTTCACGGTGTAGTAAGGGTGGAATGGAATGCCGTCGAGCGGGATGCCGTTCTCGTCCTTGTGCTTCTTGATGTCCACACCATCAGGGTTGTTGGAACCCACTTCGTGCAGTGCCAGGATGTGCAGCACAACCAGGCCGAGGATCACGATCGGCAAGGCCACCACGTGCAGGGCGAAGAAGCGGTTCAGGGTGATGCCGGAGATCAGGTAGTCGCCACGAATCCACTGGGTCAGGTCGTTGCCGATCACCGGGATTGCACCGAACAGCGAGATGATCACCTGGGCGCCCCAGTACGACATCTGGCCCCATGGCAGCAGGTAGCCCATGAAGGCTTCGGCCATCAGCGCCAGGTAGATCAACATGCCAAACACCCACACCAGCTCACGCGGCTTCTGGTACGAACCGTAGAGCAGGCCACGGAACATGTGCATGTAGACGACGATGAAGAACGCTGACGCGCCTGTGGAGTGCAGCAGGCGCAGGATCGAGCCGTACTCGACGTCGCGCATGATGTATTCGACGGAAGCAAAGGCCTCTTCCGCCGACGGGGTGTAGCTCATCGTCAACCACACGCCGGTGACGATCTGGTTGACCAGCACCAACAAGGCCAGGGAGCCAAAGAAGTAGAAGAAGTTGAAGTTTTTTGGCGCGTAATATTTGCTGAGATGGTCTTCCCACATTTTGGTGGCGGGGAAGCGCGCATCCACCCAATCCATGAACTTGCTCATCACGCGTTCTCCTTGTCGAGGCCAATGACTATGAGGTCGTCAGTTTCGTAGGTATGCGGAGGCACGGGCAGGTTCAATGGAGCAGGCTGGGATTTGTAGACACGGCCAGCGAGGTCGTAGTGCGAGCCGTGGCAGGGGCAGAAATAACCACCGACCCAATCCTTGCCCAGATCGACAGGGGCCACTTCCGGGCGGAAGGTAGGCGAGCAACCCAAGTGGGTACACAGACCAACCAGCAACAGGATCTCTGGCTTGATCGAACGCATTTCGTTCTTGGCGTAGGCGGGCTGATCGGAATTTTCGGATTTCGGGTCAGACAACTGGCCTTCGATCTTTTTCAGATTCCCCAGGATTTCCTCGGTACGGCGAACAATGAAAACCGGCTGGCCGCGCCATTCAGCAATCATCTGCTGACCTGGCTCGATCTTGCTGACATTCACCTTCACCGGTGCACCTGCGGCTTTCGCCTTGGCACTGGGAAACCATGACCCCACGAACGGGACCGCAGCCCCCACCGCTCCTGCAGCACCCACCACGGATGTGGCTGCTACCAAGAAGCGACGCCGGCCTGCATTCACGCCGTCATTGCTCATTCAGTCCTCTCCCATCAGCTTTTTGGCCTGTTAAATCAGGCGTCTACTAAGTGTTGAATCTTTACTTATAAAAATTTTGACGGATGGTAATGAAAAGCCCCACGTATGACAAGGGAATTGCCCGGGCCTCCGCCCTCAGGCCTTGTAGTATAGGGGGTCTACGGATGTGGCAAGTTGTCACGGCGAAAAATGTGCATAAATCGCAGGCAATAAAAAACGCCCAGCTCCGTGAGGAGGCTGGGCGTTTTCTGGAACGTAAAGCGAATTAACGCTTCGAGTACTGCGGACGCTTACGCGCTTTACGCAGACCGACTTTCTTACGTTCAACTTCACGAGCATCGCGAGTAACGAAGCCAGCTTTGCGCAGAGCGCCACGCAGGGTTTCGTCGTACTGCATCAGAGCGCGAGTGATACCGTGGCGGATTGCGCCAGCTTGACCACTTACACCGCCACCGATAACGGTGACGTAGATGTCGAACTTTTCAACGGTCTCGGTCAATTCCAGCGGCTGACGAACTACCATGCGGGCAGTTTCGCGACCGAAGAAGTTGTCCAGGGAGCGGTTGTTGATCGAGATGTTACCAGTGCCCGGACGCAGGAAAACGCGTGCGGTTGCGGTTTTGCGACGGCCAGTGCCGTAATTTTGAGTCGCCGACATAATGAACTATTCCGTTAAAACTTCAGTTCTTGGGGCTGCTGAGCAGCATGAGGGTGTACAGCGCCCGCATAGACTTTCAGCTTGCGAAACATATCGCGACCCAGTGGGCCCTTCGGCAGCATGCCTTTGACCGCGATTTCGATCGGGGCTTCAGGCTTCTTGGAGATCAGGCCTTCAAAGTTGGAAGACTTGATACCGCCTGGGAAACCGGAGTGACGGTAGTACATTTTGTCTTGCGCTTTGTTACCGGTAACACGTACCTGCTCAGCGTTGATGATCACGATGTAGTCACCGGTATCAACGTGCGGGGTGTATTCAGGCTTGTGCTTGCCACGCAGACGGCTGGCGACTTCAGTGGCCAGACGACCCAGGGTCTGACCAGCGGCGTCGACGACAAACCAGTCGCGCTGAACTGTTTCCGGTTTTGCAGTAAAAGTTGTCATTCTTTAATAGCCTCAGGGGCCGCCCTGTAAATTAGACGGCGGATCTTACTGAATAGTGCGTACTTTGACAAGTCAAAGGCAGCCGGATACAGACGCTATCGGGGGCTCGGGTCGGCGCGTCCGTTCAACGGCAAGATTCTTCGGCAGGCGGCGCATCACTTCCACTGCAGAAAGAGGTGGGCAATTATGCAGATTGCGAAAAAAAATTCAACCTGCTTTTATGATTGTTTTCCCCTGAAGGAGTACCCGATGGATTACCGACAGCTGGGCCGCACCGATCTGAACGTCAGCGCCATCGCGTTGGGCACCATGACCTGGGGCGAGCAGAACAGCGAGGCAGAGGCTTTCGCGCAGATCGAACGGGCAAAGGGCGCGGGGATCAACTTCCTCGATACCGCAGAAATGTACCCGGTACCGCCCAAGGCCGACACCTATGCCACCACCGAACGCTACATCGGCAACTATTTCAAAAGCCGTGGCGACCGCGCCGACTGGATCCTCGCCAGCAAGATCGCCGGCCCCGGCAACACGATTGACTACATCCGCGATGGCTACCTGCGTCACAACCGCAAGCACATCACCCAGGCGCTCGACGCCAGCCTCAAGCGCCTGCAGACCGACTGGATCGACCTCTACCAACTGCACTGGCCGGAACGCAGCACCAATTTCTTCGGCCAACTGAGCTACAAGCACAAGGACGAAGACGACCTCACCCCGCTGGAAGAAACCCTCGAAGCCCTGGATGAACAGGTCAAGGCCGGCAAGATCCGCCACATCGGCCTGTCCAACGAAACCCCATGGGGCACCATGAAGTTCCTCGCCCTGGCCGAAGCCCGTGGCTGGCCGCGCGCGGTGTCGATCCAGAACCCATACAACCTGCTCAACCGCAGCTTTGAAGTGGGCCTGGCAGAAATCGCCATCCGTGAGCAGTGCGGCTTGCTGGCCTACTCACCACTGGCGTTCGGCATGCTCAGCGGCAAGTACGAAGGCGGCGCACGGCCGGCCAAGGCACGCCTGACCGAGTACAGCCGGTTCAGCCGTTACTTCAACCCGCAGTCGGAGGCGGCGTGCAGCCGCTATGTGGCATTGGCGCGGGAACATGGCCTGGACCCGGCGCAGATGGCCCTGGCGTTTGTGACGCAGCAGCCGTTTGTGACCAGCAATATTATTGGGGCTACGTCGCTGGAACAGTTGAATAGCAACATTGCCAGTGCCGAGTTGAAACTGTCGAAAGAGGTGTTGGAAGGGATTGAGGCGATTCAAAAGGATCATCCAAACCCCGCGCCTTGATTGACCTTCAGACCGCCATCGCAGGCAAGCCAGCTCCCACATGTTGATCTGTGAATACCGTCAAATGTGGGCGCTGGCTTGCCTGCGATGAGGCCATCAAGAGCACCAGACAATCAAAGTGCCCGCGCAATAATCTCCTTCATGATCTCATTGGTTCCCGCATAAATGCGCTGCACCCGCGCATCCGCCCAGGCCCGGGCAATCGGGTATTCCCACATGAAGCCGTAGCCGCCGTGCAACTGCACGCACTCATCGAGCACCTTGCATTGCAGGTCCGTGGCCCAGTACTTGGCCATCGCCGCTGTCGGCACGTCCAGCTTGCCTTCCAGGTGCAACGCCATGCATTTGTCGACAAACACACGGCCGATCTGAATCTCGGTGGCCATCTCGGCCAGCTTGAATCGGGTGTTCTGGAAGGCGGCAATCGCCTTGCCGAACGCCTTGCGCTCGCGGGTGTAATCCAGGGTCCATTGCAATGCCGCTTCGGCTGAAGACAGTGCGCCTATCGCTACGGTCAAACGCTCTTGAGGCAGTTCCTGCATCAGGTATGCGAAGCCCATACCGGCCTGGCCCAGCAGGTTTTCCTTGGGCACCCGCACGTCCTGGAAAAACAACTCCGAGGTGTCCTGGGCCTTCATGCCGACTTTCTCCAGGCGCTTGCCCTTGTCGAAACCGGGCGTGCCAGCCTCCACCAGAAACAGGCTGGTGCCCTTGGCGCCGGCCTTGGGATCGGTCTTGGCGACTACGATCACCAGATCGGCCAGGTAACCGTTGGTGATAAAGGTCTTGGAGCCGTTGATGACGTACTCATCGCCGTCCAGCACTGCCGTGGTCTTGACCCCTTGCAGGTCGGAACCGGCGCCCGGCTCGGTCATGGCAATGGCCGTAACCATTTCCCCGGAGATCAACTTGGGCAGGTATTTGTGCTTAAGCGCTTCACTGCCGTAATGCAGGATGTAGGGCGCGACGATATCCGAGTGCAGGGAAAAGCCGATGCCGGTCAACCCCAGGCGGCTGACTTCTTCGATCACCACCGCGCTGTAGAGGAAATCTGCGCCCAGGCCGCCATATTCCTCGGGCAGGTGGGAACACAACATGCCCGCCTCCCCCGCCTGGTTCCACAGGCTACGGTCGATATAGCCCTGCTTTTCCCATTGCCCATGAAAGGGCGCGGCGTGTTTTTCGAGGAAGGTGCGCACGCTCTCGCGGAAGAGTTCGTGCTCCGAGCTGAACAAGGTTCTGGGGATCATGGGTCACCTGCGTGGATTGTCGGACAAGGACGAGCCCACAGAGCCTATGCCCCGATGGCGTCACGGGACACTGGACACATGCGACAAAAAATAAGACGATCCAGCCGTCTGGTGACCACTTTCCCCTATAAGAATAAATGAAATTATGTCTAACCAAATCTCCACGCCCCTGCGGCGCGTCAGCATTTTGGCCATTGATCGGGTATTCGCTTCCACCCTCATGCAAGCCAAGGACTTCTTCCATCTGGCCAGCCTGCGTTACGGTAAACAGCAGGGCCTGGGCTTGACCCCAGGGTTCGATACGCGCCTGGTCAGCCCCGACGGGCAGTCGGTGCGCAGCTTCAGCGATGTGATCATGCCGGTGGACGGCGGCCTGGAGGATGCCGATATCATCGTGCTGCCGGCCTTCTGGGACGACTTCGACGCCCTCTGCACCCGCTACCCGCAAGTGTTGCCGTGGCTACGCGAACAACATGCCCGCGGCGCCGTGCTGTGCGGTGAAGCCACCGGGGTGTTCTGGCTGGCCGAAGCCGGGCTGCTCGATGGCAAGGAGGCGACCACCTACTGGCGGTTCTTCAATGCTTTCAGCGAGCGCTTCCCCAGGGTGCAGCTCAACCAGGACAAGCACCTGACCGATGCCGATAACCTGTATTGCGCCGGCGGCACCACCTCGGCCTGTGACCTCTACATCTACCTGATCGAACGCTTCTGCGGCGCCAACATCGCCCAGGCCGTGGCCCGCGACATCCTCTATGAGGTGCAGCGCAGCTATTCGCCGGGGCGTATCGGTTTTGGCGGCCAGAAGCTGCACCAGGACGTGATCATCCTGCAGATCCAGCACTGGCTCGAAGAACACTTCGCCGACAAGTTCCGCTTCGAAGACGTCGCCCGGGAACACGGCATGAGCATCCGCAACTTCATGCGGCGCTTCCAGACCGCCACCGGTGACAAGCCGCTGCATTACCTGCAACGGTTGCGCATCGAGACGGCAAAGGGCCTGCTCTCAGGCAGCCGCAAGAGCATCAAGACCATCAGTTATGAGGTGGGTTACGACGATGCGAGTTTCTTTGCGCGGTTGTTCAGGCAGCACACGGAGTTGTCGCCGAACCAGTATCGCCAGCAATTTCAGCAAGCCGCCTAACTGAAGGAACACAGAAAACAAAGTGGGAGGGACGGTGCGACTTGCTCCCGATTGCGCTGGGTCAGTCACATCTACAGTGACTGACACTCCGAAATCGGGAGCAAGCCCCCTCCCACATTGGATCTCCATTGAGCTGGAGATTGATTAAGGCTTGTGTCCGCGCGACAGGAACTCGTGGGACTGCATTTCAAGCAGGCGACTCAAGGTGCGCTGGAATTCGAAGTTCAAGCGGCCGCCGGTGTACAGGTCCTTGAGCTCGACTTCCGCCGAGATGATCAACTTGACGTTACGGTCGTAGAATTCGTCGACCATGTTGATAAACCGCCGCGCAATATCGTCGGTGGTCACGCCCATCTGCTCGACGCCGCTCAAGATCACCGCGTGGAAGATCTTGCCCAGCTCAATGTAGTCGTTCTGGCTGCGCGGGCCGTCGCACAGCTGGCGGAACTCGAACCAGGCCACGTCATCGCAGGTGCGCAACGCGATGATTTCGCGGTTCTCGATCATCAGCTTGTCGTTTTCCACCGCCTGGGTGCATTCCGGCGTCAGGGCGCGGAAGCTTTTTTTCAGGCTGTCGTGCGCCGCTTGGTTCAGCGGGAAGTGGAACAGCTCGGCTTGCTCCAGGTGGCGCAGGCGGTAATCGACGCCGCTGTCGACGTTGACGATATCGGTGTTCTGCTTGATCAGCGCAATGGCCGGCAGGAAGCGCGCACGCTGCAGGCCGTCCTTGTACAACCCGTCGGGCACGATGTTCGACGTGGCAACCAGGGTCACACCGTTCTTGAACAGCTCTTCCATCAGCGTGCCAAGGATCATGGCGTCGGTGATGTCGGAGACGAAGAACTCATCGAAGCAGATCACCCGCGCTTCTTGGGAGAAGCGCTTGGCGATGATGGTCAGCGGGTTTTTCTCGCCCGGCAGGGTTTTCATCTCTTCGTGCACGCGCTTCATGAAGCGGTGGAAGTGAGTACGGACCTTTTCCTTGAATGGCAGCGCTTCAAAGAAGGTGTCTACCAGATAAGTCTTGCCCCGGCCGACGCCACCCCAGAAGTACAGGCCCTTGACCGGCGTGTGATCTTTCTTGCCAAACAGCTTGCTGAACATCCCTGGTTTGCTTTGCGAGGCCGCGACCAGATCGTCGTACAGGCGCTGCAAATGACGCACAGCATTTTCCTGGGCTGCGTCATGGAAGAATTCAGGGCGTTTCAGATCAGCTTGATATCGTTCTAGGGGCGTCATAATTTCGTTAGCAAGGCAACAAAAACGGGCCGACACTGTAACGACGGCCCTGGAGAATGGCAATCAACCCTTGGTCGGGTTAATCCTCGATTGGGGTCAACGCAGCGCGCAAGGCTTCGATGGCCGCGTCACGCGATGCTTGATCGGCGTACTCGGCACTGTCAGCCACGGCGGCGCCGTCCAGCCATACGCTGAAGCTCAGAGCCTGCGCACGCACGTCCAGCGCATCACCACTTTGCAATTGTTTGGTCACAGCGCCAGCCGCTTTGCCATCGGCAAAGTTGCGCGACAGCAACAGTTGCTCACCATCAGCGGCCAGCAGGCGGAAGCGGAAGCTGCCATCGTCTTCACGAAAACTCACAAAACGCGCAGCCTTCGCCGCTTTTTTCTTGGTGGCGACCGGCGCCGCAGCCTGGTTGACGAACGAACGCAGGCCCACCGCTTCACGCAGCTCGGCCAGGAACGGTGCCGCCACAGCACGGGCCTTCTTGGCGCCGACCAGCAGCAGGTCCTCCATGTCCGATGGGCGCGACATCAATTGATGGTAACGCTCGCGCGCTTCGCCGAGCTGGCCGTCGAGCAGTTGGAACAGACGGTTCTTCGCCTCGCCCCAGCCCAGGCCTTGCAGCAGCTCGCCACGGAATTCTTCTTCCTGCGTCTTGGTCGCGAACGCCTGGTACAGGGTGAACAGGTGCGAATTGTCCGGGTCCTTGGCTTCGCCCGGCGCACGCGAGTCGGTCACGATCCGCGAGATCGCGTCTTTCATGTCCTTGGCGCTGGTGAACAACGGGATGGTGTTGTCGTAGCTCTTGGACATCTTGCGGCCATCCAGGCCCGGCAAGGTGGCGACGCTTTCTTCGATCAGCGCCTCGGGCATGGTGAAGAACTCTTTACCGTTGCCGAACAAGTGGTTGAAACGCTGGCCGATGTCGCGAGCCATTTCCACGTGCTGGATCTGGTCGCGACCGACTGGCACCTTGTGCGCGTTGAACATCAGGATGTCAGCGGCCATCAGCACCGGGTAGCTGTATAGGCCCATGCTGATGCCCGCATCCGGGTCTTCGCCGTTTTCCACGTTCTTGTCCACCGACGCCTTGTACGCATGGGCGCGGTTGAGCAGGCCCTTGGCGGCAACGCAGGTCAGCAGCCAGGTCAGCTCGGGAATCTCCGGGATGTCCGACTGGCGATAGAAGGTCACACGGTTCACATCCAGGCCACCGGCCAGCCAGGTCGCGGCGATTTCCATACGCGAGCGCTGGATGCGCTGCGGATCGTCGCACTTGATCAGCGCGTGGTAGTCGGCCAGGAAGTAGAAGGAGTCGGCATTCGCGTCTTCGCTGGCGAGGATCGCCGGGCGAATCGCACCGGCGTAGTTGCCCAAGTGCGGCGTGCCGGTGGTGGTAATGCCGGTGAGGATTCGGGTACGGGTCGTCATGGGTGATCGCTTGTCATCAATTCGAAAGACGTGGCAGCACCAGATCCTTGAGATCGGTCAGCTTGCCATGAAAAAAGTGTCCGCATTCTGCCACTTTCAGCAACTCATGGGGGCGTTTCAGGGCGGCGGACCAGTCGTAGACCAATTGCGGGTCGACCACTTCATCGCTTTCCGGTTGGATCAGGGTCAACGGGCAGCCTTGGGGCAACACATCTGCATCGCCCAGGCGCATCACGGCGGCAGCCACCATAAACAGGTGCGCAAGCTTTTCACCCTTGGCTTCCAGACGGCCGCCGAGACTGGCCGCGACATAGCCACCGAAGGAAAAACCCAACAAGGTGATCGGCAGTTCGGGATGTTTTGCCCGCAGCCAGGTGACGGCCGCTTCGGCATCGTCGACCTCACCACTGGCCATATCGTGTGTACCGGCGCTGGCACCGACGCCACGATAATTGAAACGCAAAGTAATCAAACCGGCATCGCGGGCAGTGCGTTGCAGGGTCGACACCACTTTATTGAGCATGGTCCCACCCTGCACCGGGTTAGGGTGGCAGATCAGCGCCAGGCCACGTGGTTCGGGGTGATCCAGGTACAAGGCTTCCAATTGGCCCACCGGGCCATCGATCAAAACGGGGGTTTCACGCATGAGCAAGGATGAACTCCGTGACCTCTCAAGGGGTCGACTCGTCTAGCTAAAAGTCTGTGCATGGCATCATTGCGAGCTTAATCGCGGTATACAGCGCAGGTTTGAGCCGTTAACGTAAAGCAAAGCCGTTTATAGAGGAAGGACTCGTGGAACACTCGCTCTTAGTTTGGTTGTTGCCGACTCTTGCCCTGGTTGCCGGTGTCGCCATTGGATTCCTGGTTGCCCGCCTGCTGCCGAATGCCGCGCCTAACCGCACGCAGCGTCAGCTGGATGACATTCAGGAACGTTTTGACAGTTATCAGAACGAGGTTGTTACCCACTTCAACAGCACCGCGACCCTGGTCAAGAAGCTCACCCAGAGCTACCAGGAAGTACAGGATCACCTCGCCGAAGGCGCTAATCGCCTGGCCCTCGACGACATCACCCGCCAGCGCCTGCTGGCTGCGCTGCATTCCGATGCACCGCAAACCCCGCGGGAACGCCTGACCCCGCCTCGGGAAAACCAGGAGCCACCACGGGACTACGCGCCAAAGACGCCGAACGCCCCAGGAATGCTGGATGAGCATTACGGCTTGAAGAAGTAAGTCATCTTCGAGCATTAAAAAAGCCCGGCTGATCTATGATCAGCCGGGCTTTTTTTGGGCGCCACTTCAAGAACAATGCAGATCAATGTGGGAGGGGGCTTGCTCCCGATAGCGGTGGATCAGCCAATGCATCTGTTACTGACAGGCTGCCATCGGGAGCAAGCCCCCTCCCACACTTACCGAGCATGAGCTTAAGTAAGCTGTTGCTCCTGCAACCGCCCACCCTCGATGCGCACATGCCGCCCATGGAAACGCTTGAGGCTGCTGCGGTGGCCGACGCTGACGATGCTCAATCCCGGCAATTCATCGATCAACGCCTGGTACAAGGTTGCCTCGTCTTCTTCATCCATCGCCGAGGTAGCTTCATCCATATACAGCCACTGCGGTGCGAACAACAACGCACGGGCAAAGGCCAGGCGCTGTTGCTCACCCGGCGAAAGCATGCGTTGCCAGTGGCTGGCTTCATCCAGACGATTGAGCAGGTGCGGCAGGCGGCAGGTTTGCAGGACCTGTGCATAACGTTCTGCCGGATAGACGCTGTCGTCTTGTGGATAACTCAGCACCGCCTTGAGCGTACCAATCGGCAGGTAAGGCTTCTGCGGCAGGAACAGGTAGCGCGTCGCCGGCAACCGAATGCTGCCATGACCTGCGGGCCAAAGATGGCCCATCGCCCGCAACAAGGTGCTCTTGCCGCTACCGGAACGCCCGCTGAGCATCACGCGCTGGCCAGGCTCCACGGTCATGTCGGCGTCGGTGAGCAGGTGACGGCCGTCGGCCAGGTCCATGCCCAGATCCGTGATCACCAGGCGCTCGCCGTCAGGGCGCACATCGATGGCCGGGGCTCGCTGCTCGTTGTCGCTCATGGCTTGCTGGAAACTCAGCAGGCGATCACTGGTGGCGCGCCATGTCGCCAGTTCCGAGTAGGCGTTGATAAACCAGCTGAAGTTTTCCTGCACGTTGCCAAACGCCGAGTTGATTTGCATCAGCTCGCCCAGCTCGATTTTGCCGGTGAAGTAGCGCGGCGCGGCCACGATAAACGGGAAGATGATCGCAATCTGGCTGTAGCCGGCGGTGAAAAAGGTCAGGCGCTTGGACACTTTCATGATGTCCCAGAAGTTGTGCCAGACCTTGCCGAAGCGCGTACTCAGGCGTTGTCTTTCATTGGGCTCGCCGTTGTACAGGGCAATGCTCTCGGCATTCTCACGCACCCGCACCATGGAAAAACGCAGGTCCGCCTCGAAGCGTTGCTGTTGGTTGCTCAGGCCGATCAAGCGGCGGCCGATCAGGTGCGTCAGCCAACTGCCCACGGTGGCGTACAGCAGCGCGCACCAGAACATATAGCCGGGGATGGTGATGCCAAACACTTCGATGCTGCCCGATACGCCCCACAGGATGATCGAGAACGACACCAGGCTGACCACATTACGCAGCAACCCAAGGCCGAGGCTCAAGGTGCCGGAGGTGAAGTTGTTGAGATCTTCGGAAATCCGCTGGTCTGGGTTGTCGGTATAACCACCCTGTTCCAGCTGGTAGTAATTCTTGTGGGCCAGCCACCGGGTGAAGTGTTTTTCGGTGAGCCAGGCGCGCCAGCGGATCGTCAGCATCTGGGTCAGATAGAGACGGTAGACCGCGCCGAGAATCGCCACCGCCGCAATGCCGCCGAAATAACCTATCAGTTGCCAGAAGGCGGCGGTGTCCTTCTTCTCCAGGGCGTTGTAGAAATCCTTGTACCAGTGATTGATCCACACGGAAATCGCCACGCTGAACAGCGACAGGCCAATCACTGCAGCCAGCAACAGCCAGGCCCTGCCCTTCTCTTCGCTACGCCAATACGGTGTGATCATGGCCCAGGTTCGGCGGAAGAATTGCCCCCGCACCGCGTCGTTGATCGCGGAGTACTCAGCGTTCTGGTTCATTGTTCAGGCTCGGCAGGAAAAACATCACAGGCGTTTGAACCGATCATAGGTGATCGGTTCGCGCATCCGTGCAGCCTGAAGCAGGTTGTTCAGTGTTCGTTCAGCGTCGTACCGGGCGCTTCTGCAACTTGCGCTGCAAGGTACGGCGGTGCATGCCTAAAGCACGGGCAGTGGCGGAGATATTGCCTTCGTGCTCGGTCAGCACGCGCTGGATATGCTCCCATTGCAGGCGGTCCACCGACATCGGGTTTTCCGGTACCAGGGTGTCGAGGTCGGCGTGCTCGGAAAGCAGAGCGGCCAGCACGTCGTCGGCGTCCGCCGGCTTGCACAGGTAGTTGCAGGCGCCGCGCTTGATCGCCTCGACAGCGGTGGCGATGCTGGAGTAACCGGTGAGGATCACCACGCGCATTTCGGGGTCGAGCTCCAGCAGCTTGGGCAGCAGCACCAGGCCGGAGTCGCCGTCCATTTTCAGGTCGAGGGCGGCGTAGTCGGGCAGGTCGGCCTGGGCGATGGTCAGGCCTTCTTCGGCAGACCCTGCGGTGCTGACGCGAAAACCGCGACGGCTCATGGCGCGCGCCATCACGCGGGTAAAGGTGGCATCGTCATCTACCAGCAACAGGTGCGGCAGTTCTTCGCCTTCGACTTGGATCTCGTCACTCATCGATATCTCCTCGTGCGACACGGGGCAGGCGCAGCTCGGTGAGCGTGCCACCTTCCTCATGACTATAGAGCTTCACTGAGCCGCCCGCGCGGGTCACGCTGGCCTTGCTCAAAAACAGGCCCAGGCCGAAGCCTTTGCCCTTGGTGGTAAAGAAGGGTTTGCCGATCTGCTCGGCAATGGCCAGCGGCACGCCCGCACCGTGGTCACGAATGCTGATGGTGATGTTTTCGGCGTCCCAGTCCAACTGTACACCGAGCCCTTCAGGGCAGGCGTCAGCGGCGTTGTTCAGCAAGTTGAGCAGCGCCTGGGTCAGGTCTGGCGGTGGCGCCAGGCGCGGCACGCTGCCTTGGCCCAACAGGTTGAAGCGGTAACTGGCCTCGGGGCGCATCAGGTGCCAACGGTTCAGGGCTTCATCGAGCCATTGGGTCACATCCTGCATTTCAACCGCGAGGCGGCGATTGGCTTCGGCGGCGCGTACCAGTTGCTGCAGCGTCAGCTTGCATTGCTTGACCTGTTCCTGCAGCACACTCAAGTCGTCTTGCAGCGCGGGGTCGTGATGGTCCTGGGTCATTTCCTTGAGCAGCACGCTCATGGTCGCCAACGGCGTGCCCAACTCATGGGCGGCACCGGCAGCCTGGGTGGCAACGGCCAGCAGTTGCTGGTCACGCAGGCCCTCTTCACGGCGAATGGCGCGCAGCTCTTCCTGGCGACGCAGCTCTTCGGCCATACGTGCGGCGAAAAAGGTAATGACGGCGGCAGACAGGGCAAAACTCAACCACATCCCGTAGATTTGCAGGTTTTCCCGGGCGATAGGGAAGGTCTGCAACGGGTAGAACTGAGCCAGCAACAGGGTGTACAGCGTCAGCGCGATCCCCGAAAGCACCACCGAGTAGCGCCATGGCAACGTCACCGCAGCGATGGTCAGTGGCACCAGGTAATACGAAACGAACGGGTTGGTGGACCCACCGGAGAAGTACAGCAACACGCTGTGGATAAACAGGTCGCAAGCCAGTTGCAGGGCATATTCCAACTCGGTCACCGGCCAGGTGGTGCGCAGCCGTATGGCGGTAAATGCACACAACACGGTGGAAAAACCCAGGGTCACAGCCAGTTGCAGCCAGGGCAGCGGCAGCAGGTCGAACCAATAGGCAAGCCCGACGGAACCGGCCTGTGCGGCCAATACCAGGGTGCGAATGAACGTCAGGCGCCAGAGGTTCTGGCGAGTGGCGGAAGTCAGTTTTACGGCGGCGAGCATGAGCTCTCCCGATGAGCGCTGCAGGCGGATCGGCACGAGTATAAACGAAGCGGACCTGCTGGCACGGCGCGTGTGGCTCTTTGACGCAGGCCGGCTAAATGACCGTTCGTCGGCGCCCGCATAACTTGTTGGTAATGTGTAAACCCGAAGAACCCTATGCCAGCGTCTACAGTCATACCGAGCACGACTACCTCAAGGAGCTTCCATGTCTCGTTTCATTCGCAGTGCAGCCATCATCACTCTCAGCGCCAGCGCCATTGCCAGCCTGCCGGCCATGGCCGCCGATGCACTGAACTACAACCAGATCTCCCTGCGCGCCGAAGTCAGCCAGGAAGTAGCCCGCGACAAGATGATCGTCACCCTCTATACCGAGTCGCAAAACGCCGACCCGGCCAAGCTTGCCGCTGAAATCACCACCACCATGAACACAGCCTTAGGCCAGGCCCGCGAAGTCAAAGGCGTGACCCTGCGCCAGGGCAGCCGTAACAGCTACCCGATCTACGACAACAAGAACCAGAAGATCACCGGCTGGCGTGAGCGCGCCGAACTGCGCCTGGAAAGCGCGGACTTCCCGGCGCTGTCCAAGCTCACCGGCGAGCTGTTGAACACGCTGAAAATGGAAAACATGGACTTCGCCATCGCCGATGCCACGCGCAAGGCCAGCGAAGATGCGTTGCTCAAGGACGCGGTTACTGCGTTCAAGGCCCGTGCGCAACTGGCTACCGATGCACTGGGCGGCAAGGGTTACAAGATCGTCAATCTGAACTTCAACACCAATGGTTACCCGATGCCTTATGCCCGTGGCGGCATGATGATGAAGGCGGCCATGGCAGATTCTGCACCGACGCCTGACGTTGAAGCGGGCACCAGCCAAGTGAGCATGAGCGCCGATGGAGTGATCGAAGTTTTACCGTAAGTCTTCGCGAGACCAACACAGCGTAACCTTCACCGGTTACGCTGTGGTGTTGCCGCCCACGGAACACTCAGACCGCTACCACACACCAAGTAACCTGATACTACAGCCTTACTCTAATCTATCTAAACCTCGCCCTCACGACACTACTCGTCAAACATTGCGAATGCAGGCCTGGAACTTACGACACTCAACTTCCCACCCAGGGTTGCCATGCACATCATCTTGAATCAGAACATCGAACAGGTTATTTGCCACACACGGACGTACTGACAACAGAACATCACACATATCGATTTTTTTGTTTCTCGATGAACGGCAGTTATTTACCCAATAATTAATGTGAGTCGATAATGAATATAATGCCGTCTCTCGCTCCCACACTCGTCGTTCCCTCTTTCCCTCCCACACACGATCGCCAGCGTCGAGCGCTTGATGATTTGCCCGCAACGCAAACCCGGCAGCAGGCAGAAGAAACCTCTTCAAAACATCCAAAAAAATTGCTCGACCAACCCCCGTTCCCCTTGCCTACACCCGCCCATGAGCTCGATGCTTCCAAAAGCATCATCTATGGGTCAGTCAACGTTATTCCGCCAAACGCGGGTTATACACAGCAAGAGCGAATGCATCGTATCGATGCCTATGCCGGTCGAGTCGTCGCGCACATTCAACACATCGAAAATGGCAGCGACGCAGAACGCAATATCAAGTTCCAGCAAACTCGCCCGTTTCTTGAACCCGCAGGTTACTTCAGCGGCGGGTTGCTAGCAGCCGGCTACGATCCCCATGAAAAAATCTCGGTGACCTTCCACTCCTATGTAGGAATGGGCAAGCCCCAGGAGGAAACCAACAAGGAGGTACGCACCTATTTTGCATGGGAGATTGCAGCCGGCGCTCTTGCGCACGACAAGGTGTCAAGGGGCGGCCCGTTGAACTTCCAGGGCATGCACATCAACCCGCAAGATAAAAACAAGCTTCACGAACTGGAATCCTTGGGCAGCCAACTCCAAGGCCATTGGGAAAATGAAATAGCGGCGCCCATGCGCGACGCCTCGGGGCAACTGGCGAAGCGATCGGGCAAAGCGGATGCCTATGTGTTGCGAGGAATATTACAAAGTCTGCATGACGACAATTCCAGTAACAAACACCTAACCCCCGCTGCGCGGGCCGCCATTGTCCGCACACTTGAAGAAGACGGAAACGCGGTAATCCCCAACATATATGGCTATCCCTTAGAGGGTTATGCATTTATTCCTTATATCAATTATCACGGTGATTATGACCACCGCCCGGATAAGGGACTGATGATTGACTTAAAGAATGGCTCCGCCCGTGAAATACACGGTGATGACGACTTTGCCAGTTGGGCTAAAAACAATCAGGCTCAATTGGTTAGCCGCTTCAACGCTCGTGACAGGCAAGGCGGTCATGATGCTCACTGGGTAGGGGCCGGGTATGTACTCAATGCATTGATTCAGGATAACCGTTCTACGTTTCCAGGAAGAAAAGGCCCGTTCACAGATCAGGCCGTACCGGTCCGGGAGACATTCAATTACACACAATCGCGAGACAGCGATTACTACTTGAAATTTGGCGACCTTAAAAACGGTATTGCCCCCCACTACCAGGCGATAAATGCCAAGAATGCACGCTGGACCGATCAAACCGAGGTCTTTGGCGCCTCCCAACAAAGTTGGAAAGCAGCCAAAGAGTTTTGGGGTAACACGTTTGGTTACTTACCGATCGTAGGCAATGTGGGCAACATTGTCTTCGGCGTACACGATGGCCTCTACGGCAAGACGGCTGATGATCGTGTCGCAGGTAACGCCGCGGCGGTAATTTCCAGCCTGCAACTGGCGCACGAGATTGCCCCCATTGGAGTGGAAGCCGGACTTGGGGAGGCGGTTTTGACACCTGGCGCTCCCAGCGCAAAACCCTACAGCTGGCGATTCAGTCAGGACACTAGCGATCTTGAACTCGTGCGCACGCCAAACGCGTTGAGCGAGAGTGATACCAACCCGGTTGCAAATCACTCGACGCCCCAGGTGAACCCGTTGCGGCCCAGTCATGCGGGGATGATCAGCGAATATGCCATCCCTGACGGCGAGCAGTTGATTGAAAAGGCCACGCACAACCAGAAGGGCATCTATCAGCTCAAGAACACCGCCACCGACGAAGATCGCTGGTTTATCCGCTACACCGATGGGACAGGCGTCCCTGGCGTATATGAAATAAAAAGCAACTTCAAACCTAGCAATGACTACGTGCAGATTATTGATCGCTCCGGAAAGATTGTATTGACCGTGCATTCAGCCGGTGACGGAAACTGGGTTCGCAATGCAGCCAATGGGGGGGTGAGGTGGCCGTGGCAGCGCTCACCATCGCCAACACCTAGTGAAAATCTGACCCCCCATTTTTCGGACCTGTTCGCCGATGTCGATCAACAGGCCGTGGCGCGAGCCGACAGATTCGACCAATTCATGAAAGTGGATGAGACCAAACCTTACGCCGTATCGACCCGCGGCTATGAAGAAAACGGCGTTGTTAAAAGAAAGCTGAATATTGGCTGGGAGGCGCCCAAGCAGAAGTTCGAAGTATTGCCCTCGGAGCGAGCGGCTCCTACGCCTCTGAGCGAGACCAATTATTCAGAGCACTTTCTTCCTGACCTGAATCGTAACAACTACACGGTCATCAAAAGCTCGAAAGGCGGCGATATCGAGGTGCCGTTGGACGCCCGTGCAGACACACCCGAAGCGACAAGACTGAGCCGTCTAAAGAAATTCGAGAAAGAGATTCCCGATGCACAACTGCGATCCCGTATCTCCGAGGTTGCCCATCAAGGATCAGTATTTCCCGCCAATTGGGAGTTGCTCCAAAGCTTGAAAGAAGGCTACGGCGTCACAGCAAGCAATACTTCTTACTTTATTGATTACGACCCGATAAACAGTGAAGCCCGAGTCAAAGTCGTCACCACGTGGTTTGTAAGCGATGTCAGCGATCACGTTCCAAAAGTGATTCCGGATTTAGAAGCAACCACCGTCAGAACCTTCACCATTCGCGAGAACAATGATGTGTCCGGCGACCTTTACACGATTGACGATTACGCTCCAACTCAACTGGAAGTCTCGATCCCCGATGATCTCCCTCAGTAATCAAGGCCCCCCTTTGATGCAGATGTCCCTACCTGAGTAACCAGAACGGCGGTAACCTCGGTGACCGCCGTTTTCGTTTAGGCAGCTTTGGTCTGCCTGCCATTTCAGGGGTCTCCATGGAAAGAATCGCCGTCAAGCCACTGCTCCTCGCCGCAAGCCTACTGGCTTTTATGCCGATGGCCCAGGCCGCAACCACCCTGGTCTACTGCTCCGAAGCCAGCCCCGCCGGGTTCGATCCCAGCCAGTACACCAGCGGCACCGATTTTGACGCGTCCGCCGAAACCGTGTTCAACCGTCTGACTCAGTTCAAGCGCGGTGGCACCGAGGTAGAACCGGGTCTGGCCACGAACTGGGATGTATCCAAGGACGGCCTGACGTATACCTTCCACCTGCGCGATGGCGTCAAGTTCCACACCACCGACTTCTTCACCCCGACCCGTGATTTCAACGCCGATGATGTGTTGTTCACCTTCAATCGCTTGCTCGATGCCGACAGCCCGTTTCGCAAGGCCTACCCCTCCGAATCGCCCTACTTCACTGACATGGGCTTGAACGCCACGATCAAGAGCGTCGACAAACTCGACGAACACACCGTGCGTTTCAACCTGAACAATGTCGATGCTTCATTCGTACAGAACCTGGCGATGAGTTTCGCCTCGGTGCAATCGGCCGAATACGCCGCCCAGCTGTTGAAAGAGGGCAAGGCCGAGCAGATCAATCAAAAGCCCATCGGCACCGGGCCGTTTGTGTTCAAGCGTTACCAGAAAGATGCGCAGATCCGGTATGTGGCCAACACACAATACTGGAAGCCCGAGGACGTAAAGCTCGATAACCTGGTATTTGCGATCACCCCGGACGCCGCTGCGCGCCTGCAAAAACTAAAGGCCGGTGAATGCCAGGTCAGCGGTTACCCACGTCCTGCCGATATCGACGTGATGAAGCAAGATCCCAATCTGCGCGTGCTGCAACAAGCGGGTTTCAATCTGGGCTTCCTGGCCTACAACGTAACGCACCCGCCGCTGGACCAACTCAAGGTGCGCCAGGCGCTGGACATGGCGATCGACAAACCAGCAATCATCAAGGCCGTTTACCAGAGCGCCGGACAATTGGCGCAGAACGCATTGCCGCCGGCGCAGTGGTCTTATGACCCCGGCATCAAGGATGCCCCCTACGATCCGACCAAAGCCCGGTTGCTACTAAAAGAAGCAGGGGTTGCACCAGGTACCACCATCAATCTGTGGGCGATGACCGTGCAACGCGCCTCCAACCCCAATGCGCGGATGTCCGCACAAATGATCCAACAGGATTGGGCCAAGGTCGGCATCAAAGCCAACATCGTCAGCTATGAGTGGGGCGAGTACATCAAACGCGCTAAAAATGGCGAACACGACGCAATGATTTACGGCTGGACCGGCGACAACGGCGACCCGGACAACTGGCTCGGCGTGCTCTACAGTTGTGCCGCAGTCAAGGGCAGCAACTATGCCAAATGGTGTAACCCGGCCTACGACAAGCTGGTGCAGCAAGCCAAGGTCAGCAATGATCGCGAGCAGCGCATCAAGTGGTATCAACAGGCGCAGAAAATCCTTAAGGAACAGGTACCTATAACGCCTATTGCGAACTCGACGGTTTTCCAGCCCCTGCGCAAGGAAGTGCGCGACTTCAAGATCAGCCCGTTTGGACTGACGCCCTTCTACGGCGTGAGTCTAGATAAGTAACATCGACGCCCCAACCGAGTGCGCTAGACGCCTCGGCTGGGCTTTTTTGGTGCGCACATTGCACCGAAAAAAACCATCAAATCGACGCTTTTATGGCAAAACTTTCATAATTGCGACATTCCTGTACGTTCGTACCACTGTTTACCGCTCGTAACCGTTCAGCATCTTGCATTGGGTATGGCGCCTGCATAAGTATCCGCAGGCCGACTCACGAGGTCGCCCTCACCACCAAAAATGACAACAAATCATGAGGCCAACATGCTTAAACACGCAGTCCTTCCGTTATTAGTGAGCGCTGGCCTTATGGCCGCAGCCCCCGTAGCCCTGGCGGCAACTAACCTGGTGTTCTGCTCCGAAGGGAGCCCGGCCGGTTTCGACCCAGGCCAGTACACCACCGGAACAGACTTCGATGCCTCGGCCGAAACCATGTTCAACCGTCTGAGCCAGTTCGAGCGTGGCGGCACCGCCGTCGTTCCTGGCCTGGCCACCAGCTGGGATGTGTCGCCGGACGGCCTGACGTATACCTTCCACCTGCGCGAAGGCGTCAAGTTCCACACCACCCCGTACTTCAAGCCTACTCGTGAATTCTCGGCTGACGACGTACTGTTCACCTTCAACCGGATGATCAACAAAGAGGATCCGTTCCGTAAGGCCTACCCCACCGAGTTCCCGTACTTCACGGACATGGGGATGGACACCAACATCAAGAACATCGAGAAAGTCGATGATCACACCGTCAAGTTCACCCTTGGCACCGTGGACGCGGCTTTCATCCAAAACCTGGCCATGAGCTTCGCTTCGATCCAGTCCGCTGAATATGCCGCGCAATTGTTGAAGGAAGGCAAACCCGCCGACATCAACCAGAAGCCAGTCGGCACTGGCCCGTTCGTGTTCAAGAGCTACCAGAAAGATTCGAACATTCGTTACACCGGCAACAAGGACTACTGGAAACCTGAAGACGTGAAGATCGACAACCTGATCTTCGCCATCACCACTGACCCGTCGGTGCGTATCCAGAAGCTCAAGAAAAACGAATGCCAGATCACTCTGTTCCCACGTCCGGCCGACCTAAAGGCGCTGGGCGAAGACAAAGACCTGAAGCTGCCGCACCAGGCCGGTTTCAACCTGGGCTATGTGGCCTACAACGTGATGGACAAGGTCAAGGGCAGCGACCAGCCTAACCCGCTGGCTGACCTGCGCGTACGCCAGGCGCTGGACATGGCGGTGAACAAGCAGCAGATCATTGACTCCGTGTACCAGGGCGCCGGCCAACTGGCCGTCAACGCCATGCCGCCGACCCAATGGTCCTACGACACCAGCATCAAGGACGCTAAGTACGACCCAGAGAAAGCCAAGGCGCTGCTCAAGGAAGCCGGCGTCAAGGAAGGTACCGAAATCGTCCTGTGGGCCATGCCGGTTCAGCGTCCGTACAACCCGAACGCCAAGCTGATGGCTGAGATGCTGCAGAACGACTGGTCCAAGATCGGCCTGAAGGTCAAGATCACCAGCTACGAATGGGGCGAGTACATCAAGCGTTCCAAAGGCGGCGAGAACCAGGCCATGATCATTGGCTGGAGCGGCGACAATGGTGACCCGGACAACTGGCTGAACGTGCTGTTCGGCTGCGACTCGCTGTCGGGCAACAACTTCTCCAAGTGGTGCGACAAGAAATTCGACGGCATCGTGAAAGAAGCCAAGGCCACATCGGATGTCGCCAAACGCACCGAGCTGTACAAGCAGGCGCAACATATCCTCAAAGATGCAGTCCCGATGACACCTATCGCGCACTCGACGGTGTATCAACCCATGCGTAATACCGTACAGGACTTCAAGATCAGCCCATTTGGCTTGAACTCCTTCTACGGCGTTAGCGTAAGCGGCAAGTAAGGATCAATAACGGCGACGTTTCACAACGTCGCCGTTATTCCATCCGCCAGGGCCATAGGAAACAGACCACATTTGTAAGCGTTGCCGTCCTACAGCAACGAACTGCGCCTTGTGTCTCCGTTACCTACAAGCCCAGTCAGAATTGGCGCATTTACTGCAAGGTCCGCGTCCCATAACGTCGTAGGACAGCAGAGGCATCACTCTGGGAAATGGCACTTGCTGTGCGTGGGATCAGTGATGTCTTCCTGGCCATGGCCAGCGGGAGGGTTGCTGTTGATAACTACAAACAAGGATCGGGATCGTCATGCGCCATACCACTGTTCTATCCGCGATGTTTGCCACCAGCCTACTGGCCGTGGCCACGATGGGCCAGGCCGCCGAAAAGAAGAGCCTGGTGTTCTGCTCCGAAGGCAGCCCGGCAGGGTTTGACACTGCGCAATACACCACGGCCACCGACAACGATGCGGCAGAGCCTTTGTACAATCGCCTGGTTGAATTCGAAAAAGGCGCGACCGACGTAGTACCTGGGCTGGCGACCAAATGGGATATTTCGCCAGATGGCCTGACCTACACCTTCCACCTGCGTGAGGGGGTGAAGTTTCACAGCAACAAGGAATTCAAGCCGACGCGCGACTTCAACGCCGACGACGTGCTGTTCACCTTCAACCGCATGCTTGACCCCGAGCATCCATTCCGCAAGGCCTACCCTACCGAGTTTCCGTACTTCAACGGGATGAGCCTGAACAAGAATATCGCCAAGGTCGAAAAAACCGACCCGCACACGGTGGTGATGACCTTGAACACGGTCGATGCCGCGTTCGTACAGAACATCGCCATGAGTTTCGCTGCAATCCTGTCCGCCGAATACGCCGAGCAGTTGCTCAAGCAAGGCAAGCCCAGCGACATCAACCAGAAGCCGATCGGCACTGGCCCATTTGTGTTCCAGCGTTACCAGAAAGACTCGCAGATACGTTACGTGGGCAACAAACAGTACTGGGACCCGAGCCGCGTCAAGCTGGACCAACTGATCTTCGCCATCAACACCGACGCCTCGGTACGGGTGCAGAAGCTCAAGGCCGGCGAATGCCAGGTCACCCTGCATCCGCGCCCCGCCGATGTAGACGCGCTGAAGGCCGACCCGAACCTGCAACTGCTGACCAAGCCTGGCTTCAACCTCGGCTACATCGCCTACAACGTGCGCCACAAGCCGTTCGACCAGCTTGAAGTGCGCCAGGCGCTGGATATGGCGGTGAACAAGCAGAGCATCCTCAACGCTGTGTACCAGGGCGCCGGGCAACTGGCGGTTAACGCCATGCCGCCGACACAGTGGTCCTACGACGACAGCATCAAGGACGCCGCCTACAACCCGGAAAAAGCCAAGGAGCTGCTCAAGGCCGCCGGCGTCAAGGAAGGCACCGAGATCACCCTGTGGGCGATGCCGGTGCAGCGCCCGTATAACCCCAACGCCAAGCTGATGGCCGAGATGCTGCAGAACGATTGGGCCAAGATCGGCCTGAAAGTCAAAATCGTCAGCTACGAATGGGGCGAGTACATCAAGCGCACCAAGAACGGTGAGCACGATGTCAGCCTGATTGGCTGGACCGGCGACAACGGTGATCCGGACAACTGGTTGGGCACCCTCTACAGCTGCGACGCCATCGGCGGGAACAACTACTCCATGTGGTGTGACCCGGCGTACGACAAGCTGATCAAGCAAGCCAAGGTCGTGACCGACCGCGAACAAAGGACTGTTCTTTACAAACAGGCGCAGCAACTGCTCAAGCAGCAGGTGCCGATCACGCCAGTCGCCCACTCGACGGTCAACCAGCCGTTAAGCGCCAAAGTCGAAGGTTTCAAGGTGAGCCCCTTCGGCCGCAACGTGTTCTCGGGCGTCAGCATTACCCCATAAGAAAATAACCGGATTGCGGGGAGCGAAGTTCGCTTCCCGGCAAACGCGCAGGCTTTTGTTGGGAAATTTCCTACGCCAAACGTTTGCACAGGCTTGAACGAGTTCCACACCCAATAGCCGGTTCACCTAAAAAGACCGGCATTAAAAAAGAGAACCAAAGGAGCTTCACCCATGAAACTGAGCAGCAAAGCGCTTCTGGCCTTGGCCATCAGCAGCATCACGGCAACCGCCTACGCTGAAACGCAAAGCCAGGACTTCGTTCCTACCACGTTGGCCGGCACCAGCGCCCAAAGCGAGGCTAAAGGCTTCGTTGAAGACTTCAGCCTTGGCGGCACCACACGTAACTGGTACTCCCATGAAAGCAAATACCGTGGGGGCACCTTCGCGTACCAGAAGCATGGCCAGACCCTGACCGACCGTAACCGTACCAACTGGGTACAGGGCACCATCCTCAACGCCAGCTCGGGTTTCACCCAGGGCACCGTCGGCGTCAAGACCGAAGTAGCGGTTTACAACGCTCTGGTACTGGACCGCAGCAAGCGTGATATCAAGGGCGGCTCCAACCGTACCCTGGCGGACTCCAACGGTGACGCCGTAGACCAGTGGAGCAAACTGGGCCTGGCCAACGTGCAGTTCCGCGTGTCCAACACCACCTTGACCGCCGGTCGCCAGAACTTCAGCAGCGGCATCGTCGACACCATCGGCAACCGTGCCTTGCCTTCAAGCTTCCAGGGTGTGAGCTTCAACAGCGAAGAGTTCAGCAACCTGTCGTTCCAGGGCGGCGTGTTTGACCGCGTTTCGCCACGTAGCGAACAGAGCCTGTCGAAATTCCGTACCGAATACGGCAATGGCGCGGAAACCGATAAAGTCTATACCCTGGGCGCGAACTACCAGCCGCTCAAAAGCCTGAAAACCAGCTTCTTCGCCGCCAACGTAAAAGACTTCTGGAACCAGTACTACTTCGGCGCCACCCACGAGCTGGGCGACGCGCAGCAGTTGGGCCTGACCACCGGTTTCAACTACTACAAAACCGTCGATGAAGGCAAAAAAGAGATGGGGGAAATCGACAACGATACCTTCTCCCTTTCCCTGGGCCTGACCCACCAGGCACACAGCCTGACCTTCGCTTACCAGCAAGTGAACGGTAACGAGTACTTCGACTACCTGCACGAAACCAACGGCATCTACCTGGCCAACTCCCTGACCTCGGACTTCAACGGCCCGAACGAGAAGTCCTTCCAGATCGCCTACGCCATCAACATGGCCGAATACGGCGTACCGGGCCTGAAGTTCAACGCCTACTCGGCGCGCGGCTGGGATATCGACGGCACCCACTACACCGGCAACGGTGGTCGGGCCAAGTTCGCCTACGACGGCATCCAGTCCCAGGACGGCGAGAAGCACCAGGAATACGGTATCGGCGCTTCCTACGCGGTCCAGAGCGGCCCGCTCAAGGCCACCGCAATTCGTGCCACCTACGTTGAACACCGTGGCAGCGAGTTCCAATCCGACGGCAGCATCAAAGAGTTCCGTCTGGTCACCACCATCCCATTCAACATCCTTTAATTAGCGCCAGGCAGGCGGCGGACTCAGGACGAGTTCGCCGTCTACGCTTTTCTGGTTCCATCGATTGCAGAGGGCTCTGAATGAAAATGCTCCCGCTACAAGCCGCCATGGCTGCCGCGCTGTTGAGCGTGGCGATCGGCGTTTCGGCCAAACCGCTGGTGGTGTGCACCGAAGCCAGCCCGGAAGGTTTCGACCCGGTCCTGTACACCACCGCCGTGACCGCCGATGCCGCCGCTGAAACCATGTTCAACCGTCTGGTGGATTTCAAGCCCGGCACCACCGAAGTGGTTCCCGCCCTGGCTAAAGACCTGCCGGAAATCAGCGCCGATGGCCTGACCTACACCTTCCACCTGCGTGACGATATCAAGTTCCACACCACCGACTATTTCAAACCCACGCGCAACCTGAACGCCGACGATGTGCTTTGGAGCTTTCAGCGCCAGCTGGACCCGAATCATCCATGGCATAAAAAGTCCCTCGTGGGTTACCCGTACTTCGAAAGCATGGGGTTCAAGGAACTGCTCAAGAGCGTAGAGAAGACCGACGATCATACCGTCATCTTTACCCTGACCCGTCCTGAAGCTCCGTTCCTGGCTGACCTGGGCATGGCGTTCTCTTCAATCCATTCGAAGGAATACGCCGACCAGTTGCTCAAATCCGGCAAGACCGAAGACCTCAATGCCAAGCCCATCGGCACTGGCCCGTTCATCTTCACCCGTTATCAGAAAGATGCCCAGGCACGCTTCAAGGCCAACCCCGACTACTTCCGCGGCAAGCCAGCGGTCGATCCGCTGATTCTGGCAATTACCGTCGATAACAACGTGCGCCTGCAGAAGCTCAAGGCCAACGAATGTCAGATCGCGTTGTTCCCCAAGCCGGATGACATCCCAAGCATCAAGAAAGACCCGAACCTGAAAGTCGATGAACTGGCGGCGATGACCACCAGCTACACCGCATTGAACACCACCCGCAAATACATGAGCGATGCGCGGGTACGTCATGCAATCAATATCGCGTTCGACAAGGCCGGCTATACCGAAGCGCTGTTCGGCAAAGGCAATGCAGTCGTAGGCACCGGCCCGTATCCGCCGACATTGCTGGGTTTCAGTGAAAAGCTGAAAAACCCAGCGCGCGACCTGGACAAGGCCCGTGCCCTGCTCAAGGAAGCCGGCGTGCCGGAAGGCACCGAATTCACCCTGTTCACCCGTAACGGCGGCGGCCCGACCAACCCCAACCCGATGCTCGGCGCCCAGCGTATGCAAGCAGACCTGGCCCAGATTGGCTTGAAGATCAATATCAAGGTCATGGAATGGGGCGAGATGCTCAAGCGTGCCAAAAACGGCGAGCACGATATGGTTTCGGCGGGCTGGGTCGGTGATAACGGCGACCCGGATAACTTCCTGACGCCAAACCTGAGTTGCGATGCAGCCAAAAACGGCGAAAACTACGCCCGCTGGTGTAACAAAGAGTTTCAGGACTTGATCGACAAAGCCCGTGCAATCGCGGAACCGGCCGAACGGGCCGCGCTCTATGAACAAGCACAGGATGTGTTCGAGAAAGACCAACCCTGGCTTCCCATGGCTTACCCGAAACTGTTCACCGCCCTGCGCAAGAACGTAGAAGGCTTCACCCAAAGCCCTCTGGGTACAAATAACTTCGCCACCACCCAGGTGAAGTAAATAAGAAAAACGCTCGGCACCGTCGACATTGACGGTGCCGAACCTGCCTAACCGGCTGATTGAGGTACACACCAAGATGTTTAGTTTTATTGCCCGCCGACTGGGGTTATTGATCCCCACGTTCTTCGGCATCACGTTGCTGACCTTTGCGTTGATTCGCATGATTCCAGGCGACCCCGTAGAAGTCATGATGGGCGAGCGGCGGGTTGACCCCGAAATGCACGCCCAGGCAATGGAGCGCCTTGGCCTTAACAAGCCGCTGTATGCGCAATACCTGGATTACGTCGGCAAGCTCGCCCAGGGCGACCTTGGCGAATCGCTGCGCACCCGCACCAGCGTGTGGACCGAGTTCACCGCCCTTTTCCCTGCGACCCTGGAACTGTCCATGGCCGCCCTGTTGTTCGCCGGTATCCTGGGCCTGTTGGCCGGGGTGATCGCGGCACTCAAACGAGGATCCCTGTTCGACCATGGGGTGATGGGCATCTCCCTGGCGGGCTATTCGATGCCGATCTTCTGGTGGGGCCTGATCCTGATCATGTTCTTCTCGGTGAGCCTGGGCTGGACCCCGGTTTCCGGGCGTATCGACCTGCTCTACGACATCGAGCCGCGCACCGGTTTCATGTTGATCGACACCCTGCTGGCCGACGAGCCGGACGCGTTCTGGGACGCCCTGCACCACCTGATCCTGCCGGCTATCGTGCTGGGCACCATCCCGCTGGCGGTGATCGCACGGATGACCCGCTCATCGATGCTTGAAGTACTGCGCGAGGACTACATCCGCACCGCCAAGGCCAAGGGCCTGTCGCCGGCGCGCGTGGTATTCGTGCACGGCCTGCGCAACGCGCTGATCCCGGTACTGACCGTGGTCGGCCTGCAAGTCGGCACGCTGCTGGCCGGTGCGGTACTGACCGAAACCATCTTCTCGTGGCCCGGCATCGGCAAATGGCTGATCGAAGCCATTGGCGCGCGGGACTACCCGGTGGTGCAAAACGGCATTCTGCTGATCGCCTGCCTGGTGATCCTGGTGAACTTCGTGGTGGATATCCTCTACGGCTTCGCCAACCCACGCATCCGTCACCAGCGCTGAGATCATGACCATGACTACCTCTACTCCAGTGTCAGCAGTCGATCAGAGCCTGCTGTACCCGTCCCCGTACAAAGAATTCTGGCAAGCCTTCTCCAAGAACAAGGGCGCGGTTGCCGGCCTGCTGTTCATGTTGCTGATCGTGTTCTGCGCGATCTTCGCCCCCTGGGTTGCGCCGCATAACCCCAGCGAGCAATACCGCGACTTCCTGCTGACCCCACCGGTGTGGCTGGAGGGCGGGCAGATGCAGTTCCTGCTCGGCACCGACGAACTGGGGCGTGACTTGCTCTCGCGCCTGATCCAGGGTTCGCGCCTGTCGTTGCTGATCGGCTTGTCGTCGGTGGTGATGTCGCTGATCCCGGGCATCCTGCTGGGCCTGTTCGCCGGGTTCTTCCCGCGCTTGCTTGGCCCGACCATCATGCGTCTGATGGACATCATGCTGGCCCTGCCGTCGCTGCTGCTGGCTGTAGCCATTGTCGCGATCCTCGGCCCTGGCCTGATCAACACCGTGATCGCCATCGCTATCGTGTCGCTGCCGTCCTACGTGCGCCTGACCCGCGCCGCAGTGATGGGCGAACTGAACCGCGACTACGTGACCGCCGCCCGCCTTGCCGGCGCCGGCCTGCCACGCCTGATGTTCATCACCGTGCTGCCTAACTGCATGGCGCCGCTGATCGTACAAGCGACCTTGAGCTTTTCCTCGGCGATTCTCGATGCCGCGGCCCTGGGCTTCCTCGGCCTTGGCGTACAACCGCCAACCCCCGAGTGGGGCACCATGCTGGCTTCGGCCCGTGACTACATCGAACGCGCCTGGTGGGTCGTGAGCCTGCCTGGCTTGACCATTTTGCTCAGCGTGCTGGCAATCAACTTGATGGGTGACGGCCTGCGCGATGCGCTGGACCCGAAACTCAAGAACGCCGCCTGAGGAGATTCCCATGTCACTGTTAGAAATCAAGAATCTCAACGTGCGCTTCGGCGACAAGACCGCCGTACCGGTGGTCGACGGCCTCGACCTGTCGGTCGACAAAGGCGAAGTACTGGCGATCGTTGGCGAGTCGGGCTCGGGTAAATCCGTGACCATGATGGCGCTGATGGGCCTGATCGAGCATCCCGGCATCGTTACCGCCGATGCGCTGAACTTCGACGGCAAGGACATGCTCAAGCTGAGCAACCGCCAGCGCCGCCAGATCGTCGGCAAAGACCTGGCGATGGTGTTCCAGGACCCGATGACCGCGCTGAACCCCAGCTACACCGTGGGTTTCCAGATTGAAGAAGTGCTGCGCTTGCATTTGAAAATGTCCGGCAAACAAGCGCGCAAGCGGGCTATCGAACTGCTGGAAAAAGTCGAGATTCCAGGCGCCGCCAGCCGTATGGATGCCTACCCGCACCAGTTGTCCGGCGGTATGAGCCAACGCGTGGCAATCGCCATGGCGATTGCCGGCGAGCCCAAGTTGCTGATCGCCGATGAACCAACCACTGCGTTGGACGTGACCATCCAGGCGCAGATCATGGAACTGCTGCTGGCCCTGCAAAAAGAGCAGGACATGGGCCTGGTGCTGATCACTCACGACCTCGCGGTAGTGGCTGAAACCGCCCAGCGCGTATGCGTGATGTACGCAGGCCAAGCGGTGGAAGTCGGCCAGGTGCCGCAACTGTTCGACATCCCGGCGCACCCGTACAGCGAAGCGCTGCTCAAGGCGATCCCGGAGCACAGCCTCGGCGCCACGCGCCTGGCCACGCTGCCGGGCATCGTGCCAGGCCGCTATGACCGTCCGCAGGGCTGCTTGCTGTCACCGCGCTGCCCGTATGTGCAGGACTCCTGCCGCGCCCAGCGTCCAAGCCTTGATCCGAAAAGCAACAGCCTCGCCCGCTGCTTCTACCCGCTGAACCAGGAGGTGGCGTAATGGCCGTCGTACTTACCGCCCGCGACCTCACCCGTCACTATGAAGTGTCCCGTGGCCTGTTCAAGGGCCACGCCACCGTGCGTGCTCTCAATGGCGTGTCCTTTGAGCTGGAAGCCGGCAAGACCCTCGCGGTTGTGGGCGAGTCGGGTTGCGGCAAATCCACCCTGGCCCGCGCCCTCACGTTGATTGAAGAGCCGTCTTCGGGCTCCTTGAAAATTGCCGGTCAGGAAGTGGCCGGTGCCGACAAGGCCCAGCGCAAGCAATTGCGTAAAGACGTGCAGATGGTGTTCCAAAGCCCGTATGCGTCGTTGAACCCACGCCAGAAAGTCGGTGATCAACTGGCGGAGCCGTTGCTGATCAACACCAACCTGTCCGCTGCCGAGCGCCGCGAAAAAGTCCAGGCGATGATGAAGCAAGTGGGCCTGCGCCCTGAGCATTATCAGCGCTACCCGCACATGTTCTCCGGTGGTCAGCGCCAACGTATCGCCCTGGCTCGGGCGATGATGCTGCAACCCAAAGTGTTGGTGGCGGACGAACCGACCTCGGCGCTGGACGTGTCGATCCAGGCCCAGGTGCTCAACCTGTTCATGGATTTGCAGCAGGAATTCAACACCGCCTACGTGTTCATCTCCCACAACCTGGCAGTGGTGCAACACGTCGCCGACGACGTGATGGTGATGTACCTCGGCCGCCCGGTGGAAGTAGGCCCCAAGGAAGACATCTACGCCCGCCCGCTGCACCCCTACACGCAGGCGCTGCTGTCGGCCACACCGACCATTCACCCGGACCCGAACAAGCCGAAGATCAAAATCGTCGGCGAACTGCCCAACCCGCTGAACCCGCCACCTGGCTGCGCGTTCCACAAGCGCTGCCCGTATGCGACCGAGCGCTGCAGCAGCGAGGAGCCGCTGTTGCGACCATTGGATAATCGGCAGGTGGCTTGCCACTACGCGGAGCAATTCGTGGCCTGACGCCTCCCTTGTAGGAACTGCAGCTTCAATGAGTTCCATCGCCCTTCCCGCCAGATTGCGCATCAGTCTGGCCGGACGGGCTTTTTTTTGCGCATTTGTAGCAAAGAAAATACAGATGGACCTGCGCCTTTCAATGCCTCCGGCCTTGAAAACATTGCGCCAGAGCCCTCTGGAAAGTGTATAGATTGTAAATGAAATTTACTTTTGTTTGAGAATCAATACCATCACGGCGCAAAGAGGGCGCTGGATACTGGCTGCCAAGCCACGGTTGGCTACGCGAAAAATTCAGACGCCTCTCGTTCAATCGCCCCTCGTAAAGGACTTTGTGGACATGTCGTCTCAATTCAGGCTCAGCCATCTATCGCTGGCGTTTATCGCTACCCTTTCGTCTCCCGCGCTGCTGGCGGAGAGTGTGGAAAAAGAGCGCGATAAAGTACCGATCCAGGCAACGGACCTGCCTGTAGATGGCACCTCCCAAGCCTTGGTGTTGGGCGAGACGCGTGTTTTGGGCACCGCTGCCGAAGAACTCAAGCAAGCGCCCGGCGTGTCGATCATCACCGCCGAAGACATCAAGAAACGCCCGCCCAGCAACGACCTGTCGGAGATCATCCGCCGCGAGCCAGGCGTCAACCTGACCGGCAACAGTTCCAGTGGCAGCCGTGGCAATAACCGTCAGATCGACCTACGCGGAATGGGCCCGGAAAACACCCTGATCCTGATCGATGGCAAACCCTCCACCTCGCGCAACGCCGTGCGTTATGGCTGGAGCGGTGACCGTGATACCCGTGGCGAAACCAACTGGGTGCCGGCCGAAGAAGTCGAGCGTATTGAAATCCTGCGCGGCCCGGCCGCCGCTCGTTATGGCTCCGGGGCCATGGGCGGGGTGATCAACATCATCACCAAACGCCCGACCGATCAATTGCACGGTTCGCTGACCGCCTACACCGCCTTCCCCGAAAACGATGCCGAAGGCGCGAGCAAGCGCACCAACTTCAACCTCAGCGGCCCGCTGACCGACAGTCTCGCATTCCGTGTCTATGGCGGACTGAACAAAACCGACGCGGATGACGCCGACATCAACCGCGCAGCCCAAGCCACTCCAGATTCGCTGGTGGCCGGACGCGAAGGCGTACGCAATAAAGACGTGAACGGCTTGCTGAGCTGGCAATTCACCCCAGAGCAAACCCTCGACCTGGAAGCCAGCTACAGCCGCCAGGGTAATATTTTTGCCGGCGACACCATGCTCAATGGCGGTGGCGCATTCGTTGAAAGCCTGGTGGGCAAGGAAACTAGTGTGATTCAACGCAGCAGCTTCTCTGCAACCCACCGTGGTGAATTTGACTGGGGCTCGACCCTGGCCTCGCTGACCCACGACCTGACCCGCAATGAGCGTCTCAACGAAGGCCTGGCCGGATCCGGCGAGGGCGCGCCTTCGGCCAGCGCCGGGCGTTTCGAATCACGGCTGCGTAACACCCGGGCCACCGCCGAGGTCAACCTGCCCCTGAGCTTCGGTGCCGAACAAGTCCTGACCCTGGGCAGCGAATACCTCTACGAGTCGATGAACGATCCAGGCTCGTTGCGCCCGCAAACTTATGACCCGGGCACCGGCGGCGTCCCCGCCATCCCCGGCGTCAGCCGCAACAGCACCAAGACCACCGCATCGAGCTATGCCTTGTTTGCCGAGGACAACATCGAACTGGGCAGCAAGACCATCATCACCCCAGGCCTGCGCTACGACGACCATGAAGAATTCGGCGGCAACTGGAGCCCCAGCTTCAACGCCTCGCACCAGTTGACCGATGAACTGAGCCTCAAGGGCGGTATCGCCCGTGCCTACAAGACCCCCAACCTGTACCAGTCCAACCCGAACTATTTGCTGTACAGCCGTGGCAACGGCTGCAACGCCAGCGAAGCCAATATGGGCGGTTGTTACCTGGTGGGTAATCGCGACCTGAAGCCGGAAATCAGCGTCAACAAGGAAATCGGCCTGGCCTTCGACAAGGGTACCTGGCGTACCAGCGCGACGTACTTCCGTAATGACTACAAGAACAAGATCAATGCCAGTAACGAGGCGGCTTTCCGCCTGGGCAATGGTCGCCGCGTACTGGAGTGGGAAAACAGCGGGCCCGCGCTGGTGCAGGGGGTTGAAGGCAACCTGTTCGTAAGCCTGCGCAGCGATCTGGACTGGAACACCAACCTGACCTACATGATCGACTCCAAGGACAAAGACACCGGCGAGCCGTTGAGCATCATCCCCAAGTATACCGTCAACACCACGCTGGACTGGCAAGCCACCGACAAGCTGTCCTTCCAGGTCAGCGGCACCTACTAAGGCAAGCAGGAAGCACCGACACTCAACTCACGCAGCGCCAACAGCTATGACCGCAGCGCCCAGCAGGATGTCGACCCGTATGGGCTGATGGGACTGAGCAGTGGTTATGAGTTCAGCAAAAACTTGAGCGTGCGTGTCGGTATCAACAACCTGCTGGACAAGCGCCTGTCACGCAAAGGCAATGCCGAGGATGCCGGTGCCCAGACCTATAACGAGCCGGGCCGGGCTTATTTCGCGTCGGTGACCACCTCGTTCTAAGTCACCGCCGGAGGTCTGAAAAGCGCCTTCCGCCAGCTATAGCCTGACGGGAGGCGCGTTCTTTTCAGCAAGCCTACGTCTGGCTGTCGCCTTCATCTGCGTCGTCGCTGTCAGGCTCGTCGGTAGTCGAGTCATCATCACCCTCGCTGCCGCCCTGGCCTTGATCGCCTGGTTCGGCTTCGGACTTGGCCAACTGCAAGTCCGATGCCTGGCCACTCGTCACCACCCCTACGCTCTGCACCGGGTTATGCGCCCAGGCCGTCGACATCCCCAACGACAACAGCACCAGCACCTTCATCAACAGCACTACGCGTTGAAAAATACTCATGGTTGATTCCGTCCAGTCAGTAAATAAGACCCGCACGGCAGTCATTAACTGCCACCAGCGTTTACGCTAGTCGCGATGCCGGATTACCGCCAATCTCCAGCCTTTTGGAGATCAAAATGTGGGAGGGGCTTGCTCCCGATTGCGGAGTGTCAGAGCCCAATACACTGGCTGACACACCGCTATCGGGGGCAAGCCCCCTCCCACATTCTCTGAAACGCTCAGACCTTAGTGGTGTTCGCGGGTCGCGCGGAATTTCACATCCGGCCAGCGCTCTTCCATCAACGCCAGGTTGACCCGGGTCGGCGCCAGGTAGGTCAGGTGACCACCGCCGTCGACCGCGAGGTTTTCCACCGCCTTGTTGGAGAACTCTTCCAGCTTCTTCTTATCGCTGCACTCGATCCAGCGCGCCGAATACACGGTGATCGGCTCGTAGGAGCACTCCACTTTGTATTCCTCTTTCAAGCGACTGGCGACCACGTCGAACTGCAGCACACCCACGGCGCCGAGGATGATGTCGTTGCTGCGCTCAGGGAAGAACACCTGGGTGGCACCTTCTTCGGCCAATTGCTGCAAGCCTTGGCGCAGTTGCTTGGACTTGAGCGGGTCGCGCAGGCGCACGCGGCGGAACAGTTCCGGGGCGAAGTGCGGGATACCGGTAAAGCCCAGCGCTTCGCCTTCGGTGAAGGTGTCGCCGATCTGGATGGTGCCGTGGTTGTGCAGGCCGATGATGTCGCCGGCGTAGGCTTCTTCGAGCTGTTCACGCTCGGAGGAGAAGAACGTCAGCGCGTCGCCGATGCGCACGTCCTTGCCGGTACGCACGTGGCGCATCTTCATGCCTTTTTCGTATTTGCCGGAGCAGATGCGCATGAAGGCGATACGGTCGCGGTGCTTAGGGTCCATGTTCGCCTGGATCTTGAACACGAAGCCGGTGAATTTCTCTTCCACCGGTTCCACGGTACGCTCGTTGGCGACACGGGCCAGCGGGCGTGGGGCCCAATCCACTACCGCGTCGAGCACGTGGTCGACGCCGAAGTTGCCCAAGGCGGTACCGAAGAACACCGGGGTCAACTGGCCGTCGAGGAATTCCTGCTGGTTGAATTCGTGGCAGGCGCCCTGCACCAGTTCCAGTTGGTCGACAAAACGGTCGTACTCGTCACCCAGATGGGCGCGGGCTTCGTCCGAGTCGAGCTTTTCGATGATCTTGGTTTCGGTACGTTCGTGACCATGGCCGGCGGTATAGACAATGATGTAGTCGTCGGCCAGGTGGTACACGCCCTTGAAGTCGCGATAGCAACCAATCGGCCAGGTAATCGGCGCGGCCTTGATCTTCAGGACGGCTTCGATTTCATCCAGCAACTCGATCGGGTCGCGGATATCACGGTCGAGTTTGTTGATGAAGCTGACGATCGGCGTGTCACGCAGGCGGCAAACGTCCATCAGCGCAATGGTACGTGGCTCAACGCCCTTACCGCCGTCGAGGACCATCAATGCCGAGTCCACCGCCGTCAGGGTGCGGTAGGTATCTTCGGAGAAGTCTTCGTGGCCCGGGGTGTCGAGCAGGTTGACCATGTGGTCGCGATACGGGAATTGCATGACCGACGTGGTAATGGAAATACCCCGTTGTTTTTCCATCTCCATCCAGTCGGAGGTGGCATGGCGGTCGGATTTGCGCGATTTCACCGTGCCGGCTACCGCGATCGCCTTGCCCATCAGCAACAGCTTTTCGGTGATGGTGGTTTTACCGGCATCGGGGTGGGAAATAATGGCGAAAGTGCGGCGTTTCGCGACTTCGGCGGCCTGGTGGGTCATGGGAAATCGCCTGGCAGGTGAGTCAAAAAAGGGCGGCGAGTATAGCGCAAACGCGAGGGTACGGACCACCGTTGAGCCCATTGGGAGTGGCTAAATGCGCCCAAGTGTGGAACCTTTTAAAAGGTCGAGACGTCCACTCCCCTGCTACCGCACTCGGAACAGGGGCTGAAATATCAGCAAGTTAGCCTGACGAGGCTGCGCTCATGGCTTGATCGCATACTGCATTGCCAGTATCGGCGAGCTGCTTTTCGCGAACCTATTCGCCGACAGCCAGGAATGGCATTGCCGCCGGAGAATGTGTTCGCCGACAAAAGAAAAAAAGGAGTCCGCCTGTGGCTATTCGCTATGGCAAAGGGCTGATAGGAGGCGCGGTTGTCGTCGCGCTCCTGGCCCTGCTGGTCCACTGGATCGGCATCAACACGATCGAACTGTACCGCGACGATTTGTTGTTTTACCTGCAAGCTCACCTGATTCTTGTCCTAGTCTCCATGCTGGCAGCCCTGATTGTGGGCATCCCCGCTGGTATCCTGCTCAGCCGACCCAACATGGTTGGGCGTGCAGAACGTTTCATGCAGATCTTCAACATCGGCAACACCGTCCCTCCCCTGGCCGTACTGGCCATCGCCCTCGGCGTCCTCGGCATCGGCAGCGGCCCGGCCATCTTCGCGCTGTTTCTCGCCTCCCTCCTGCCCATCGTGCGCAACACCTACGAAGGCTTGAAAAACGTCCAGGGTTCCCTCAAGGAAGCCGCCACCGGCATCGGCATGACGCCGCGCCAGGTGCTGTTTCGCGTGGAACTGCCCAACGCCGTGCCGATCATCATCGGCGGTGTACGTGTGGCCCTGGCGATCAACGTCGGTACCGCGCCACTGGCGTTCCTGATTGGTGCCAACAGCCTGGGCAGCCTGATCTTCCCCGGCATTGCCCTGAACAACCAGCCGCAACTGCTGCTCGGCGCTGCATGCACCGCGCTGCTGGCATTGCTGCTTGACGGCCTGGTGACCATGGCCAGCCGCCTCTGGCTGGAACGCGGGTTGCGCCCGTCTTAACGCCAGGAAAGGAATCGACATGAAAAAACTAAGCTTGATATTAGGCTGCGTCCTGCTGTTTGCAGGTATTGCGCAAGCCGCTGAAAAACCGGTGATTCGCATTGGCGCCCGAGTGTTCACCGAGCAGACCCTGCTCGCCGAAATCACCTCCCAGTACCTGCGCACCAAGGGTTACGACGCCCGTGTGACGGGTGGCCTGGGCAGCAACCTGGCACGCAGTGCCCAGGAAAGCGGGCAACTGGATCTGATCTGGGAATACACCGGCGTATCGCTGGTGGCCTATAACCACATCGACGAGAAGCTCGACAGCGAACAGTCCTACGCCCGGGTGAAAGAACTCGACGCGAAAAAAGGCTTGGTCTGGCTCTCGCCGTCGAAATTCAGCAACACCTACGCGCTGGCACTGCCGGAAAACGTGGCCAAGGAATTTCCGCAGATCAACAGCATCAGCGACCTGACCAAAGCCCTGGCCGAGGACACCAAGGAAAACCGCCTGGTGGCCCTCGACACCGAGTTCGCCAACCGTTCCGACGGCATGGGCGGCATGGTCAAGTTGTATGACATGAACCTCACGCGCAAAAACACCCGGCAGATGGACGCTGGCCTGGTCTACACCGCCCTGCGTAATGGCCAGGTGTTTGCCGGTCTGGTCTACACCACCGATGGCCGCCTGAACGCGTTCAAATTGAAGCTGCTGGCCGACGACAAGCATTACTTCCCGGACTACACCGCAGCTCCGGTGATCCGTCAGGAATATCTCGACCAGCATCCTCAATTGGCCGCAGAGCTCAAGCCCTTGGCCGAGCTGTTCGACGACGCAACCATGCGCGAGCTGAATGCGCGGGTCGACGTCGACCACGAAAGCCCGTCCGCTGTCGCCGCCGATTTCCTGCGCCAACATCCGATCAACTAAGAAGGAGAAGACATGGAATTTTTGAACGCCTTTTCCCATCTTGATTGGGCCCAAGTCCTGCACCTGACCTGGCAGCACATCACCCTGGTCGGCATCGCCGTGATCCTCGCGATCTTTATCGGCGTGCCCCTGGGTATTCTGATGACGCGCTTCCCAACCCTCGCAGGTCCCTTGCAAGCCAGCGCCACGGTGTTGCTGACCGTGCCATCCATTGCGCTGTTCGGGCTGCTGTTGCCGTTCTACTCCAAGTTCGGCCAGGGCCTGGGGCCGATGCCGGCGATCACCGCCGTGTTCCTGTACTCCCTGCTGCCAATCATGCGTAACACCTACCTGGCCCTCACCGGCGTTGAGCCAGGCATTCGCGAGGCCGCCAAAGGCATCGGCATGACCTTCGGCCAGCGCCTGCGCATGGTCGAACTGCCGATTGCCGTGCCGGTGATCCTCGCTGGCGTGCGCACCGCCGTCGTGATGAATATCGGTGTGATGACCATCGCCGCCACCATCGGTGCCGGTGGCCTGGGTGTACTTATTCTGGCTTCCATCAGCCGCAGCGATATGTCGATGCTGATTGTCGGCGCCGTGCTGGTCAGTCTCCTGGCCATCTTCGCCGACCTGCTTCTGCAATGGCTGCAACGCTCGCTGACTCCAAAAGGATTGCTCAAATGATCGAACTTCAAAACCTGTCCAAGACTTTTCAAAGCAACGGCAAGACTGTCACCGCCGTCAACGATGTAAGCCTGACCGTCAACGAAGGCGAAATTTGCGTATTCCTGGGGCCCTCGGGCTGCGGCAAGAGCACCACGCTGAAGATGATCAACCGCCTGATCAAGCCCTCCTCGGGCAAGATCCTGATCAACGGTGAAGACACCACTGACCTGGACGAAGTGACCCTGCGTCGCAACATCGGCTATGTAATCCAGCAGATCGGCCTGTTTCCCAACATGACCATCGAGGAAAACATCGTGGTCGTGCCCAAGCTGCTCGGTTGGGACAAGCAAAAATGCCACGACCGCGCCCGCGAACTGATGAGCATGATCAAGCTGGAACCCAAGCAGTACCTGCATCGCTACCCACGTGAGCTGTCCGGTGGCCAGCAACAGCGTATCGGCGTGATCCGTGCGCTGGCGGCCGATGCGCCGCTGTTGCTGATGGATGAGCCGTTCGGCGCGGTCGACCCGATCAACCGCGAGATGATCCAGAACGAGTTCTTCGAGATGCAGCGCGCGCTGAACAAGACCGTGATCATGGTCAGCCACGACATCGACGAAGCCATCAAGCTGGGTGACAAGATCGCCATCTTCCGTGCCGGCAAGCTGTTGCAGATCGACCACCCGGACACGCTGCTGGCGCACCCGGCCGACGAGTTCGTGAGCAACTTCGTGGGTCAGGACAGCACGCTCAAGCGCCTGCTATTGGTGAAGGCCGAAGACGCGGCGGACAACGCCCCGTCGGTCAGCCCGGAAACCCCGGTGGCCGATGCGCTGGAGCTGATGGACGAGCACGACCGCCGCTATGTGGTGGTCACCTGTGCCGAGAACAAGGCACTGGGGTATGTGCGCCGTCGCGACTTACACCGTCAGACCGGTACCTGCGGCCAGTACCTGCGCGAGTTCAACGCCACCGCTGCCTACGACGAGCATTTGCGCATCCTGCTGTCGCGCATGTATGAGTTCAACCGCTCGTGGTTGCCGGTGATGGATGCCGAGCGGGTGTTCCTGGGTGAAGTGACTCAGGAGTCGATTGCCGAGTACCTGAGCTCTGGCAAGTCCCGTGGGGGCAAGACCAGTATTGTCTCGCCGGCCGAGACCGCCCTGGCCTGACCTGATACAACAGGGATAAAAATGTGGGAGGGGGCTTGCTCCCGATAGCGGCGTGTCAGTCACTTCATCAGTCACTGACACACCGCTATCGGGAGCAAGCCCCCTCCCACATTTGCCCTCCAATGTGTCAGGGAAATACCGTCGATTTACCCCATCCAGGGAACATCAATCCGTCACACCGGTCGGTTACATAAGTAGCTGGACTGGGTCCCGCGACGAACGCGTGCAAAAACGCGACATTTTTAGTTGATCCCACGCCCATCAAGCCCTAAAGTTCGCGCCGAACGTCCATGCTGGAAACGATCCATCCGGCTCAAGTACTGACGACGAGACAGCAAGGCCAAGGGAAGCTTATCCCGTGGCCTTTTTGCTTTCGGCGACATGCCTTGGGAAGTAGGCGAACCAAAGTGGGGATACGGAGGACGTTCATTTGCACCCATTGCTAATTTCAGTTTGCCCCTAGGAGTTCCCAGCATGTCGATCAACGTCGAAGATTATTTCGCGCGCGCCACCTTTGACAAAATGAAGGCGTTCGCCGACAAGCAAGAAACCCCATTCGTGGTGATCGACACCGCGATGATCAGCCAGGCCTACGATGACCTGCGCGCCGGTTTCGAATTCGCCAAAGTGTATTACGCCGTCAAGGCCAACCCGGCCGTGGAGATCATCGACCTGTTGAAAGACAAGGGTTCGAGCTTCGACATCGCCTCGATCTACGAGCTGGACAAGGTCATGGACCGCGGCGTCAGCGCCGACCGTATCAGCTACGGCAACACCATCAAGAAATCCAAGGACATCCGCTACTTCTACGAGAAGGGCGTGCGCCTGTTCTCCACCGACTCCGAAGCCGACCTGCGCAACATCGCCAAGGCCGCGCCGGGCTCGAAAGTGTATGTGCGCATCCTCACCGAAGGCTCGACCACGGCCGACTGGCCTTTGTCGCGCAAATTCGGCTGCCAGACCGACATGGCCATGGACCTGCTGATCCTCGCCCGCGACCTGGGCCTGGTGCCTTACGGCATCTCGTTCCACGTCGGCTCGCAACAGCGCGACATCAGCGTGTGGGACGCGGCCATCGCCAAGGTCAAGGTGATCTTCGAGCGTTTGAAAGAAGAAGACGGCATCGAACTGAAGCTGATCAACATGGGCGGCGGCTTCCCGGCCAACTACATCACCCGCACCAACAGCCTGGAAACCTACGCCGAAGAAATCATCCGCTTCCTCAAGGAAGACTTCGGCGACGACCTGCCGGAAATCATCCTGGAGCCAGGCCGTTCGCTGATCGCCAACGCCGGTATCCTGGTGAGCGAAGTGGTGCTGGTGGCCCGTAAGTCGCGTACCGCCGTCGAGCGTTGGGTGTACACGGATGTGGGCAAGTTCTCCGGCCTGATCGAAACCATGGACGAAGCCATCAAGTTTCCGATCTGGACCGAGAAGAAAGGCGAGATGGAAGAAGTGGTCATCGCCGGCCCAACCTGCGACAGCGCCGACATCATGTACGAGAACTACAAGTACGGCCTACCGCTGAACCTGGCGATTGGTGATCGTTTGTACTGGCTGTCGACCGGTGCGTACACCACCAGCTACAGCGCGATTGAGTTCAATGGGTTCCCACCGTTGAAATCGTTCTACGTGTAAGAACGCCGCATATAAAAAACCCATGACAAGTCATGGGTTTTTTTTGGCTTCAGGAAAAGGTCGCGGCACGCTGTTGATAGGCATTGGCCATGGCGCGAATCTGCGGCTCATTGGCCAGCGCCAGCGCCTTGTGCGCCGTTCGCAGGAATTTGAGATTCCCATGCGCCAACGCCTTGCGCAGCCACTCCAGCGCAGCGTCGATTTGGCCTCTGTGCGCCAGCACCGCCGCATAACTGAACTGCCCCCGAAAATCCCCGGCTTCGGCGGAGCGCCGGTACCATTCAACGGCTGCCTCAAGATCCTTGGGGCAATACTGCCCATCTTCCAGATAACGCCCCAACAGATTCATCGACTTGGCGTGGCCCTGCTCTGCCGCCTGGCGATAAAGCGTCAGCGCCTGGGCCTGGTCTTGCACAACGCCACGGCCGGTCGCCAGAAGGTTGGCGTAGTTGTACTGGCCCCAATCCAGGCCGGTCTCTGCTGCCAGCCGGTATTGCCGCGCAGCTGCCGCCTCATCGACGGCGCAACCCCAACCATGCTCCAGGCAACGCCCGGCCATATTGCGCGCCATCACGTGCCCGCCCTGCGCCGCAATCTGGAACCAGCGCAGCGCCAGCGCTTCATCGCGTGCAATGCCGCGCCCTTCCAGCAGGATCTGCCCGAGCAACGCCTGGGCATCGACCACGCCTTCCTTGGCTGCGATCAGAATCGCCTGGGCGGCGCGCACCGGGGAATCATCAAGCATGGACTGCAATTGCTCGACGTTGAGCACTTCCTGGCGACGCAATAAAAAGCCCATCTCAGACCTCGACCCAGCGGCGCAGGAGGTTGTGATAGGTGCCGGTGAGCTGGATCAGCGCCGGGTGCTCGGGCACGTCGCGGCTCAGTTGCTGGATGGCGCCGTCCATTTCGAACAGCAAGGTGCGCTGGCTGTCTTCGCGCACCAGGCTTTGGGTCCAGAAGAACGAGGCATAGCGAGCACCACGGGTCACTGCGTTGACCTTGTGCAGGCTGGAACCGGGGTACAGCACCAGATCGCCGGCGGGGAGCTTGACCCGTTGCAGGCCGAAGGTGTCCTGGATCTCCAGTTCGCCGCCGTCGTACTCGTCGGGATCGCTGAAGAACAGCGTGGACGACAGGTCGGTGCGCACGCGCTCGTGGCTGCCTTTGGGCTGGCGCACCGCATTGTCGATATGGAAGTTAAAACTGCCACTTGCGGTATAGCAGTTGATCAGCGGTGGGAAGACCTTGTGCGGCAGCGCCGCCGACATGAACAGCGGGTTGCTCCACAACCGCTCCAGCATGGCTGCGCCGATTTCCTTGGCCAATGGGTGGCCTTCGGGCAATTGCAGGTTGTGCTTGGCTTTGGCGGACTGATGCCCGGCAGTGATTTTGCCATCGGCCCATTCGGCCTCTTCCAGGGCTTGGCGAATGCGCAGCACCTCCTCGCGAGAGAACAGGCCGGGAATGTGCAGCAACATGAGGCAATACCTGCGATCAGAGAGGCGCCAATGGTATTGATTCTTATCCGCCCTGTAAAACCCGGGGACGAACGAGAACGCAAAATCCGTAACGAAAAAGTGTAAAGAATGTAAATTCGATGCGAATAGCAATATCTCTCAATTGATACAAAGTCTTGTTGGCCCTATATTCCGCGGCCTCACATCCTTGGGGAAGGGACACGTCATGTCGCGCACTACGCTAATAACAACCGCCAGTTCACCACGTATGCTGGCCTCGGCCATCGGCGTTGCCCTCAGCGCCAGCTCTGCCGCCCACCTGGCGCAGGCAGCAGAAAACACCGAGCAAAAAGGCGAGCGCAACCCTATCTCCCTCGGCGCCACCAACATTACCGGCCAGGACCAGGACAACACCTCCTATCAGGTGGAAAAAGCCTCGTCGCAGAAATACACCGCGCCGCTGGTGGACACACCGCGTTCGGTCACCGTGGTGCCGCAACAAGTACTCAAGGACACTGCCGCCACGTCGTTGCAGGACGCCTTGCGCACCGTACCGGGCATTACCTTCGGCGCCGGTGAAGGCGGCAACCCCCAAGGCGATCGCCCGTTCATTCGTGGTTTTGATGCCCAAGGCGACACTTACCTGGACGGCGTGCGCGACACCGGCGGCCAGAGCCGCGAGATCTTCGATATCGAGTCCATCGAAGTCAGCAAGGGCCCGAACTCCTCGTTCGGCGGCCGTGGGTCGGCCGGTGGTAGCCTCAACCTGGTGAGCAAAACCCCACAAGCACGGGACTTCACCAACGGCGGCTTTACCTACGGCTCCGACCAGACCCGCCGCTACGTGCTCGACGTGAACCGCCAGTTCCTCGACGACAGCGCCGCCTTCCGCCTGAACCTGATGAGCCACGAACAAAACGTGGCAGGCCGCGATGCGGTGAACTACGACCGCTGGGGTGTAGCCCCGTCGCTGACGTTCGGCCTGGGCACGCCGACCCGCGTCAACCTCAGCTATTACCATATGGAAAGCGATGACCTGCCGGATTCGGGGATTCCGTATGGTTATGGTTCTTCGACCGCCACCGCCCACGCGCACGACAAACCCAACGACGGCGGCGACAGCAACAATTTCTACGGTTTGAAAAGCCGCGACTTCCGCAAGACCCGCGCCGACATCAGCACGTTCTCCATCGAGCACGACCTGAACGACAACATGACGCTGAAAAATACCCTGCGCCATGGCAGCACCGGCCAGGACTATGTGCTGACACAACCGGACGACAGCAAACTCAACGTCAACAAGTTCGGCACCGTATGGCGTCGTGCCAATAGCCGTGTTTCCACGACCACCACAACCACCAACCAGACCGACCTGTTTGGCAGCTTCCAGGCGCTGGGTTTCAAGCACAGCTACTCCACCGGCCTGGAATTCACCGGTGAAGAAACGCGTGTCAGCGGCTATACCGTCAGCCCCAACGCCAACCCGGTGTGCAACCCGGCCAAGGGCAGCCTGGGCGGCCAGTGCACCTCACTGAGCAACCCGAACCCGGACGACGCCTGGAACGGCAGCGTCGCGCGCAACTACATGGGCACCAACACCAAGGCCACCAGCCGCGCCGCCTATGTGTTCGACACCATCGAGCTTGATCCGAAATGGCTGCTGAACGTGGGCCTGCGTTACGACACCTTCGATACCGAGGCCAACACCAACGCAGTACCGAGCCCGACCGTGAAAGGCCGCTCCAAGATCAAGGACGACAGCCAGTTCTTCAACTGGCAGGCCGGCCTGGTGTGGAAGCCGCTGGAGAACGGCAGCATCTACGCTTCCTACGCGACCTCGGCCACGCCTGCCGGTGGCCTGATCGGCGAAGGCTCCGACGGCAACCCACTGTCAGCCGGTGCCGCCACCAGCGACTTGCAGCCCGAAGAAACCGTCAACTATGAACTGGGCACCAAGTGGGACCTGTTCCACGATCGCCTGTCTCTGACCGCAGCTATCTTCCGCACCGAGAAGAAAAACACCCGCATCCTGGTGGACGCTCTCACCTACCAGAACGCCGGTGAATCTCAGGTCGACGGCATCGAGTTGTCCGCCAGCGGCAAGATCACAGATCAATGGCAGTTGTTTGCGGGCTACAGCTACCTGGACAGCGAGCTGGTCAAATCCGGTCTCAATGGACGTAATGGCGTGGTGGGCACCGGCTCCAGCAAAGGCAACCAGATGCCCAACACGCCGAAGAACTCCTTCAGCCTGTGGACCACCTACGACATCACGCCCAAGCTGACCATCGGCGGCGGTGCCTTCTATGTCGATCAGGTTTACGGCGATGTCGGCAACACCGTGTACGTACCCTCCTACACTCGCTACGACGCCATGGCCAGCTACAAGCTGACCAAGAACGTCGACCTGCAATTGAACGTGCAGAACCTGACCGACAAGACCTACTACGACAAGGCCTTCTCCACTCACTTCGCCAACCAGGCGGCCGGTCGTACCGCCCTGTTGACCACCAGCTTCCACTTCTAAACGCAGTCAATGCTCGACCCAAGGCCCCACGCATCGGATGCGTGGGGCTTTTGTGTGTAAAACAGAATTTTTCTCGATAACCCACGGCATAATGCGCGCCGTGACATCGATATCCAGATCAGCGAGGCGCTCCGACGTGTTGAAGAAAACCCTGTTTCAGTTGCACTGGTTCTTCGGCATCACTGCCGGGCTGGTGCTGGCCTTGATGGGGATCACCGGGGCTGCGTACTCGTTCCAGGATGAAATCCTGCGGGCCCTCAACCCCACGGTATTGAACGTACAGAAACGCGAAGCCGGCGTACTGCCGCCTGCCGAGCTGGTGCGCAAGCTGGAAGCCACCGAAGGCAAGAGCGTCGCGATGCTGTGGGTGGAAAGCGACAGCGGCAACGCCGGCCGGGTCGCCTTTACCCCGCCCCCGGGGGAGCGTCGTGGCCAGATGCGCTACTTCGACCCGTACACCGGCGACTACCTGGGCGACGCCGTCGGCCAGGATGTATTCGGCTTTATCCTGCAACTGCACCGCTTCCTCGCCATCGGCGACACTGGGCGCAATATCACGGGCGCCTGCACCCTGATCCTGGTGTTTTTCTGCCTCTCTGGTTTGTACCTGCGCTGGCCGCGCCAGGTAAAAAACTGGCGCGTATGGTTGACCCTGGACTGGCGCAAAAAGGGCCGCAGCTTCAACTGGGACCTGCACTCGGTGTTCGGCACCTGGTGCCTGCTGTTTTATCTGCTGGCGGCATTGACTGGGTTGTACTGGTCTTATGACTGGTACAACCAGGGCGTGACCAAACTGCTCTCCGATGCGCCGCAGAACGAGCGGATGCGTAAACGCGGCCCGCCCCCCCCGGGCCCTGCCCCGGTGGCCAACTACGAGGCGATCTGGAGCAGCATCTACAGCAACGCCGGCCCCGACCTGAGTGCCTACAATATCCGTATGCCGGCCGTCGCCGGGCAACCGGCCACCGTGTACTACCTGCTCAAGGATTCACCCCATGACCGTGCGCTGAACCAGATCAACCTGGACCCGGCCACCGGTGAGGTCAAATCCCATGATCGCTATGCCAGCAAGAGCCTCAAGGCTCAACTGCTGACCAGCGTCTATGCGTTGCACACCGGCAGTTATTTCGGCCTGATCGGGCGCATCGTGCTCACCGTCAGCTCGCTGCTCATGCCCCTGTTTTTCATCACTGGCTGGCTGTTGTACCTCGACCGTCGTCGCAAGAAACGCCAGGTACGCGAAGCCCGCCAAGGTTTGAGTGCCCCTCACAGCGATGCGCCGGCCTGGCTGATCGGGTTTGCCAGCCAAAGCGGCTTTGCCGAACAGTTGGCCTGGCAGACTGCCGGGCAATTGCAGGCCGCCGGCGTTGCGGTCAAGGTGCAGCCCCTGGGCAGCGTCAGCCGCGACGACCTCAGCCAATCGCAACATGCGCTGTTTGTGGTCAGCACCTTCGGCGACGGCGAAGCCCCCGACAGCGCCCGTGGTTTCGAGCGCAGCGTGCTCGGCCAGGACCTGCCCCTCAAAGGCTTGAACTACTCGGTACTGGCCCTGGGTGATCGGCAGTATGAACACTTCTGTGGCTTCGCCCGGCGCCTGCATTTCTGGCTGACCAACCAGGGCGGCAACCCGCTGTTTGCCCCGGTGGAAGTCGACAGCGGCGACGCAGTGGCCTTGCACACCTGGCAACAGCAACTGGGCCAACTCACCGGTCACGCATCCGCGGCAGCCTGGCAGGCAGACCCGTACGAAAACTGGACGTTGAGCCAACGCCGCCTGCTCAACCCCGGCAGCGCGGGGGCCGATGTCTACCTGCTGGGTCTCACTCCACCCTCGCCTCAGAGCTGGCTCGCCGGTGACTTGGTGGAGGTCTTGCCGCGCAATTGTCCGTGGGCCGTGGAGCATTTCCTCGACGGCCTCGGCCTGGCCGGCAGTGACGGCGTGTTGATCGACGGCTTGGCACAAACGCTCGATCAAGCCCTGGCCAACCGTCAACTGCCGGACAACCGTGCACACCTGGTCGGCTTGCATGCCCAAGCCCTGGTGGACGCACTGGTGCCCCTGGGTATGCGCGAATATTCCATCGCCTCGATTGCCAGCGACGGCGTGCTGGAACTGATCGTGCGCCAGGAACGCCACCCCGACGGCAGCCTGGGCCTGGGCTCCGGCTGGCTGACCGAACACGCCGCCATCGGTTCGGGTATCAGCCTGCGCCTGCGCCGCAACAGTGCCTTCCACCTGCCGGACGCTCCCGTGCCGTTGATCCTGCTGGGCAACGGCACCGGCCTTGCGGGCCTGCGCAGCCTGCTCAAGGCGCGTATTGCCGATGGCCAGCAGCGTAACTGGTTGCTGTTTGGTGAGCGCAATATCGCCCACGATTATCTGTGCCAGGACGAACTGCAAGGCTGGCTGGCCAGTGGCGACCTGGCGCTGCTGGACCTGGCGTTTTCGCGGGACCAGGAAGAGAAGATCTACGTACAGGATCGCCTGCGCGAATCGGCAGATGTGTTGCGCAAATGGCTGGCGGACGGCGCGGCGATTTATGTGTGCGGCAGTTTGCAAGGGATGGCGACGGGGGTGGATCAGGCGTTGGTGGATATCCTGGGCAGTGAGGCGGTGGAGCGCTTGATTGAACAGGGCCGCTATCGCCGGGATGTCTACTGACCCGTCAGGCCATGAAGATCAATTGTGGGAGGGGGCTTGCTCCCTCCCACAGTTTTAACTGCATTCCAATCAGGCAGGTTGCAGTTTTTGCTCAAACACCGAAACGCCATCGAGATCGCGCAAAATGACGGTCAACTCCCCCGTCTGCCCATCAATCTGCACTTCACCAAAAAACTGAAAGCCAGCAAACGGCGAGGTGTTTTGCGCAGGCGGCGCTTTCTCGAACACCACTTGCGGGCCAAAGGTTTTATCCAACGGATTCGGCCCGAAGCTGCCGGCATTCAGCGGCCCTGCCACAAACTCCCAAAACGGCTCGAAATCCTGGAACGCCGCCCGGTCCGGGTGGTAGTGGTGCGCCGCGCAGTAGTGCACATCGGCCGTCAGCCACACATGATTGCGCACCTTCTGCGCACGCAGAAAGCCAAGCAGTTCGGCAATCTCCAGCTCACGCCCTTGCGCCGGGCCGGGGTCGCCATTGGCGATGGCTTCCCAACGCGCCACGCCGGGGCTGACTTCACCGTCGGGCACGCCCAGGCCGATCGGCATGTCGGCGGCGATCACCTTCCATTGCGCCTGCGACGCCTTGAGTTCGCGCTTGAGCCAGTCCAGTTGCTGGCGACCGAGGAAGGGTTTTTCGCCGCCCAGGTTGTCATCATTCGGCCCACGATAGCTGCGCATATCCAGCACAAACACGTCCAGCAGCGGCCCGTAACTGAGCTTGCGATAAATACGCCCGCCGCCGTCGGCACTCTGGCGGCGCATCGGTGAATATTCCAGCCAGGCCTGCCGCGCACGGCCGACCAGGGTATTGATGTCGCGGGTCTGGTAACGCTCATCCAGTTGCTTGCTGGAGGACCAGTTATTGATCACCTCATGATCGTCCCACTGCCAGATTTGCGGCACTTGGGCATTGAAGCGGCGCACGTTTTCATCCAGCAGGTTGTAGCGGTAATTGCCGCGATACTCATCGAGGGTTTCCGCCACTTTGCTCTTGGCCTCGGTGGTGATGTTGCGCCAGATACGTCCGCCTTCGGTGGTCAACTGCGCGGGCACCGGGCCGTCGGCGTAGATGGTGTCGCCGCTGTGGATAAAAAAGTCTGGCAGGCGCAGGCGCATGGCTTCGTAGATACGCATACCGCCAATCTCCGGGTTGATGCCGAAGCCTTGACCAACGGTGTCGCCGCTCCATACAAAGCGGATATCGCGACGCTGTTGCGGCTCGCTGCGCAAGTGACCGAACCAGGGTTCACTGGCGACGCCGGTCTGGGCGTCTTCGAAGTGAACACGGTAGAAGATCGACTGATCGACCGGCAAACCGGTGAGCTCGACACGGGCAGTAAAGTCGCTGCGGCTGTCGGCCAGCGGGGAAACCAAGCGGCGGGGGTTGCTGAACACACTGCGCGTATCCCACTCCACCACCATCTTCGCGGGGCGGTCGCTGCGGCTCCAGATCATCGCACGGTCGCCGAGCAGGTCGCCCGATTGCACGCCATCGGTGAGTTGCGGCCGGTCCTTCACCGAAGCGATCACCGCAGGGGCCAGGCCCGGCAACAACAGGCCGGCGCCCACGGCTTGCATCACGCGGCGGCGGCCGAGATCGAAGTGGCTCATGCAGGTGCCCTCTTGAGTATCAAAAGGGCCACTTAAGCATGATGGGATGAAGCGAAGATGACACCGGCCTTACAAACAATGGAGATCCAAATGTGGGAGGGGGCTTGCCCCCTCCCACATTCTGAATCCCATCAGCCCCTGGCAGCAGTGACCGTCAGCTCCACGGCTTCCGGTCGCTTGAGCAGCGCATACACCAACCCCGTCAACACACTGCCCGCCACAATCGCCAGCAAGTACAACAACGCGTGGTTCATCGCATTCGGAATCACCAGCACAAACAACCCGCCATGGGGCGCGGCCAACTTGCAGCCGAAGTACATCGACAGCGCACCGGTCAGCGCGCCACCGGCGATGCTGGCCGGGATCACGCGCAGCGGATCTTTGGCCGCGAACGGGATCGCGCCTTCGGAGATAAAGCACAGGCCCAGGATCATCGCGGCCTTGCCGGCTTCGCGTTCAGTCTGGGCGAACTTGCGCCGAGCCAATAACGTAGCGATGCCCATGCCAATCGGCGGCACCATGCCGGCAGCCATGGTCGCGGCCATCGGTGCGCCGCTCGACGCCGCCAGCAGGCCGACGGAAAACGCATACGCCGCCTTGTTGATCGGCCCGCCCAAATCCACGCACATCATGCCGCCGAGCAAAATGCCCAGCAGCACTGCGTTGGTAGTGCCCATGGTGCTGAGAAAATCGGTGAGACCCGTCAGCAAACGTGCGACCGGCGGGCCCACCAGGTAGATCATCACCAGGCCGGTGAACAGGCTGGCCAGCAACGGGATGATCAGGATCGGCTTGAGCGCCTCCAGGCTCTGGGGCAATTGCACCGCACGGCTGATCAGCTTGACGCAGTAACCCGCGACGAAACCGGCCAGGATGCCGCCGATAAACCCAGCCCCCAGCGTCCCCGCCAGCAAGCCGCCGATCATGCCCGGCGCCAGGCCAGGACGGTCGGCGATCGAGTAGGCGATGTAGCCCGCCAGCAGCGGCACCATCAGCAGGAAGGCCTGGTCACCGACGCTTTTCAGCGCCGCTGCCAAGGTGCCTGGCTGTTCGAAAGCATGGATGCCGAACACAAATGACAAGGCGATCAATAAGCCCCCCGCCACCACCATCGGCAACATGTACGACACGCCAGTGAGCAGGTGCTTGTAGACCCCGGTTTTCTCCGACTTGGCCGGCGCGCCACTGCCGGCGTTTTCCACCGCGCCTTCAGCCAGGGCTTTGTTAAGGATGGCTTCGGATTGCTTGAGGGCGATACCGGTGCCACAGCGGTAAATTTTCTTGCCGGCAAAACGCTCGGTGGCAACTTCAATATCCGCCGCCAGTAACACCACGTCGGCCTCGGCGATGGCTTGCGGGCTCAGCGGTGTGCGGGCGCCGACCGAGCCTTGGGTCTCGACCTGCAAGTCGTAGCCCAAGCGCTTGGCGGTCTGCTGCAAGGCTTCGGCGGCCATGAAGGTGTGGGCTACCCCGGTCGGGCACGCAGTAATCGCGACAATACGCGGCGCATTCTTCGCCGATACCGGGGCGTCACTGGCCACATACACCTGGGCCTCTTCAGCGCCCCGGCGCAATACGCCTTCGACATCTGCCAGCGCCTGGGCCGGTGTGGTCTGAAACACGCGTTTGCCGACAAAACGCTGCATATCCACCGGCGTGCTGCTGACCAGCAGTACCCACTCGGCATCATCGATCGTGGCTTGGGACAACTGACGTTCCGGGCGCTGCACATCAACGACCTCGACACTGGTGTGCAAGCCCATGCGCTGGGCGGCGGCGTCCAACAAGCGGGCGCACAGCACACTGGTGACCATGCCGTTGGGGCAGGCGGTAACAATGGCTAACTTCATCACAAACCCTCTTATTGTTCTGTCAGCGCGCGTACATCGACGCCGCTTTCCAGGCGCGCCAACTGCGCGTCATCGCTGATGCCAAAACCGATCTGCGTGACGGCCATCGCGGCAATCGCCGTGGCGCGGCGCAAAGTGTGCTCAGGCGTATCGCCACTGAGCAAACCGTGAAGCATCCCGGCCAGCAGCGAGTCGCCAGCGCCCACGGTACTGGCCACCGTCACCTTGGGTGGCGTGGCGTGTAGAGCCGCGCCTGGGCGGTACCAGGTCACGCCTGCGGCGCCGTCGGAGACCACCACATGCTCGACGCCTTGCTGATGCAATTGGCTGATGGCATCGGTGGCATTATCCAGGGCCTCTGCCAGCTCTTCGGTATTGGGTTTGACCAGCCACGGGCCAGCCTGCAAACCAGCGCGCAACGCTTCACCACTGGTGTCCAGGGCGACTTTCAAACCGAGGTCTTTCAACTGACCCAACAGTGCTTGAAACCACTGCGGGCTGACGCCGCGCGGCAAGCTGCCGGCCACCACCACCGCATCGAATTGCGCACCCTTCTTCGCGATCATCTCAAGCAGCGCTGTTTGCGCCGCTTCACTCACCAGCGGCCCCGGCGCATTGATATCGGTGACACGTCCGTCCTGTTCGGCAATCTTGATATTGCTGCGGGTTTCGCCCGGCACGCGGACGAACGCATCGCCAAACCCGCGGCTGGCGATCAGCGCGTCGAAAGCCTGAGGGTTCGCGTCACCGAGAAACCCGCCAACGCTGACGTGGTGGCCCAGGTCGGCCAGCACCTGCGCCACATTCACGCCCTTGCCGGCCGCGTGGGTCAACATCGCCTCACTGCGATTGACTGCACCGGGCTCCAGGCGCGCCAGGCGCACCGTCAGGTCCAACGCCGGGTTCAGCGTCAGGGTCAGAATCTTCGCCATCTACACGGCCTCCACTAGGGCACGCACTTGCGCGGGCGAACCCACCGCCAGTGCTTGTTGCGCCAGGCCCTGGGCCTCGCTCAGACTGAATTCGCGCACCCGCGCCTTCACTTCAGGAATGCTGCGAGCCGACACGCTCAACTCATCCACACCCAGGCCGACCAGCACCGGCACCGCCAGCGGGTCTGCCGCCAACTCACCGCACACGCCGACCCATTTGCCATGGGCATGGGCGGCGCGCACGGTGATGTCGATCAGTTGCAGGACTGCCGGGTGCAAGCCATCGGCCTGGGCCGACAGGGTCGGGTGGCCGCGGTCGATGGCCAGGGTGTACTGGGTCAGGTCGTTGGTGCCGACGCTGAAGAAGTCGACTTCCTTGGCCAGTACCGGCGCCAGCAAGGCGGCTGACGGCACTTCGATCATGATGCCCAGTTGCAAATCGGCGACCGGGATTTCCAGGCGCAAGCGCTCGGTCATGTCGCGGGCGGCGCGCCATTCATCCACGCTGCCGACCATGGGGAACATGATGCGCAGCGGCCGGTTATCCGCCGAACGCAGCAGTGCCCGCAATTGCGCTTCCATGATCTGCGGGCGTTGCAAGGTCAGGCGAATGCCGCGCACGCCAAGGAAGGGGTTTTCTTCCTGGGCGATGGGCCAATAGGGCAAGGGCTTGTCGCCGCCTACATCGAGGGTGCGCACCACCAGCGGGCGACCGCCGAGCCCATCGAGGACGCGGCGGTACTCGGCTTCCTGGGTAGCCTCGTCCGGCGCCTGAGGGTGGGCCATGAAAATCAGTTCGGTGCGCAGCAGGCCAATGCCTTCGGCGCCCTGCTCCACCGCACTCGCCACACCGGCGCTTTCACCGATATTGGCGAACACTTCCACGGCGTGACCGTCACGGGTCAGCGCCGGCTCGTGGCGTTGAGCCGAGGCAGCTTGCAAGCGTTGTTCGCGGGTGTCGCGCTCCACGGTGGCGCGTTGCAGGGTGGCGGCGTCCGGGTCGACATGCAGGCGACCGCGCTGGCCGTCGAGCAGCAGTGGCGTACCGGCGCTCAGCAGCAGCACCGCAGCACCAGCACCGACCAAGGCGGGAATCCCCAGGGCGCGCGCGACGATGGCGCTGTGAGCGGTGGCACCACCGCGGGCAGTCAGAATGCCGGCTACGCGGGCCGGGTCCAGGCGCGCAACGTCCGAAGGGCCGACTTCATCCATCACCAGAATGTAGGGCTCGCTGGGCTCCTGGGCGGTTTCGACGCCGCACAACTGCGCCAGCACGCGACGGCCGATGTCACGCAGGTCAGCGGCACGCTCGGCCAGCAAGGCGTCCTGCAAGGCTTCCTGCTGCTTGGCGGCGGCTTCGATCACGCTCATCCACGCAGCTTCGGCGCTTTCGCCTTGCTTGAGGCGGGTATCGACTTCGTCGGTCAGCTCCGGGTCGTCGAGCATCTCCTGATGGGTAATGAAAATCTCGCGGATGGCCTTGGCCTGGCTACGCTCGATCAGGCCCTGGATATCCTTACGCACATCGCCCAGGGCGGCGTGCAGGCGTTGGCGTTCGATGGCGGCAGACTCACCGCGCAGGGGGTAATCGAACAGCTGTGGAATCTGGATATGCGCCGGGCCGATGGCGATGCCCGGCGCGGCGGCGATGGCCTGGATCTGGCTGCCGCTCGATGGCGCGCTGAGCACCGGCTCGATATCCACAGGAGCAGGCTGGGCGCTCAGGGTCGGCAATGGTTCGACCTCCTCGCCAAGACCCTCCTCTACCGCGGCCAACAGTGCAGGCAGTGCATCGCCGGCAATCGTCGGCTCGGCGACAAACTCCAGCACCTGGCCACGACGCGCACCGAGGCTGAGCAACTTGCTCAAACTTTTGACCGATACCGCGCCCACCGGTCCATCAACGATGCGCACGCGGATATCGCCATCAAAACTTTTCGCCAGTTGCGCAAGGATCTTGGCTGGGCGTGCGTGCAGGCCGTGGGCGTTGGCCAGGCTGATGCGGGCGCTGGGCCAGTCCGGTGGCAATTCGCCGCCCAGCACTTCAAGCACCGCACGGCTGCTGGTGGCACGCCCCAATTCCTGGCCGCGCCCTTCAATCAACAGGGCACACAAGCGTTCAAGCAATGTTTGGTGGGCTTCGCCCAGGCTCGCCAGGCAGAACAGGCCATGCAGCGGCTGGCCGAGGTAGCGCATGGGTTTGTCCGGCGTGACAAACGCCAGGCCCGGGCGCTTGACTGTCTGTTCGCTGTGCAACCACCACAGGCCATCGCCCAGGGGCAACGCGTCGACCTGTTGCAACACCGCAGCAAAACCATTGCTCACGCAGTCGGCCTGGCGCAGCAGGCGCGCACCGCGCCATACCAACTCTTCAAAATCATCGGCAGACACGCCCAGGCTGATCATCTGCGCATCCAGCGCCAGTTCCTGGGGCGCACCTTGCAACAGCTTCAACAACGCTTCGGCACTGCCGGCACGGCGCAACGCCTGGCCGAGGTCGGTTTCACCGAGGGCACGGGTCAGCAGTTGCAGCAAGCGCAGGTGTTCGTCGGATTTGGCGGCGATGCCAATCGCCAGGTAGACGATCTGGCCATCACCCCAGTCCACCCCTTCGGGGAACTGCAGCAGGCGCACACCCGTGGTGAACACCTGGTCGCGGGTCTCTGGCGTACCGTGGGGAATGGCGATGCCCTGGCCGAGAAAGGTCGAACCCTGGGCTTCACGGGCTTGCAGGCCGCTCAGATACCCCTCGGCAACCAGGCCATCGGCCACCAGTTTGTCAGCGAGCAGGTGCAAGGCAGCAGATTTATCCACAGCCACCTGGCCCATGGATATCTGCTCTACAGTGAGCTCAAGCATGCCGTTCTCCTAGTTAGTGCGATGTGCGCACTAGGTATTGTTTTGAATAAATCAGCGCGAGACGTTCAAAAATAACTGACTGAGTGGTCAATTGGCAGTAGCCACTCAGCGGCGAACATCGTAAAAATACGCTTGCTGAAACGTTTAATCTAGAATTTATGGCAGATTACGCGTTAATTGCGCAAGCTTGAAGCACCACTCGGCACCTGTCGTGGGACATTGGTCGTGGGCTGGAATCGGTTACGATTGGACAAAATGTCGGGGCACGCTCTAAAAAACAAGGAAATCCCGGTTTGAAACTCAGTGATATTGCACGTCTGGCCGGTGTGTCCGTGACCACCGCCAGCTATGTCATCAATGGCAAGGCCGAACAACAGCGCATCAGCAACGCAACCGTTGAGCGTGTGCGTGCCGTGGTCCAGGCCCATGGTTTTACTCCCAACCCTCAAGCCGCCGGGCTGCGCAGCCGGCATACGCGCACCCTGGGGTTCATCCTGCCAGACCTGGAAAACCCCAGCTACGCACGCATTGCCAAGCTGTTGGAGCAAGGCGCCCGGGCACGGGGCTATCAGTTGCTGATTGCCAGCTCCGATGACGAAGCCGACAGCGAACGCCAACTGCTGCAACTGTTCCGTGCGCGGCGTTGCGATGCGTTGTTCGTCGCCAGTTGCCTGCCGGCCAGCGATGACAGCTATCGCGACTTGCAAGCCAAGGGGTTGCCGGTGATTGCCATCGACCGGGTGATGGAGCCTGACCAGTTCTGCTCAGTGGTCAGCGATGATCACCAGGCCTGTCAGCAACTCACCAGCAGCCTGCTACAACCGCTGCCCAAGCAAATCGCGCTGATCGGCGCACGTCCCGAGCTGAGCATCAGCCAGGAACGTACTGCGGGTTTTCGTGAAGCGCTGCAAGACTTCACCGGCGAAGTGATCATCGAACAGGGCGAAGCCTTCAGCCGTGACTGTGGCCGACAGCTGATGGAGCAACTGCTGCAGCGCCTGGGGCATTTGCCTGACGCACTGGTGACTACCTCCTACGTGCTGCTGCAAGGCGTGTTCGATGCGCTGCATGACTTCCCGCTCCGGTCGCGGCCGCTACGCCTGGGCACCTTTGGCGACACCCAACTGTTGGACTTCCTGCCGCTGCCAGTCAACGCCATGGCCCAGCAACATCAACTGATCGCCGAGACAGCCCTGCGCCTGGCCCTGGCGGCCATCGAAGAAGAGCAGTACCAACCGGGCGTGCATGCGATTGGCCGCACGTTCAAGCAGCGCATTCACGAGGCCTGAACGTGGAGCTGATCGACACCCACACCCACCTGGACTTTGCGGACTTCGATCACGACCGCCCGCAAGTCCTCGCCCATAGCCGTGAACTCGGGATACGGCGTCTGGTGGTACTGGGGGTGTATCAGAAAAACTGGCAGCGGCTGTGGGATCTGGTGCAGCAGGACGACGGTTTGTTCGCTGCCTTTGGTTTGCACCCGGTGTATCTCGATGAGCATCGCCCTGCCGACCTGCTGGAGCTGGGTGACTGGTTGACGCGCTTGCACGGCCATCGGCAACTCTGCGCCGTGGGCGAAATCGGTCTGGATTACTTCCTTGAGCACCTGGATCGCGAGCGCCAGCAAAGCCTGTTCGAAGCCCAGCTGAAACTCGCGGCGGATTTCCAACTCCCCGCCTTGCTGCATGTACGCCGCAGCCACGCCGTCGTGATTGCCACGCTCAAGCGCATCCGTCTACCGAGGGGCGGGATCATTCATGCGTTCGCCGGCAGCATTGAAGAGGCCCGCGAGTACATCAAACTGGGTTTCAAACTCGGTCTGGGCGGCGCCGCCACTTGGCCCCAGGCCCTGCGCATGCACAAGGTACTGGCACAATTGCCCCTTGAAGCCGTGGTACTGGAAACCGATTCGCCGGACATGGCCCCGGCCATGTATCCCAACCAGCGCAATAGCCCGCAGCACCTGCCGGCTATCTGCACCGCCCTGGCTGAGCGTATGGGCATCAGCCCTTTATTGCTGGGTGAGACGAGCACACGCAATGCGTGCGAGCTGTTCAACTGGTAGCGGGCTGATGACCTGCAAGTTCAAGGTCATCCTTTGCCGATAACGGGCATAGCGCACGACCAGCAGATGAATCAACACCGCGACCAGCGAAATGTTCAACTGCCCGATCACGCTGAGCAGCCCCAACCACTCTGCGAACAACGCCATCAGCAAGGTCGCGCACGTCAGCATGATCATGCCGGGCCGGACCAGCGCCCACTGGTCCAGGGCGCGAAACTGACGCAACTGCTTGTGGCAGCACAACTGCAGGCCCGAGTGGCAGTACGCACAGTCAAACGGTACTTCCATGGCGATGGCGTTCAGTTGCCAAGGCTTGAGTTCAAACGTCATGTTGCACTGGGCACAATGCCCTTTGATGCCGATTGCAGCGGCCATCGTCGTATCCCCTCGTGACCGTGACTGATGAAACAAATTCTCACCCATTCACGTCGCGATAAAACACAGCCCGGCAAATCAGGACAAATGCCACGTGATTCATGGCCCAGTCCCACAGAAAGTTCTTACACCCGAAACGCGCCAATCAATTGCTTCAGCTCAATGACCTGCGCCGACAACTGCCGGCTGGCCGCTTCGGTCTGTTGGGCGCCTTGTGCTGCATGTTCACCGGCGCGGTTGATTTGGACAATATTCTGGTCGATGTCGTGAGCGACCGCCGTTTGCTGCTCCACGGCAGCGGCGATCTGCTGGTTCTGGTCAACAATCATGCCTACGGCACCGAGGATATTTTCCAGGGCGTGCTGGACCTTTTCCGACTGCCCTACCGTGCCACTCGCCATTTCATGGCTACTGCCCATCGCCTTTACCGCTGCGCCGACGCCGCTGTGCAAGCGGCTGATCATTTGTTCAATTTCTCCGGTGGAATGCTGGGTACGCCGGGCCAGGGTGCGCACCTCATCGGCCACTACGGCAAAACCGCGTCCTTGCTCACCGGCACGCGCAGCTTCGATGGCCGCGTTGAGCGCCAGCAAATTGGTTTGCTCGGCGATGCTCTTGATCACCTCCAATACGCTGCTGATGGACTGGCTATCGGCCGCCAACTGATTGATCACCCGCACCGACTCATCGATCTCCAAAGCCAGGCGTGCGATTCCGCTTTGTTGAGATTGCACCAGCGCCCGCCCGCTGACGGTTTCATCATTGACGCTCTGTGCACTGTTGACCGCCGCCGCCGCGCTGCGCGCTACCTCCTGCGCGGTGGCAGACATCTGGTTCATCGCCGTTGCCACTTGTTCGATCTGGCTGCGTTGGCCGGAAACCGCCTGGTTACTCTGTGCCGAAACCGTCTGTACCTGGCTGGCCTGCAACTCGACCTGGCTGACCGTATGCCCGACGCGCTCAATCAGGTCGTGGATCTTGGCCACGGTGCCATTGAATACTTGGCCCAGGTCTCCCAGCTCGTCGCGGCTGTGGGCGACGAAAGTGACCGTCATGTCACCGGCCGCGACTTTGTCCATCATCGCCCCCAGGCTGCGCAAGGTAGTGCGGGTGGAGACAAAGAAACCTGCATACAAGTAGAAGATCAGCGCAAATACCGCCACCAGGGCCGCGACCAGCAACACCATGTGCAGGCGGTTTTGCGTCAGACGCTGCTCCAGTTGCTGGCCGATGAACGCTAAGGTGGCGTCATCGAGTTGATAGGTCTTGGCCATCAGTTGACTGACGCCGTCGTAAAAACCTTGCCAAGGTGTATCCAGGGTCTCGGCCATCACCACCTGTTCTTCGAACAACTCACTGCCTTGCTTGAGGCTGGCCTGGCTGGCTTGCGCCAAGCTATCGAGTGCTGCATGCGCGGCGTTGCTGGCGCCCAGCGCGTCCTGCAGCTTCAAGCCGTATTCGCCCTGGAGCTTTTCCACCTGCTGCAGTAACTCGTCAAAGCGCGTACTGGAGGAGGAATTGATAAAGCCCTGGCCCAGGGAATACGCGCCCATCGCGCGGCCCTCACCGAGTAGTTGGGTGACCTGTGGGGTGACCGCAGTGACCAGGTCGCTGAGTTGGCGCAGGTCACTCTGCACATCACGGCTCAAGCCGGCTTGGCTGGCGATAATTTGGCTAAGCATCTGGGCCTGGTTGAGTAACTTGCCGATCAACGCCGCTTTGTTGAGCAACGAGGTTTCCTGTTGCTGCGCCTTGAACGCGGCGATCAGCTCGTCGCGCTTGTTTTCAAAAACCTCGACTTGCTCGGGCTGCGTCGCCATGGCGTGCAACCCCTGCAACCGCTCCAGCACACCTTGCTCCAGGGCAGTGATCTGCGCTTCAAGATCAGCCGCCTTGCCGGACTGCCCGAGAATGACGTTGATCTGCACCTGGTTGTTGAGCGTTTCCAACTCACGACGCAATGCCAGGCTGCTGCCAAGCAGGTCGAGACTTTGCAGTTCGACACGGGTGCCCTGGAATTCGCGCCACGAGTCACGCACCAGGTAATAGTTGGTCGCCAGCATCGGCAGCAGAAACAGCACGCTGATCAGGCTGAACTTCATGCCGAAGCTCAGGCGGTTCATCAGCGCAACGGCAGGATAGAGCAAGCTCATCACAGGTGACCTCCCCTTCTTTTATTGTTATTGAGGCGCAGGGCGGCGGCAGATAGCCACTATTTGGCGCTCTGTCTGTATAGCTCAATTCGAAGGGAAGTTTTGTAACGTAAGGTTAACGGCAGATCCGGAGAGCACATGTAGGAGGGCTTGCCCCCGTAACCACGATGCGAAGCGAGCCGCTCTTGATCTTGATCTGCTTTTGATCTTGATCTTAAGCGCCCCGTCAAACCACGCTGGCCGGAATTCGACAGGGATTTGGGGGGTAAACCGGCAGGGATGCCGGTTTAGCCGCCCCGCGCCATGGATGGCGCGTGGCGGCGGCCCCCCAAATCACTGGCGGATTACGGGCACACCGAGCCTAAGCGAGGTGCCGAGTGGTGGGGCAAGAGCCCTTTGGTTACTTTGGGGCTCTTTTCCAAAGTGACCCGCTGTAAAAGCGGAACCAACCGTGGCCGTTACCGCAGGAATGGATATGTACTCGGTCTGATCCAGCACCCTGGTCGGCCCGGAGGCCGCCATCGGGAGCAAGCCCCCTCCCACAAGAGGTGTAGATCCCGGTGGTCATCGGGGACAAGCCCACCTCCCACAGTATTCAGGGCAATACAGTCCAGATGGCAAACCCGGCATACCACAACACCGCCGCACGCAGCAGCAGCTCCCACAACCGATCCAGGCTATTGATGCCGTCAGCCCCCACCACTGGAGGAGGGATTTCAGCCGCGGCCAGCCCGACCTTTTCCATCAACTGCGCCGCGCTGATGTCCCAGCTCAGCAGTTCGTGGAGCATCACCCGACTGACCCCGACAAAGTTGCCCACCAAAGCAAAGCTCGCCGCCAACAGGCGTACCGGCAACCAGTCAAACGCGTGACGCAACTGCGCGGCACGTTCGGCCACCAAGGGATTCTGGCTATGTTCGCTGGCCAGCGCCAACAGCCGGTAGGCCAAAGCCGCCACCGGGCCCAGCAGGAAATACCAGAAAATCACCGCAAAAAAGCTCTGGTACGCCTGCCACAACAGATAGCCCTGGACCCGCTCCAGCAATTGCTCGCCACTGTCGGCGCCAAGCTTCAGGTCGCGCTCGGCCACATGCTCTGCAGCTTGCAGGTCGCCACGTCGCCAGGCATCACGGAACGGCCCCAGCCCTGCCAATAAATCACCACGGCCCAGGCTATAGATAACCACCAGCATGTGCACCGGTAACGCCAACAGGCCATAGGCCACCGGCTCCAGTACCAACAACAACAGCGCCAGCAACGCTACCGGCAGCAGCACCAGTAGCGTCAGGATCAGCCAGGGTCGCTTGCCCATGCGCGGGCTCGACTCCAGCTTGGCCAGCTCACGCAGCCATCCACCGTCGCGCTGCAACCGCAGGCGCAAGGCCGAGAACTTCTCGATCCACACCGCCAGCACCAACACCAGGAAACTCATTGTTCGTGTCCTCCATCCTGCAGGGCGCCGAGAAAGCGCGCCCAATCAAAAGCGGGGCCCGGGTCGGTCTTGCGCCCCGGAGCGATATCGCTGTGACCACAAATACGTTGGCGAGTGATCTTTGGGTAAGCCTTGAGCAACTGGCGCGTCAGCTCGGTCAGCGCCGCGTACTGGGCATCGGTGAACGGCAGTTCGTCTGTGCCTTCCAGTTCGATCCCCAGCGAGAAATCATTGCACACCTCGCGCCCCTCGAAGCTGGAAATACCGGCGTGCCAGGCCCGGTCCCGGCACGAGACAAATTGCGTCACAGTGCCGTCACGTTCAATCAGAAAATGCGCAGACACGCGTAGGTGGTCGATACCGGCAAAGTAGGGGTGCTCTGACACATCCAGACGATTCTGAAAAAACTCTTGCACCTTGCCCGTGGCAAACTGCGCTGGAGGCAAGCTGATGTTATGCACCACCAACAGCGAGATTTCGCCTTCAGGGCGCTCGTTGAAGTTGGGCGACGGGCAATGACGGATGCCCTGGCACCAACCGCTGGCGGGGTCCAACTGCATACAGGCTCCTGAAATGAGACGAGGTGTTACCAGTATGCCGCGTTCCACCCTGCGGTTGCGATCACGTGCCGCGTTTGAGTTGACGCAGGTCGCCCATCACCGCAGCCAATGCACGCTCGAACAAAGGGCCATCATCCAGCGTGCGCAGCACACCACGCTTGAACGCATGGGCTAACTGGTCGGTAGTTTTTTCCAGAACCTTGAGCCCGGTGCGGCTGACGAAAATACAGGTATTGGCAGGCGGCATGATTGCCGTCAACTTGCAGCGCAGGGTGATTTCCTGATCGTGCTGAAACGCTACCCAGGCGCCGATCTGCAACTGCCTGGCCTTGAGCAGGTCGGGGTCATCATCGGGCAGCGGCGCAACGACGGACGGCGCACCGGTGCCAAGCGTGAAGGACTCACGGACTTCGACCAGCACTTCGGCGCCGTCGCCCCCGCAACACTGAACATGCATGGTCTGCAACCGCCGGAAAAATTCACGGGTGCTGAAAGAGTCGAACGCCGCAGCGGCCAAACCGTCACGCAACGCCTTGAGCAACGCGGGTAGTTGCTCAAGCAAATGCCGGCCCGCTTCGGTGTCTTCCCGCAGGCCGACGCTCCAGATCAACTCATCCAGGGTGCGCAGCGCTGCCTGCCATTGCAGCGACTGTCCGCCATGCTTGAGCATGGCCAATAGCAACACCTGGCTCCAGGCTTGCTGGAGGAATTGCACCACAAACTGCGGCAGAACCTTGCCCGCCAGCCTTCGATCAAGCACCTGCGCCACACGTTGGCGGGCAGCCTCGGTATGCAGGCGCTCCTGCTCGGCCTCACGGGTATGGCGCTCAAGCAACTCGCTGCGCCTGGATTCATCAGCGGTAAACGCGCTGAATTGCGTCAGTAGCTGGGAGAAAATCGCCGGGGCTTCAACAAACTCATTCAATAAACGCTGCACGACCTGCTCGACACACAGGTACAGAGTATCGCGGGAGGCGTCTTCGGGCGGGTTCCAGCCCATGACGGCGCCCGCGATGTCATTGAGCAAGCGTCGCGCCGGATGGCGCGTGCAACTGAACAGGCTCTTGTCCAGCACGGCGACTTTCAGCAAGGGGATCTGCAAACGGGCGATCAGGCCCTTGAACGCGTCCGGCACGCTGCTATCACCGAGTATGAACGCGAACAGCATAGCGAACAGATTGATTACATCTTCGTCAGCATCTTCCAGGACCCGCGACTTGCCACTCTTGACGCTGACTCGGGTGAGCAGCTGTTCAAGCTGGTTACGCAGGTCGAAATCGTCTTCAGCCTCGGGCTCGGGAACGTATTGCTGCAAATGCGACAGCAGGCGTAGCAGATCACGGGTGGCAATGGGTTGCGGCTCGGCACTGGCTTCGAGCGTCGGCGCCACGCTGCCACGCACGGCTTGCAGTAACTTCTGCAATGCGCTGAACGCTTGCTGGCCGCTTTTATCGAGCGGCGGGTCGACGATCGGCTGGCTGGCGCGTTGGTGTTCCCGGCTGGCGCGCCCGCCGGGACGACGGGATGGCACGGCCTTGAGTTCAGGCAGTACACCAACGGCGACCAGCAGTTGATTGGCTTCGCCATACAACAGGTCCGCGTCACTGAGCACGTATTTTTCAAAGAGTTTGAGCATGATCAGTTTGACGCGGATTTCCACCCCCAGACTGCGCCCTGCCTGCAGGAAAAACTCACAGAGCAGTGCCGGACCCAGTGGGTTGGTATGGTCATCCAGTCGCCGGCCCAGCAATCGGCTCATGCGCGCGCTTAACTGTCCCAGGGCCAAGCCATCACGATGTCGCACCCGACCGAGCATCGCCTCAAGGGCTACGGCTTTTTCCATGTCGTCGGCACTGGTACCGGATACCGCTTCGTAGGACACCACCGGCACCAGGTGCAGATCGCCGCTTCCGGCCTGGCCCAGATTGGCGAAGGCGACAAACAGCTGCTCCATGAACACGCGTTCGAAGTTCTTGCGCTTGAGGCGCAGGTCGCGCATTGCTTCGAAAAAAATATGATGGTCGACGGTGCTTCGGGCCTTGTCAGCCATTTCGAACAGGGTGTCGTCGGCGTTATCGAACAGTTCCTGCAAACCCTGCTGCAATTGTTGCGCGGCCTTGTCACGCACCTGCAGCAACACCACCGGCAGACGCGCGAGCGGCGATGGCGTGGCCTGTGCCCTGTTGATAGGCACCACCTTTCCGTCATTGTGCATCCTGGCCTCCTGAAACGGCGGTGTTGAGAGGGGCAAAGAACGGGGCAGGCACGGCAGTGCGCTGCAAATAAACCGGCTACCACCTCGACGTCAAAGCTATGACGCCAATTGAAAGGCGCGAGATTATCTTGCAAATGAGGGGGGTTGCGCCAGCAAACTCTGCCTTTACGCTGTAAATGAGCGGCGCGCTGGGTTCGAACGCACGCAGCCCCTATAATCCAGGCACTTTGTTTGTGGAGCCTGTTATGCCGAACCTCCGTCTTGCCGACCTCACCGCCGAAATCGAAGCCAACGTGCGCCGCGCACTGCTGGAAGACATCGGCAGTGGCGATATCACCGCGCAGTTGATCCCCGCCGAACGGCTGGCCAAGGCCACGATCATTACCCGCGAAGCGGCTGTTATTGCCGGTACGGCCTGGGTGGATGCGGTATTTCGCCAACTGGACCCACGGGTGGCCGTGCATTGGCAGGTGGCCGACGGTGAACGTGTGAGCCCCAACCAGGCGCTGTTCCACCTTGAAGGCCCGGCACGCTCGCTGCTCACAGGTGAACGCAGTGCGCTGAATTTTTTACAGATGCTGTCAGGTGTAGCCACCCGAGCGCAGTTCCTCGCGGACTTTGTCGCCAGTACCCAGGTCAAGCTGCTGGACACTCGCAAGACATTGCCGGGCCTGCGCCTGGCGCAAAAATACGCGGTCACCTGTGGCGGTTGCCACAATCACCGCATCGGGCTGTATGACGCGTTCCTGATCAAGGAAAACCATATTGCCGCCTGCGGTGGCATTGCCCAGGCGATTACGGCCGCCCACAAGATCGCCCCAGGCAAGCCGGTGGAAATCGAAGTGGAAAACCTGGATGAGTTGCGCGAAGCCCTGGCGGCGGGAGCCGACATCATCATGCTCGATGAACTGAGCCTGGTAGACATGCGCGAGGCCGTGCGCTTGAACGCCGGCAAGGCCAAGCTGGAAGCCAGCGGCGGGATCAATGAAAGTACCCTGCTGCCTATCGCTGAAACCGGTGTGGACTTCATCTCCATCGGCGCGATGACCAAGGATGTGAAGGCAGTGGATCTGTCGATGCGCCTCAGTATCTGAGTAGTTGCCAGCTGCAAGCTGCAAGAAGGCTGCGAGACAACTTGCCGCTTGCAGCTTGAAACTCGCGGCTGCTTTTAAACTACAAGATTATTCATCTCGCAGTACTCGTCCCATTCGACGCCCAGCACCTCGGCCGCCTCTTTATGCAAGGCCAACCGTGCAGCTTCGAATTCTTCCGGTGTCGAGGTGTACTTGAGGGTCAACTCCCAAGGCTGGAGGCTCTGGCTCTCTGCCTCGTCCTCGAATGCCCACTGAATCTGATCGCGCTGGTCGTTAGCGCTCAGGTCCTTGATCTCTTCTTTAAGCTGCGGCGACTCCTCAAGGTATTGCTTGAGTGCTTCTTCGTGACGCGCTTGCTGGGTTATCTCAGTCGTGGTCATGTCGTTCTCTTGGATCGAGGAATGGGGATGCATCTGGGTCATCAAGGTTGCGCAGATACAAAAGAGCGAGCACGAATGCCGACTCGTCTGGCCTTCAGAACCATTCTGGGATCATCTGAAAACATTGCCTTTGAAGCAGTGGTGCGCTTTTGCCCGAGACAGGAATCGAACCAGTCGACTCAAACTCAGTAAAATCAATAATACCTGTAGCTACAAAAACGATTTAGGTACTCATTAAGGGACTCAGCAAAGACCAAGACCCGCCGCCAGCTCTCAAACCGCTGTGGAGCATCAGCTTAGCCCAAGCTCTGGGATTGGACTACCGCTTCGGATAACCACACGATGTTTGTTATTTATCCCTATCGACCCAGATGACTGTCATGTGGCGATCTAAGGAGCTTTCGGATCTAAACCTACCCTGGGCTCGCCTCGTCTACGCGGAGTTATTACGTGGCGCGACAAGCCTCGCTGCACCATCGAACTGAAGGGTGTATGCGTTCTATATTTCTGGAATTGCGCCGGCCACACTAGAGGTGTAAGGTGTAGCCTTACACATTACACAAGACGGGCTCAAAAAATGAAAAAGGAAAATACCTCCTTGCACCCGGGAAATTGGGTCCGAGAAAACATCCTCAAGCCTCGGAATCTCACGGTTACCGACGCAGCTAAGCTTATCGGTATAAGCCGTCCCGGGATTTCAAATTTCCTCAATGCAAAAGTGTCGGCGACGCCCGATATGGCCGCGCGGCTGGAGCGGGTGTTTGGCGTACCAGCTATAGATATTCTCAACCTCCAGAACTCCTTCGACTCGCACGCCGCCAAGACCGAAGTTGCCGCAGCAAGCGTGCGCGCCTACGTAACGCCGTTTCTTGGAATTTCAGGCAATGACATAACCGAATGGTTTTCTAAGACAATTTTGGCCCGCACCCGGTTATCGGTTCTGCTTCGCACGCTCGTCAATTCGACAGGAGAGAATCTGGAGAAAGTTGACTTTCCCGGAAACGACGACGCAGAGCGCCCTGGCTGGGACGGTTTTATTGAAGGCCCCCTGGGGACGCCATGGATTCCTGCCGGAGCATCGGGCTGGGAGTTCGGGGTCAATGCTGACATCAAAGCAAAAGCTGACGGCGATTTTGCGAAAAGCGTGAAAGCCACCAGTAAGGCTGATCGTCAAAACATCACGTTTGTGTTTGTTACCCCTCGACGATGGCCTGGAAAGGCTACATGGCTTACAACCATGCAAGCAAAGGGACTCTGGAAGGATGTTCGAGCCTACGATGTTAGTGATTTAGAGCAATGGATGGAGACATCCATTGCCGCGCAGACATGGTTTGCTAATCAAACTGAACGGCCATCAAGAGGCGTTCGAACTCTCGAAAAATGCTGGACTGATTGGGCAAATGTTGCAGCCCCACCCCTTCATCCGTCGCTCTTCAGCACCGCGAACGACGTCTGGCGCAGCCGTATAAAATCGTTCTTGTTGAAGCGCGACTCAGAGCCGCTTGTTATCACGGCCGACTCAGTTGAGGAAGCCGTTGCGTTCTTAAGCCAGATATTCAGCGAACCGGAGTTTGACCATCATAAAGACCGCGTGCTCGTGTTCGACGAATGCGGCGTGCTGCCAAAACTTGCCCAAAGCACAACCAATTTCATTGCGGTTGCGCACACGCGAGACGTCGAGCGGGAGTTCGGCGCCTATAGCGGGTCGTTGCGTACAATCGTGGTCTATCCGCGCAACGCCGCGAATGCCAATCCGGACATCATCTTAGAGCCACTCGGTTATGAGATTTTCGACAAAGCACTTGAAGCAATGGATAAGGGGCGCGACGAGATAACCAGGCTTGCTAATGCCTCAGGGCGCTCACTCACTGTGCTGCGGCGTAGACTTTCGACAATCCCAGCGATCAAAACGCCTGCGTGGGCTGCCAATCATCAAGCCGCCTCTAGCCTTGTTCCGCTCGCACTTTTAGGAACATGGGATACGCGTAACGATGCAGACCAAACAGCTCTTTCGCTGCTTGCGGGCGACCTCTCCTTTGATGCACTAGAGAGACGCATGCAGGAGCTGCTTCAGTTCAACGATTCCCCCGTGTGGTCCCTCGGAAACTATCGTGGAGTGATTTCCAAGATCGACTCGTTATTTGCGATTGCTGGGGCTGTCACCCTAGGTGACCTCAACCATTTTTTCGACATCGCAAAAATAATTCTGGGTGAGGACGACCCCGCTCTCGATCTTCCGGAGAAAGAACGTTGGGCGGCAGCCATCCACGGCAAGAAGCGCGAGTTCTCTTCAGCGCTTCGCGAAGGCATTTCTGAGACGTTAGTTTTGCTCGCTGTTCATGGAAAGCATCTTTTCGGGAAACGCCTTGGCTTTGATGGTGAACTCGCTGCTGCCCAGCTAGTGAGGGAACTCCTTGAGCCGCTTGAGACCCGGAAGCTGGAAGCGAACGATCGCGATCTTCCTCTATACGCGGAAGCTGCCCCCAACGAGTTCTTGAGCATTATTGAGCGCGACCTCAGATCAGAAACGCCTTGCACGCTCGGACTGCTGCGCCCTGTCGCGGCAGGCCTCTTTGGCTCACCTAAACGAACAGGTCTTCTGTGGGCGCTTGAAGGGCTGGCTTGGAACCCCGCAACTTTTCCTCGGGTCGTCAAAATTCTGGGACGGCTCGCCGAAGTCAAAATTGGCGACAACTGGTCAAATAAGCCAATTGGCTCACTGGGGTCGATCTTCAGAGCGTGGATGCCGCAGACGGCTGCTGACCACGACTCGCGACTGAACGCTATGCGAATGCTACTGGAGAAGCACCCCACAATAGGCTGGGAGATCTGCCTCCAGCAGTTCGGCGATTTCGGGAGTCGCGTCGGAGACTACACCCAAAAGCCGAAATGGAGGCCCGACGGATATGGGTTTGGCGACCCCTTCAGCACTTGGGGGCCCGCCAATAACTTTGTTCGCGAAATGGTCAAGATGGCTTTGACCATGCCGTCCTACACAGCCGACATGATTTGCGACCTCATCACTCGGCTCCACGCGCTATCTGTCGAGGATCAAGAAACCGTCTGGAAAATCATCGACGGATGGCAGCAGGCCGGGGCCAGTGACGCCGACATCGCCCGTGTGCGCGACAGAATCCGTGTGACAGTACTGTCAAGACGCGGCCGAAAGAAGGCGGACGAAGGTGGACAAGCCACCCTTTCGAAAATTGCAAAGGCTGTTTACGCTTCGATGGAGCCGACCGACATCATCAATAAGCACGAATGGCTGTTCCGGCAGGGCTGGGTCGAGGAATCGGCAGATGAACTCTCTGGTGAAGAGCTGGATTTTCAGGCGCGCGAACGCCGGATCGAAAAGCTCCGATTCGAAGCTTTGACTGAGATCGCAGCCAACAGTGGGCTACGTGGAATTTTCAACCTTGCCATGAAAGGCAATTCTCACCGGCAAATCGGCTGGTATCTGGCGCGTGGAATCTTAAACGCAGAGCAGCTTGAAGAGCTGATTCTCCAGTGCCTTAGCAAGGAGAATGACTCCGGCCACAACAGCATCGCAACTGGTGTTTTGGGGGCACTTGATCGAGATCAGCACAAGGCTCTCTTCGCGAGTTTGCGCGATAAAATGTCTGAGCAGGATGCTCTTCGCATGCTCCTTTTCTCACCCTATCGTAGAACGACGTGGGCACTCGTGGATCAACTTTCAGCTGAAGCGCGTCGTAGCTACTGGCGTGATGTCACACCGGAATTCATATTCGATGCGCCGGATCAAAATAACGAAAGCATCGGGCATCTGCTTGGCGCGAAAAGACCGCGTGCCGCCTTCTCCTCCGTTCACTTCAAGCTCGATGAGGTACGTCCTGAACTTCTGGTTCGGCTGCTTTCCGACATACCCAAAGACGGCAATGATAAGGAAGGCGAATATCAGCTTCAAAGCTATGCAGTCCAGCAAGCCTTCAAGCTGTTAAACCGAAATCCCGACGTGCTGCTCGAGGAAAAGGCAGGGCTGGAGTTCATTTTTATTGATGTACTCGCTCGATCACTTCGAGGTGGTGACGGACATCAGATTCCGAACCTGGAACGCTATATCGAAGATCATCCCGAAATGTTCGTGCAGGCGATCGCTTGGACGTACAAGCGCAAGACTCCCGGCGAAGATCCTCCGGAGTTCAGTGCGGAATATGGACGGGAGGGCTTGGCTCTCAGGGGCTACAACTTGCTGGAAGCTTTGGAGCGCATACCTGGACAGGATGAAACCACTGAAGAGTTGGCCCGCGAGAAGCTGAACGAGTGGATATCGGTGGTCCGCAGGCTTTGTTCCGAGCTCGACCGCGCAGAAATAGCCGATGTTTGCCTTGGCAAACTTTTGGCCCGCGCCCCTGAAGGAAAGGATGGAGTGTGGCCCAACGAGCCTGTTCGCAATGTTATGGAAGACTTGGAATCCGAGGAAATATCGCGGGGCGCTCATACGGGACTGTACAACGCCCGCGGGGCGCACTGGCGGGGCGAAGGAGGAGGTCAGGAGAGAGAGCTCGCAGCCAAGTATCGCAGATGGGCGGAAGCCCTCCACTTTACCCATCCGTTCGTCTCCTCGTCTCTTCTTATGTCAATGGTGGAGACCTACGAATATGAGGCAGAGCGGCAGGATACCGAGGCAGGTATTCGACGACGCCTTCGGCACTGACCCTACCCATGGCGTTGAGGCTTTTAAAGTGAAATTTACGTTTCTATGGCTAGTAAAAATTCAAGAAAAAATCGAAAAAAACTATCGCGCGTAAGCCTTTTCCTACAAACACAAGGCGTGCGAATCTTTGCACGAAGGGATTTGTAGGAAATTGACCATGCTTAAGCAAAAACCAGCTGATCAAAAAACATACAAATGTATATATTCTTCTATGAGCCCCCCCTCAAGGCTGAATAAATTGAGGGGTGCCGGCTTAAACACGTTTTTTATCCACAGGCTTATGCACAAAATAAAAAGATATGCACAAGCAAAAAAGCTGAAAAAACGCTTGATGTCTTCTCTGGCCATCATTAGAGTGTCAACAAGCAGACAGCAAGCAGACAGAACGAGGCGATTAGTCAAATTAATGACTGACGCTTGTAAGAGATTGGCTTTTGGCCTAAATGAAAAGTCCCGCGAAAGCGGGACTCAATCGGCCGTAAGGGGGAATGTTGTCGAGACGCCCCCCTTACGGCTACCCAAGCGCAGAACCTGAGGAGCGAGATTCTATGCGTACGCACACTGTTTGTACAGCATACAACCAGTTGCGGCCGCAGCTTCGGGGTTCATGCGCATTTATCGCCTAAGGAGAATCCTCATGGCAAATGGCAAAACTCCCGGTTCCAATACCGGTAATAACGGCGGCATTTTTCAGGAACAAGGGCCACGCGGCGGCAAGCGTCCCAACTTCACCACTGTTCCTGACAATACGCGCCTACCACCAACCAGCCGTCCGGACTCTACATGGGTTCCTACCCACAGAACTCCAGATAGCAGCCGTTGATCTGAAGTAAAAAAGGCTCCACCTGATTAAAGGTGGGGCCTTTTTCTTTGGTAAGAAATTTAGCAAACCATTGCTTACACTTGCTCGGCGCATAGAACACAGGTAATGCCCGTGCTTCCGGCCGACGCCTACCGCTTGATTTAATGCTGCCAGGCCGAATGGTAACTGACCCGGCGCCGACCTTTTCTCTAAATCAGTATTAAAAGACACACATCCAACCCGCCGCGATAAGTCTAGTGACAGCTTCACTATTAGTGATCGGCGGTATTCCGCTCTATCGGGTACTGATGGCCTGTAAAAAGGTCCTTACACCTCTAGGAGGTGTGGTGACCTTCTCGAGATAAACGCCGTTAGGCGCAACCCGACGCTCCATGTAACGTCTGGGCATCTGAAAGTATGAACGTCCATTATTTTCGCTCAACTCCTAAATTATGCGACACACGTATTGGACCTTGATCTTCTGTCTGCGCGCTGTCGCATAAGTGTGTCGCAAGTGATAATTTACCTGCGATAACTTATGCGACAGGTGCGCGATGCAGACCTCAGGACAGCTAATTGGATACGCCAGGGTTTCGACGCAAGCTCAAGATCTAGAGCAGCAGCGACTTACCCTAGGGCAAATTGGATGCAAGCGGATCTTTGAAGAAAAAGTCAGTGGGGCCAACCGAGACCGTCCGGAACTGAGCCGACTGCTTGATCATCTGCGGCCAGGCGATGTGCTGATCGTAACCAGATTGGATCGATTGGCTCGCTCAACAACTGACTTGCTCCATATTGCAGAGCGGCTCAAAAACGTAGATGCAGGCCTACGCTCTATTGCAGAGCCTTGGGCGGATACCACCTCACCAGCAGGTCGCATGGTGTTAACGATCTTCGCAGGGATTGCTGACTTTGAACGGTCACTGATTGGCGAGCGCACCAGCGCCGGGAGAGCAGCGGCCAAAGCTCGCGGCGTTCGGTTTGGTCCTAAACCGGTACTCACACCGGAACAGATCAGTCATGCGCGGCAATTGATTGCCGAAGAGCAACGGCCTGTTGCAGAGGCAGCCCGTCTATTGGGGGTTCATAGAGCGACGCTGTATAGAGCACTGTCCAAGTAGTGCGCGCCGCCCGTGCTTTAGATTGATT